>CAZQKO010000233.1:0-1545 GCA_964593945.1 uncultured Pirellulales bacterium | reverse complement strand
GGGTGGCAGCCTCAAGCGCAAGAGCCTGCAAAGCAGGGTCCAAGCTTGGGGATGGCTGTGTATTTAATATCTGGCTAAACACATACCCCATTTATTGGGGGGTTTTATCGTGAAGCAAATGAACATGTTAAACAACCAGGAATATAACAAGGTAACGGTTTTGGTAGTCGGTGCTGGGCCGGCAGGTTTAGCTACTGCTATACAATTAAAAAGCTTAAAGCCGGAGATTGATGTTTGTGTCATCGAAAAGGCAGCCGACCTGGGCAATCACAATCTCTCCGGTGCGGTTTTAGAAGCTGAGCCGCTGCACAGCCTGCTGGATTCGGCTGTGCCCGGCTGGCAGGATACCGATGCAGCCAAAGATGTACTGGCGAATAAAATCGACAAAGACAACATTATGTTCTTATTGGGAAAGAAGCTGTCATTCAACATCTTCTTTATGATTCGGCTCGCAAAGATTTTCCACCTTGGCTTCGGCCAAATGATACACAAGGGTGATTATTCCGTCTCGATAAGTAAGCTCACTAAATGGATGGGACAAATCGCAAAAAATCTCGGCGCAGAGGTGCTGACCGGCTTTGCCGCTGAAGACATTATTCTCGACGACAATGCCGGAAAGGCGATCGGCATCAAGCTCGTTGACCAGGGACTTGATAAGGAAGGCCATAAACAGCCCAACTATGTCGAAGGTGAAACTATCAAAGCTGATTTTGTAGTGCTTGCTGAGGGCTGCGACGGCCTGGTGACGGAAAAATTTGTAGAAAAGGCAGGCTTACAAAGGCAATGTCACCAGTTATACTCAGTAGGCGTAAAAGAGCTTATAAAAGTAAGCCCAGAGCAATACAATAGATTCACAGCCAGCCGGGTCGTTCACGCGATGGGCTATCCGATATGGACGCCGGTCGTTGGACCGGGCATGTTCGGCGGCGGCATCGTGTATGCAGGCGCAAATGACCATCTTTCGGTAGGCATGATTGTCGGCGCAGACTGGAAATACCATGATTTTAATCCACAGGATGCGCTCACTAATTTTAAGAATCATCGCTTCGTAAAGCAGTTTATAGATGGCGGCGAGGTAGTTGAGGCTGGCGCAAAAATGATTCCCGAAGGAGGTTTCTACGCAATTCCGAGAGACCCGCAGACCAGCGGTATCGGAAAAGGCAACGTTATGATTTTAGGCGATAGTGCCGGCTTTGTGAATATGCTGAAAATCAAGGGCCTTCACAACGCCATCGATTCCGGCATACAAGCTGCAAAGGCTATCGCTGAGACATTCGATAATCCGAAGCAGGCAGCGGCCAGATATACAGATTTAGTTGAGAAATCTAACATTATGAGGGAGATGTATTCAGCTAAGAATTTCCGCCAGACCGTTGCGCAGTTTGGGCCTTTGCAGGGGATGCCGCTATCGGTTTTAGGGAGACTTTTGCCAAAGTTTAAGATTGAAAAAGACTATGAAGCTATAACCATCCTTAACTATCGGCTCAAGCCTAATCAGAATTTTGATAAAGACACCTTTACCGCGATGGCTGCCACCGAGCATCG
>CAZQKO010000232.1:0-1762 GCA_964593945.1 uncultured Pirellulales bacterium | reverse complement strand
TTTGATATAAAAAGAATATGAGAAATTTTCCGTTTTCGGGCCACGGAAAAACAAACCCAATCCTTCGACAAGCTCAGGACAGGTCAAAGCCGATTTTCCTTGCTCCAAGGTCGGGTAAGGTGTGCACTCGTCTCGGCTCCGATTTATTTAAAAATAGCACAAATTAAGGCTGAATGCTAATGGATATGCTGACGCGGCGTACACCGTTCAGATTATAAGAGATTATGGGAATGGAGCCAATGGGATTCGAACCCACGACCTCTTGCATGCCATGCAAGCGCTCTCCCAACTGAGCTATGGCCCCGAAGTGATTTGATCCTAACATGAATAACCGATATTTACAAGTAAATTCCTGATTTTGATTTTCTCGCAGCTACGTGTCTCACTTGTAAATGCTGCAACAATCAAAGAAATTTGGGCGTAACGCCCGGCTTAACTCCCCTTGCAGGCAGACTATATACAGTTCGTCTGCAAAAGTGCAGAGAACAACTTATTAAAGTCGCTATAAAACTCAATAGGTATGGTGATGGCTTGTACCTGACGTAAGTCGAAATAATCTGCAGCTTATCAACAAAGCGAACCTACGTGAAAATATGATTGTCTTACTCCAGCTCCTCTTCTATATCCCCATACTCTTCTTCATCCTCTTCCAATTCTTCATCTTGCTCTTCAGGTTCGCAATAGCACTCATCAGGGATTTCGCCACAACCTGAACAAACTCCATCCTCTATCGGCAGACCACACATCCTGCATGGCGAACATCCACATCTGTCACACATTGTTCTTTCTCTAAAAATTGTTATATAATTCGGTGTTTGACACTGCCCGTTGGAATCCTACAAGTCAAGTCTGAAATTACTGTTTCTTTCTATAAGGTGATTTTTACGAGCTTCTCTGCAACTTTATAGCCGGCATCCAAACGCGCAACTCTCCTGCAGGCATCAGCCATCCCTTGCCGTTTTTTTTCATCTTTCATCAGCACTTCCAGCTCCTCCCACAGCCATCCAGCTCTATCTTTTGCGTCCGGCAGGTCATCAACGATAATCGCCGCTCCGGCTCCAACAAGCTTACCTGCATTTAAATATTGATGCCTGTCCCTGTGGTACGGATAAGGCATACAGATACTGGGCACAGCCGCTGCGGCAAATTCAGCTACACTTACCGCTCCGCTTCTACCAATCGCTAAATCCGCAGCAGCTAATAGATTCTGCATGTCATCATAATATCCGAGAACCTTATATTTGATTTTGGCACCGGCGTACTTTTGGCTGACCTTTTCAAAGTTAGCCCGACCTGCCAGATGAACTATTTGCCAGTTGTCGGCGAAACCGCCAAGCTTTTGCAGCAGCGAACAGATAGTGTCGTTAATGTTTTCTGAGCCGCTCGATGCGCCGGTAATGAGCAGGATTTTTTTATTTTTATCAAGACCTAATTGCTCGATTGCTTTTTCCGGCTGCGGATTAGAAAAGCTCCCTCGGAGGGGACAGCCGACAATATTAATCTTTTTCTTGAATTTGGCAAGATATTGAATCGTATCCTCAAATTGAACGTAAATTTCATCCGCCCATCGGGCTATGAGTTTATTCGCACGACCCGGCACAATATCAACATTCAAGAGTACAACAGGCACTTTTAGTTTATGAGCCGCCCGGCAGGCCGGCGCCGCTACAAATCCTCCTATACCGATGACTATTGCGTCGTTACTTGCAGCGATTATTTCTTTTGCGATTCGATAGCTTTTGAAAAATGTGGTGCAAAAGCT
>CAZQKO010000231.1:0-1768 GCA_964593945.1 uncultured Pirellulales bacterium | reverse complement strand
TGGCGGATCATATCTTTTATCTTCCCACTACTATCGAACATCCTTCTGTTACAAGCTCTTACATTGGCGCAATCCGATGCACGCGATGAAGGCGACTGGCTGATTTGGGCGTCGCGCGTCGAGCCAAAAACGCTAAATCCTATCTCTGCAGAAAATGATGTATATTGCAGATGGATTACCAGGGGCAATATTTTTGAGCCGCTTTTGGTTTATGATTTTGATACGCTGGAGCTGAAACCCCGGCTGGCTGAAAGTTACGAAGTCCTGCCCGTCGTACACTCTGGGCAGGCTGGCTCCAGTGACCGCATGGAGATAACATTTCGGCTAAGAAACGATGTACATTTCTCCGACGGAGCGCCTGTTACCGCAGATGACGTAATTTTTACATATCAGACCATTATCAATCCGGCGATAGATGCCGCTAATATAGCCGGCCTGTATATCGACGTAGCTGAGGCTGTCCAGGTCAACAAGCGGACGGTGAAATTTGTTATGAAAAGGCCTTACTTCAAGACTCTTGAGATTTTGTCCTTTTGGGATGTTGGGATACTTCCAAAGCATATTTATAAATTCAGAGATGCAGCACAATTCAATAAACATATATCTAATCCGGTTGGCAGCGGGCCGTATGTACTTGAGAAATGGGATACAGGCAGGGAAATAGTGTTAAGCCGCAATGAGAATTATTGGGGCGACAAACCAAAGCTTAAGAAAATAATCTACAAATTTATTACTAATCCTTTGGCCTGCATCCAGGCATTGCGTAGTCACCAGGTAGATATTATCATCCCGGAGCCAGAACAATTTGCTGATTTGGCTGATGACCAAAAGTTCTGTGAGGAGTTTTATAGTCTGGCGTACTGGAATCCCGGCGTTCCCTTTTTTTATATCGGCTGGAATCAAAATACCCCCTTTTTCAGCGACAAGCGTGTTCGTTTGGCTATGACTTATATGATAAACCGCGAGGAAATAGTTCGGCATCTTCTCGAAGGCAATGGGCAGGTGATTACGGGGCCATTCTATATAAAAGGAAATCAAAATGACACGACTATTGAGCCGTGGCCTTATGACACAGCTAAGGGGGTTGATTTACTTGAGCAGGCCGGCTGGATAGACAACAATGGAGACGGCCTGCGAGATAAAGATGGAACCGCTTTTAGATTTAGATTTATGTTTTCGAGCGATTCGGCACTATATAATCGGCTGGCAAGGTTCCTGAAAGACGAGATGGCAAGGGCTGGCATAGAAGTTATTCTTGACCCATTGGAATGGTCAGTAATTCTTAGCAGACTTACCGGCCGGCGGTTCGAGGCATACATCGCCGGCTGGGCGGCTGGCTTGCTCGAAGACCCTTATAAACTATTTCACTCCTCGCAAATAGACAATGGTGGCTGTAACTATGTAGGCTTTAGCAATCCAAAGACCGATGCGATAATCGAGCAGGCCAAACGTACTATTAACGACGACGAAAGGAACAAGCTTTACTATCAACTGCACAGGATCCTGCACGAAGAGCAGCCGTTTACTTTTTTATTCACTCGCCCGAGTTTTAGATTGGTTGACAGGCGTTTCAGGAACGTCACTATCCATAAAATGGGCCTTAATTACCTGGAATGGTATGTGCCCGAAAACGAGCAAAGGTATAAATGAAAATATTCAGCCCGTGGTTTTACCACGTACGTGTTTAGCCAAGCGTGGCATACACAGCCATCCCCAAGCTACGCTTGAGGATGCCACACGTTTTTCTAAATAGTATTGGGTGGCAGCC
>CAZQKO010000230.1:0-1788 GCA_964593945.1 uncultured Pirellulales bacterium | reverse complement strand
GGATGTTGAAGAGCTGCCGGACGGTCTTATAATACGTCCCGGAAGGCCTAAACCGGCAAAACTTGACGGCAGAAGTGACCACCGAATCGTAATGGCTCTGTCACTGGCTGGTTTAGTGCTGGACGAAGAATGTATCGTTGATACTGCCGAGGCGATGAATGCCACGTTCCCTAATTATGTGGAATTGATGAAAAGCCTCGGTGCAGATATTGAATTAGAAAGTGCCTAAAGTTATGAACTATATATTTAACTCGCTTTAGGCACTTTAGATCACTTTTCAAGGAGATTGCAAGATGATTGGTTGTCATTTTGGACGCATATTTGGCCTAACGATTGCCGGCGGTTCCTACCAGGAGGGCTTAATAAGTGTAATTCAAGGTGTACCGCCCGGCATACTGCTGACCGAACAGGAAGTCTATGGAGATTTGCTTCTGAGAAAGCCGGGTGCTGATGAATTGAGTAGTCCCCGCAAAGAGCCGGACCTGCCGATAATATATTCCGGCCTAAACGCGGCAGATACAATCGAAAACGCAGGTAATAAAAACCATACAAACGGCACGCCGCTGACAATTTTGATACCTAATCTTGATCGACATTTCATTCACATCAAGCAATATCAGGATACAAATCGCACGCCGCGCCCGGGCCATGCATCATACGCATCATTTATAAAGTACGGCCCAGATGATGATGCCATCGGCGCCGGCATCTTCAGCGGACGTTACACATCTACTATCGTTGCCGCCGGTTATGTCGCCAAGAAAGTTCTAAAAAAGTGCGGCATTGATGTGTTTGCTTACGCAAAAGAAATCGCAGGCGTGCGATGCGACGATGTCCCACACAATAAGGCCCTTAAATACACCAACGACTACAAAAAAATGAGGCGAGACCTGGACCCGTTTTATCAGGAAATTTATGTTAAAGGCCGCATCACTATGGATATGAGATTTCTGCAGAAAACTGCGACTTTAGCAGAGATCGAAAATGAAATAGACGCCATCCGTGACAAAGCCCCCAAAATGAGTCCGGAGCAGGTTCAGGAAAAATACAATGTCCACCATGTCGTGAACTGCCCCGATATTGATACCGCGCAGGAAATGGTTGATGCCTGCAATCGGATTTCTGCAACAGGTGATTCAGCCGGCGGCGTCGTTGAAGTAGTCGTAACCGGTGTTCCCATAGGACTCGGTGAGCCTGTTTTTTGCAAGCTCGACGCCGAGCTTGGCCGAATGCTCGGCATCGGTGCAGTTAAAGGCGTCGAAGTCGGAGCCGGCTTTGCCGTCAAAGATATGACCGGAAGCCAAAATAACGACCAAATGCGCAACGAAAACGGCAAAGTCACTTTCCCATCGAATAACGCCGGTGGTATTACAGGAGGTCTATCCACGGGTCAACCTATCATTGTCAGGCTTACAATCAAGCCCACACCGACAATCGACAGACCACAGAAGACAATCGACAAATACACTCTGGAGAACAAGGAATTAGCCGCTATTACAAGGCGTGATCCAACAATTGTTGCTCGAATATGGCCTGTCGCCGAGAACTACACAGCGATGGTGATAATCGATCATCTGCTGATGCACTACGGTTATCAAACTTTAAAAAATGCTGTAATTGCATAAAAGAAAACCCCGCCTAAAAAGACGGGGTTTTTTAGCCCGTTTCGTAATTATTTATTAATAAGACAAAGAAATCATCCGACGCTGTGGTGACCATTCGGTCTCATTGTTGTATATATCACGTGCCTTAACACGGAAAGCATAACCCCGCCCTCGCGGGCCAACT
>CAZQKO010000229.1:0-1964 GCA_964593945.1 uncultured Pirellulales bacterium | reverse complement strand
GGGGCAAAAAGGATTGTTATGCTGGGGAGATCGGAGTTAAAAAGCAACAAAGGTTAAAAAACTGTTTTCAAGAAATTTGTCTTAGCGTGCCCTGCTCCATTTTTGTAGAAAACTGTCTGCGGAAAGTTTAACCAGGCTGAATCGGCCTCAGCGAAAAGAGACGTGAATTTGAAGGGAGTCAAAAACTGTTTTTTTTCAGCAACAAAAAGCAGGCTATGGGGATGTCAACCCCAAAACAAACCGGGAACCAACCTACTTCCCGAACCAGTTCAAGACCTGCCGGTTTACTGTTCAACAAAATCCCTTCATGCTTCTCAGCAGATTTCTATAAAAAACAATTTTGCTTATTGTTTTATGCTTCTGCTGGTAAATCAATAACAACCGCCTTTAGCAATTGAGGTATATTTGCCGATACATAAAAGAATATCTGTATGAAGTTGGAAAAAAGAATACTCTCCGGTAGAGAAAAGGATGAAGCATCTATAAAGCTGCTTGCCCAGCTAAGAGATAAACTACATTCTGAGCATATTGGCACCGCTCGTCGTGCTGCTTTTAATCTATCCTGGATGCAGGAAGATGGTTTAGACATTCTGAAGGAGGCTTTATTTAGTAGGGCTGGTAGACAGACGAAATGTGCGGCTGCATACGGGCTGAGAAAGATGCGAGGCCGAATGGAGAAGGTGGCTTTAGAGATCCTATTGCATAGTCTGAAGCACCGTGATAAGACTACCGCGAGGGTGTGTGAGAATGCACTGATGGTTTTGAAAAGCAAAGCACCTACAAGGCTTTCTTCTAAACTCAAGATTAAAACAGCTAATATCGCGATTAAGAATATCCCACAAAAGGGCAAAGTAAGAAAATATTGGCAAAAATCCGGCATACACAGAAGCAATCCTCGCAGATAAAGACTTCTACCAAGCCGTCAAATCGAAAGAGATTTCAAATAGAATCGGTAATTAGCACTACAGCACAATCTAATACGCCGAAGGTCCGCCACAGGTGGAATGTATGCCTACCTTTCTATAATCCGGATTTTTAACATGTTCTTTGATATTCTGGTATTATGGCCGCGGCTGACCGTTGTGTGGAGACTCAACGAAGATGACAAAGAAAGAACGCTATTTTAAGTTCTCAAACTGACCGATTCGTACTGTCATACCCGCCCCTGCCTTCGCAGTCCACAGGATGCCTTACGGCAGGGCAAGCTTGTCCCCGCATAAGCGGGGAGTGGGTATCCATTTGCCGTATCGCAGCAGTGGATTCCCGCCCATTCGGCTATCGCTCAGGGCAGGCCTTGCGCGGGAATGACAAACTGCGATATGTTACTGTTAAATATCCACTTACGCCGGTACATCGTTGAAAAACGGTCAGTTTGAGTAAATAAAAAACTATCTATCACCATCACAAGAACAATGACGGCTAAACTCTAATTTGGTCGAGCACTTTTTTGATTGTCTGCGCAGAAGCCCGCAGAGCTTTTAGCTCATCATCAGCCAATTCCGTGTCAATGATCATTTCTACCCCCCTATCGCCAACCACACAAGGAACGCTAAGACAAACATCCTTAATTCCATATTGGCCATCCAAAAAGCTCGAAACGGTCAGCATGCTGTGCTCGTTTCGTAAAATTGTTTCAGTAATGCGGACAAGCGATAAGCCTATTCCGTAATAAGTCGAACCTTTGTAGTCGATAATGTGATAAGCAGAATTGCGAACCTCCTCAGCCATCCTGCGATGATGGTCGTTATAATCACATGCCTTGCATATCTTGCAGTATTCTCTCAAGGACACACCCGCAATATGACTCATGCTCCATGCAGCAAATTCACTATCACCATGTTCGCCGAGAATATATGCGTGGACGTTACGTGCATCGATACCGCAATGTCGGCTGAGCAAATACTTTAACCTTGCGCTATCAAGCACTGTGCCTGAGCCTATTACACGCTGGTGGTTCCATTTTA
>CAZQKO010000228.1:0-2114 GCA_964593945.1 uncultured Pirellulales bacterium | reverse complement strand
GGCATTATTGAGCGTCAATCGGAAACGGTTGGACCGATGAGCTATGTAGATGCTACATTCACCAACACCACATTCACGACTGGTACACCACTGGTAACCACCGGGCCAGATGCCGATAAGGGAGCGGCGGACGATCAATGGCATGAGCGGACGGGTTTCGGTAATTGCGGCTCTGTTCTAACATCGGCCGAGATTGGTGGTGAGAATGCACCTACCCTCAAGACACAAGTGTTTGTCTCTGAAACGGGAACCTATGATGTCTGGATCAACTTCTGGGCGAATCCGGACGCAGATTGGAGGATCAAAGCGGGGTTATCCGAGAGCGAAATGCAAATATTTCGGCAGATGGCTTGCAAGCAGGTCGAGCAAGGCGACCATGATGTTGCTCTCGTACTAACCGGCAGTGGCAATACCTTCCTTTATCAAGCTTATCTTGGCCGTGTGCAGGTCTCAGATAGCAACGTTTTCGAGGTGTTCGTGGACGATGAAGCAATCCAGACCGGTACAGAAGACACACTGATAGGTGACGTTGCCCGCACCTGGTATGATGGCGTTAGCTACGCCAGCGTTGATACTAATAAAGATAGTGAGGAGCTACCAATCGAATTCAGCCTGAGTCAAAACTAATCATTTAATTAGATATTTTTACAGCTTGGATCACTTTTATCACATCTAGCATTTCAGCTACATCGTGGACGCGGACGATTGATACGCCGGCTGCGACGCATAAGGCAACCGTTGCTGCGGTGCCAAATATTCGCTCAGCCGGGTTTTCTCTACCGGTTAGCTTGCCGATAAAGCTTTTTCGGCTTGTGCCTACAAGAACTCGATAGCCGGTCTCAACAAACTTGTGCATACTCCGCAAGATTAAAAGATTGTGCTCTAAAGTCTTGCCAAATCCAATTCCGGGGTCTATGAAAATTCTCTCCTTCGGTATGCCAAGCTGCTCCGCTTGCTCCGCCCTATCCAAAAGAAACTGCCGTACTTCGCCAACTACATCATCGTACTTCGGCTCAATCTGCATCGTCTGTGGTGTCCCCTGCATGTGCATCAAGACAACCGGCACCTGCTGCTCCGCAGCCAACTTGCCCATCCGCTCATCGCTAAAAGCGGTAATATCATTTATCATCGCCGCTCCAGCATCCAAAGCAGCTTCAGCAACTTCAAGATTGCATGTGTCAATGCTAATCGGCACGGTAATCTCTTTGCAAAGTGCCTTTATCACAGGAACTACTCGTTTTATCTGCTGCTCAGGCGAAATAGGTTCTGAACCCGGCCTGGTAGATTCGCCGCCGACATCAATAATCGCAGCCCCATCGGCAGCCATCTGCAGGCCGTGCTCAATAGCCTTATCAGGCTCGAAAAACTGGCCGCCATCACTAAAGGAATTCGGCGTTATATTCAAAACTCCCATAATAAGACAGCTCGCCCCGTTAGAAGCAGACCGAGCCATAGGTAAGATTGTATCTCCAGTGGGGTTTCTAACGGGGCCTGCCGAGAAATCCAACCGTCCTCTCGGCCATTCAAGTATATTTCTGTTACCTCTTTTGCTCATTTGCAATCCTAAATCCGATACCAGCCAACTTCTCGGCGATGGGCTTATTCGGCGATTCCAAAATTACCCGCGTGTTCTGAAATTCCCTGCGAACTGGATAGTCCTTTCGAAGACCATCAAAAAACTTTCCTTTTTTTTCTGAGGTTTCTTTTATGATGTCCCTCAGCCTGCGGTCGTCCTTGCTAATATCGTAAAGCCTTTGCACGGTCTTCCATAATACTTCCTGCTCATCACTGTCACCTGGATTTACCGCTAATTCCGGCATGATAGGCTCAGGCGAAAAATCCTCAATATCAAATTTAGGACTAATCCCAAAATAGTTACACGCTGCTTTATAAACCATAATCATGCCTGTGATTTTGCCGTCCAGCGAATAGCCTGCGATATGCGGCGTACCAATATCGACCATCTTTAAAATCTCCACGTCGATATTCGGCTCGTTCTCCCACACGTCAAGAGCCACTGCTTTTAATTGTCGGCTTTTTATTGCAGCCTTTAAGGCTATACTATCTACAACAGCACCACGAGAAGCATTGATAAAGACGCATTTTTGTTTTAA
>CAZQKO010000227.1:0-2117 GCA_964593945.1 uncultured Pirellulales bacterium | reverse complement strand
ATTCCTTCTTAAACAGTATGGATAATTGGTTATTGAATTACAATTTAACCAATTAACATTCAACCAGTCCCTAAGGGACCAGTTACCATTTAACTAACCGAATCCTGCCCGCCGAACCTTCCAGTCGGTCGATCATTTGGTCCATCGTGAGAAACTCTGGGCAGGCGGGCTTGAGGCAATTCGACCAGCCAAATGTTGCGGTATTGGACAAGATTACCGTGGTCCTGTAGATATATACCGCCGGGTTCGGTTACATTACTATTCGGGCCTGCTTCTGTCGGCCTCGGGATTGCTAAGTTTTCGTGAATCGTCATACCATTGTGAACCACAGTTAGCCGGGCATCTTCGACTTTATTGCCTGCTGCATCGAACCGCGGTGCGCGGAAGGTAATATCATAGCTTTGCCATTGCATCGGCGGCGCACACATATTCACCCGCGGCGCACCAACCTTGTAGATACCGCCGCACTCGTTGTCCCGACCTTCCAGGCCGTAGCTGTCCAGTATCTGTACCTCGTATCGCTCCTGCAGATAAACACCGCTGTTGCCGCGTCCCTGCCCGCGTGACTCAGGCATAAAAGGTGTGCGAAACTCAAGGTGCAGCTTAAAGTCTCTGAACTTTTTCTTCGTCACGATGGAACCTGCGCCGGGCCTGACCTCCATCGCACCATCAACAAGTCTCCAGCGAACACCTTTTGTCTCCGAATCGCTGATGTTAATCCTTTTGCTTTTAACCTCGGAATTGGGTTTTTCAGGCGCAAACGCAATATCAAAAAGTGTCTCCCCGCCTTTTCCTTCCTCGCGATATGGCCCTGCGATCTCCCATACACTGAGAAAGCCATCGCTCTTTAACAAGTATTTGTTCGTGCCTGTGTCACTCGATTCGACAGATATCATTTCGTTGACATTGTTTAGCATTTCTCCGTTCGGCCCGGCCAGCCGCACGCATACCACCCAGCCTCCACTGCCCTGGGTAACCTTTAAAAGAAGCTCGTTCCAGCCCTTCTTCAAGGTGACATAGACCTTGTCTTCACCGGCTGTAAATCCCCGCATAACGTTATTTGCGTGAACGACCTGGCCGTTCAGCCACACTTTCACCCCGTCATCACTACCGATTTCAAGATGTGCTTTCTGCTGCTGGTCGGACCAAAGCATGCTCCGCAAATATGCCACCGAGTTTTCTGCCGGACCTAATATGTTGATGAGACTAACAAGTCCTTTGGATACTGGAGCCACCGGCTCCCACTCGTTGAAGTTCTCGCCGTCGAAAAGAACAATCGCATCCTCTGGCGGTTTGGCCCCCAGCGTCGGCGAAAGCCGGATAGTCTTATCTAACTCAAATGTCCCCGCAATAGGCTGTCCTTCGGCATTTTTGCCTTTGAATGCTCCCTTCAAGCTATCTGCATTGGCAATCGTACCCTCGATACCGATGTCCAATCCTTCGTAGCTGCTGCGCCCCGCAAAGCGCACCACTTTTTCGTCCAATTGAGCGTTAAGCACCGCGATCGCAACTTCTCTTGTGTTAAACTCCCATAGCAGTTTGACTCTGTACTGTCCCTTGCCCAAAGCTATCACTTGTGCCACGAGCGGCCCTGAGTCGGTTCCTTCATTTAACGTCCAGCCACCCTGCCAGTCACCCATAAAAGGATCAATCTCAGCGGTCTTTCCGGGCTGACTTATCGAGATAGTCACGCAGCATACCAAAGCCAAAAACAAGACAAAGCTGAAAGTATGTTTGTTGGATTTGCCTGATTCGGTCAAAACGCGAAAACGGCCTATCCAATTCTTGTTTATCATTTCGCCAGCCTCCAGTTCTTCTCCCGTAGCCATAGACCCACCAATTGGTCCGGCGCCTGTTGTTATTTGTCTGCTTGTGTTTTCAATTCTTTAGTTTGTGTTATTGTAATCTGTGTTATTATCTCCTGAGCTTTCCAACGAAATGAGTCATTCTTTGAAGTTTGTATGATTTTATTTAAAACTTCATTTGTTTGTTGAGGATGATCTGCGTAAAGACCTTCTGCGATTTTGACTACGGCGGCCTCGGCTTCCTGCTGTAAAGCCACATCCTGCAGGTAAGAAGCAGCCATCTCCAAAGCAGCAAGCGATTTCACGTTTGCA
>CAZQKO010000226.1:0-2317 GCA_964593945.1 uncultured Pirellulales bacterium | reverse complement strand
TCAAATGTCACGCTAAAAGGCATTACACTCAAGCAGGCCGGCTTTTGGACCGTACATATTCTCTATTCCAAGTACGTCACCATCGATGGGCTTATTATTCTCAATAACGTTGACGGCAGCGGTCCAAGCACCGATGGAATTGATATTGACTCTTCGACGTTTATTCTTGTAGAGAATTGCGACATCGATTGCAATGATGACAATTTCTGTTTGAAGGCCGGTCGTGACGCTGATGGCCTCAGAGTGAACCGACCAACCCAATACGTGGTCATCCGTGATTGTGTCTCCCGCAAGGGCGGCGGGCTTATTACCTGCGGCAGCGAGACCTCCGGCAGCATCAGGCATATATTAGCTTACAACCTCAAGGCGAAAGGAACCAAAATCGGAATAAGATTCAAATCTGCCCGAACAAGAGGCGGAACCGTCGAGGATATTCATTATAGGGATTTCGAAATGGATGGGGTCGGCACTGCTATTGAGGTATCCATGAACTGGAATCCGAGCTATAGCTATTCAAGTCTGCCTGAAGGATACAACTTCGAGAATATTCCCAAGCACTGGAAGACTATGCTGCAAAAGGTAGAGCCTCCGGAGAAGGGCATACCCGAAGTCAAAGATGTGTATTTGTCACGTATTAAGGTCACCGGCGGCAACAGGGCGATATCGGCTTCCGGAATGGCCGAATCCATCGTAAAGAATTTCTACTTTAAGGACGTTAATATAGAAGCCGACGCCGCAGGCAGTATTTCTTATGCGCAAGGGTGGAAGTTTGAGGATGTCTCAATCAAGACAAAAGATAACAGTAAATTGAAAGTAGAAAACTGTGCTAATATGGACCTTTAATAGGGATAAATTAACAATAGTGTGATTTCGTTTTCGATTATCCGATGCTACTCTGCGAAGGCCGGAAGCTCGCTACGTAGCACGAGAGTCTGCGTCCGGCGCCTTGCGCACCTTGGCATCTCAGTGGTAGTGGTACAGCTTGATACGCTGGATGCCGAAGCTGTCAGGTGGTAGCCTTAGATGTCTTCCCTGATGGCTTTGGTCGCCGTTCATCCAGCGCCCGCCAATCCATCGGCCATCTATATATTTGCCTTCCTGAATGCCGGCGATTCCTGCAATCGGCTCTCCCGGCGAGTTTGGAGTAAAGGTGACAATAATGCCGGTACCGGCGATTACATACTCGTCAGGTTCCACGGAGATCATTAAACCTCCGACACGGGGCCACTGTTTCGACTCTTTTGCCCCGGATGACCATGCCCAAGTGTAATCATGAGAAATGTTTAGTTTATAATTGCCTGACTTTATCTGCTGAGTCTGGTTATCTTTGTCTAAAAGCACGCCTGTCATTGTGCCTTTGCCCTGATTTTCCAGAATCAGAGGTGCCAGTTGCGAAAGAACATCGTAGCTCTTGGCGATAGGATTATTCTCCGGGTCGCTTATCGATTCGATTGAGAAGGGACAAAAGCCGATGGCATCGTGTTGTCCAACAGCATAAAACACGTTCGCAGCGCTCTCACTGCCTCTGCCCGCTTCGGGTATAAATAATGGATTGCCGCAGCGATGATACTTCTGGCACCACTCGGCAAAGTTCTGGAAATATATATCAGGCGATAGGAAATCAATCAACGGCCCACCGGCTCGCCAGATGTCCATCAAGTGTGGTAGTGGCCCACCGCTTGGATATTGTCCGGGTTTATAGTTCGGGCGGATAAGGGCAGCATTTACAAACATCGGCAACGGGTACTCAGCTTTGCCCAATTCTACAATATGGTTGACGTAGCACGCATAGTGCCAAGCCATGAAGATCTCATCCGTTCCTAAACCTTTGCCGAATATTTCTTCCCATGTGCCGGCTGTCTTAAGGCCGCCAGCCTGCCACACTTTATGGAACTCTGGAATCAGCGTGTTCTTGTGCTTAATAAGGTAGTCCACCAGCTCTTTCGGCACCGGCTTATTAAAGAGATTGTTCGCCATGATGCTGTGGTCTCGCGCATCAGGTATCATACCTATCTCGTTTTCCACCTGAACCATAATGACCGTATGTTCTTGGCCGTCTACCTCACGGATGTGTCGCATCAAAGCCGTAAATGCACGGGCATCGGCTTTACGATTCTCGGAACTTATGGCTGAGAGGATTTCCATACCGTTGCCGTCTTTATCCTGAGCGCGGGGGAACCGATCCTGGTTCGTCTTGACCCAGATGGGTGCATAGCATGACATACTGTTCTTCCAGCTTGCGAACCACAGTAAAACCAGACGCAGATTGTAATGTCTGGCATCTTGTATTAGGCCGTCCACTAAAGTTAAGTCGAAC
>CAZQKO010000225.1:0-2325 GCA_964593945.1 uncultured Pirellulales bacterium | reverse complement strand
TTCCGAGAAACATGCCGAGGAGGGCAAGCAGGTAGGGTGGGGCTTGCCCCACCACGACGTAATCGGCCCGTCTCGAGCCGGGTCGAGAGATGGGCTAAAACCCACCCTACAATCTTTGCTCAAAGGTGAAAACCCACCTTTGTTTTTAGATGCTCCGGATGAAAAAGTCAAGTCAGAAGACCTGCGAAAACAATTAAGTGATGCCATTTCAGATTATTCATCCAAGCACAACGCAAAACCTGAAATTGTATGCGTTCGTAACTATGGAATTCTATATGTTGATCATCGGGATTACGGATCTCATTTGTCACTTCATAATAAAGTTGCTTTGGTGACCGGCGCTGCCGGGGCTATCGGTTACGGCATTTGCCGAGGGCTGCTGGAGGCCGGCTGCCATCTTGCAGCTACGGACCTGCCGGGTAAGAAACTTGATGATTTTGTGGCTGACTTGAAACAAACAGACACAGAGCGTGTCCTAGGTGTCCCCATCGATGTCACCGACAAAGAGTCAGTCACACGTGGTTTCCAAAGCGTTATTCAAACCTGGGGCGGCATTGATATTGTGGTTGTCAATGCCGGTATTCCACTTGTATCATATTTAAAAGATATAGACCTTGAGGCCTTTCGCAAGCTGGAAAAAGTAAATGTCGAAGGTGCCTTATTGACACTGGCCGAGGCGGCACGGATTTTTATCGCTCAGGGAATCGGAGGCGACATTATAATTATCTCCACCAAGAATGTCCCGGCGCCGGGTGCCGGCTTCGGCGCCTATAGCGCTACCAAAGCTGCCTGTCACCAGTTAGGCCGAATCGCCAGTATAGAATTGGCGCAATATGGAGTCCGTGTTAATATGGTGGCACCGGATGGGGTATTCTCCGAAGGTAAATACAAGTCCGGCTTGTGGGAACAAATCGGTCCCGACCGAATGCGGGCACGCGGGCTTGATGAAAAAGGCCTGCAAGAGTATTACCGTAACAGAAATCTATTGAAAACAAAGATTACGGGCCGGCATGTCGCCAACGCGGTGCTGTTTTTCGCTACACGTCAAACGCCGACTACCGGCGCCACAATTCCCGTAGATGGAGGTCTGCCTGATGCAACACCGAGATAGGACGAGGGACGAAAGACGAGGGACACAGTATGGATAAGGCATTATTAGAACTTATTAAAATATCAAACGCGGTTGGAAAAGATAACACACTTGTGCAAGGTGGAGGCGGAAACACATCGGTCAAAACCGAGGATGGTAAATTCATGTATATCAAGGCCAGCGGTACAGCCTTAAAAGATATGGATAAAAATAGAGGCTGGCGGAGGATGCGGCTGGAACCGGTGCTGGTAATTATAAAAGATAAATCTTTGGCAAAGCTCGATGTCCATAAAAGAGAAATCGAAGTCGTAAACCGCCTGCTGCTTGCCTGTGACGACATAGACAGCGGTGAGGCGCGTCCATCGGTGGAAGCGCATCTGCACGCTTTTCTCGATAAGTATGTGATTCATTTGCACCCCAGTGCAGCGGGAGCTTTCGCAAACGCCAAAAGTGGAAAGGCCGAAATCGAGAAACTTTTTACCACAGAAAGTCTGCCGCCGCTTTGGATTCCTTACACCGACCCCGGCTTTACACTGGCAAAAAGTATCGCTAAGTTGATTGATGACTATAAAAAGCAATTCGGCAAAAAACCGTCAATTCTCTTCATGGAAAAGCATGGACTCTTAGTTTCAGCCGGCAGCGCCAATACCGCCTTACGCTTAGTCCGTAAAGTCATAAGTCGCTGCGGTAGTAAACTTCCGCAGAATGGCCAGGACCACAAGCACTCTAAGAAGAGAGACGAAAGACGAGGGACGAAGGACGATATTAACAAAGCAAAGCTCTGCATCCGCAGGGCTTTTTACGAGGCGACCGGTCGCTATACTACGATAAGCTATTTCTACGATGATACTATTGCAGCATTTTTACAACAGAGGGACGCTAAGAAGCTGCTTTCGGGCGTCTTAACACCGGACGAATTGGTATATGCCAACGGACCTGCTATGTGGGTAGATCCAAGGCAGAGGACAGAGGACAGAAGACAGAGAGCAGAGAGCAGAAGACAGAGAAATCTGACCTCTGACTTCCGTCTTCTGACTTCTGACATTGCCAGCCGATTGACTTCCCAGATAAAAAGGAGCGAGAAACATTCCGTTTCGTTTTTAGTCAAGAATGCAGGGCTTTTCGTGGCCGGCAACAAGAAAATGGCGACCACAGTCAGGGACATCACGGCATACTCAATGTTCATCCGCACAAATGCGGCTCGGATGGGCGGGATTTTAACACTCACCAAAAGG
>CAZQKO010000224.1:0-2495 GCA_964593945.1 uncultured Pirellulales bacterium | reverse complement strand
AAGCCGGATATGATTCCGATTCGGCCATTTGTTGCCGAATTCACGGCCAAATACGCTGGATATACCTGCCAGGAGGTGACACATGACTACGAAAAGGCCTTTGCAGCCGCCCGCAAGTGCGCTGCCGACTTCGACTGGGACGCGGTGGTCGGCAATATGGTATATGTATGGACCGGACTGACAGAGGCCATTGGGCTTAAGTATTACGGAGTTCCCGGTATCCACATCTCGCCAGATGTTGGTTTTCAATACCTTGAGCCGCCCCCGGAAAAGGCCTTTATGAAGCCGGATGAATACGACCAGCTCATTGAAGACCCCACCGGATTTCTATTCAACGTCTGGCTCCCGCGTGTCTCAACCGAAGTCGCTGCAGAAGGTAGGCCGACATCATATCGCAACAACCTGTCTTTTCTGAAAGGCGGGATGGCGATGCTGAACTATTTTAATGCTTTTGGAAAGCAGAACCAATTGCTTCGAGCCGAGTCAGGAACCGTCTCAGCTATCTCAGGGATTCTCAAGGCGCCGTTCGATATTATTGCCGACAAGCTCCGTGGGTATCTTGGATTAGTCACAGATGTAATGGAGCAGCCGAACAAAGTGCTGGCTGCCTGCGAGGCATTAATGCCACATCTAACCCATGTAGCCCTTTCCGGGGCTGATCCAGAAAAAAAAGTCCCGATCACCATCTGGATGCATCGCGGATGCGTGCCATTCTTCTCGCATGAGCATTTCAATAAGTTTTATTGGCCGACACTCAAGCCAATCATCGAAGAAATATGGGCTAACGGACATCAGGTTTTATTTTATGCCGAGGGCAATTGGAACGCACATCTAAATTCTTTTGCTGAGCTGCCGGACCAGTCAATTGTTTATCACGTTGATAATGCTGACATCTTTGAGGTGCACAAAGTAATAGGAAAGAAGTTCTGCATCAGCGGCGGAATCCCAAATTGGCTGCTGGCTACCGGAACGCCAGATGAGGTGCGCAACTATTGTAAAAAGGTAATTGACGGCGTAGCAGGCGACGGCGGCTATATTATGGACGCCAGCGCTATTGTTCAGAATGATGCTAAAGTTGAAAACATTAAGGCGATGACCGACTTTACCCGTGAATACGGAGTCTATTAAATCAATAATTGATAATTGATTATACAGGGAGCTGTTAAAATGGTAAAACAGAAGAAGCCGAAGAGAGAGCCGGGTGTTTGTATCCCCTGGGAGGAAAAGAGGAAAGAGCTACCTAAGATTCCTGGAGATGAGGAGCTTGTCAAAAAGATATGGCAAGACATCGACGCATTAGGCTATGTTTACATCTGGCAGTGCCTGCTCTCATTCTGAATTAGCAATATGGATTGGTGAAATAATGGATACTCTCAAGCTATTATACGATTATTTTTCAACAGCGGTTTTTACCGGCAAGTGCCTGGTCTTTATAAGCGAAGACTGGCGCGTCGAGCTTACCGAGCATAAAGACAGTGATTTTAGTCAGTCGTCTCGTGAGCCTTCCGTGATACGGGTCAGAATCTTCAAGAAGGCGCTTAATGGAGAGTTTGTGCCGGGCCACTATGAGGACTTCCAGCTTGCTTCAATCGGCGAGCTGGCTGAGCAAATTGAAAAGTATGTGCAATTAGCGGTTGGCGCAAATCTCAGAGAAAATATTGAATAACTCACCGACAAATTGTTCTTCTCTGTATTCATTCCAGCAGCTACAATCTAATCGATGACTAATTTAGCTATTCAGAAAGTTGACGAGGGAGTTGTCTTTGTTGTAAAAATTGTGCCCGGCAGCAATTCACCAACACGAATCAGTGGTTTGCTCGGCGAGATGTTGAAGATTAAGGTTGCAGCTTCGCCGGAAAAAGGAAAGGCAAACCGGTGCCTTATCGGATTTTTAGCCGAAAAATTAGGTGTGAAAAAAAACGCTGTCTGTATAATCTCGGGCAGAACCAGCCCGGTCAAGCAAGTGCAGATTTTTGGCATGTCACCTGAGACCCTATTACAAAAACTGAATCTGGATAAATAAACTATTAGCTAATGACTGAAAAAGCAACATTGGATATTAAAGATCACTTAGACGAAACCTCGTTAAACTACATGCTCAAATTAGCGGCGCCGGTTATCGTGACGACCATATCGTTCACTATTATGCAATTCGTTGATAGATTCATGGTTTCACGGCTGGGAACGGATGCTTTAGCTGCTATTCTGCCGGCCCAGTTTGTAAGTTTCGTGCCTGTAAGCTTCGCCATGGGGGCCATTACGATACTAAACACTTTTGTAAGTCAGAGCTTAGGCAGAGGCGCCAAAGCAGACTGCTCAAATTATTTCTGGCAGGTAATATACATAAGCCTTGCATATTTTGTAATTGTCCTGGCGATTATGTGGCCGGCGGCACCGTGGATATTCAGAACGATGGGACAGCCCGCTGCGGTTGCCAAATTGGAGGTTGTGTACTTTCGAATCATGCTCTACGCCCATTTGCTGGTAATGATCAG
>CAZQKO010000223.1:0-2517 GCA_964593945.1 uncultured Pirellulales bacterium | reverse complement strand
TTGATGATATTGGACTGCTTTTTCCGCCGCAGCAATAAATCGTGGGATACAACCTAAATACGTTGCTTTGACAAACTAATTCGGGGCCTATAATAAATCAATCATTATAGGCCCCACACCTGTACTCGCGTCACCACAGGTGCGAGCATTTGTTTAGCGACTCGTGCTTTGTAGCTACAGATACCTATTTTGTATGATAATGGGTGGACATGATATGTATCGCGTATAGCAGAGTTAGGGAAAGTAGTAATAAAAGGTGAGAAGTCAGCGGCGCCACTCGGGTTTGCGGACCATCAGGGGCGGCATTTGTTGAGGCCTGGGCTTTCGGTTGCCTATACTCAAGCAGCTTCGGTTACTCGGATACCAGCGAATAGTAAATATCTGGGGTCTACAGGTTAATCTGTCCTTTTTAAATTTGCCGAACATCGCTGTATCTTTTCCCGGGAATAACACGAAAGAACTTGTACCTCCTCCTATCGGCTGAATTACACAGCGACTTTTGAGAAATGTTTGAAAGCGGCTTCTGCCGTGAGGCATCTTGACGATTGCAGCTTAAGAACCGACAAGTTCATCCTTCGTAGTCCTAAGGACTCCTTACGGAGTACTACGGAGAATGGACTTCGTAGTCCCTTAGGGAAGTAAGCACTACAGAGAATGGATCTCTCTTCTCTATGTGGCCTTACCGCCCCACTCCCAACGTGGATTGACCGCTGATAAATCCTGCAAGGGCATAGACCAAAGCACCCTGCCAGTTAATGGCGATCTCATTAGTTCTGTAATCGTCCTGAACATCATTCCAGCCCCTTGCGGAATGTCCGCCACCCACGATATAGCCCGGCCAAGGCTCAACTATACCGTCGGCGCCGCTGCGTCTGTCATGCGGATTCATTGGCGGCTGATGCCCCAGGCCAGTGACATAAGAACGACCGTAATAATTTCTTCCGAACAAGTGAGCTATTGCATCCAAGGCCGTGTTCACATAGTCCTGCTTTGGAGATACCCTATTGGCTACTTGTAAATTCAATACCTGTCTGGCGACTGTTCCGTTACAGCCCCAATAATACCTGCCACCAAAAGGTCTGCCATATACATCCTTCTTGCCTTTCTCAACGATGGCATCTGCAACCGCGAGCAAATCCCGGCGCACGTCCTCCAGGATCTCTGTATTTCTTCCTTGCTTTTTTGACAGAACATAAGTGAACATTGCGAGATCATTCACATCTGCCCAGTCCCAGTTCTCGTCAATTTTGTTATCGCTTTTTGCAGCTCTTTCTTCGAAGTCCTTGAGGTACTGTGCCTCGCCAGTGGTTTCCCACATCTCCGCTGCTGCCCACAAACGGTCGTCGGTGTCGGAAGTTTGATAAGCACCTGTTCTAAAGTCTCCCTGCTGGAACCTTTTGTCATTCGGATTATCTTGTAAAAACTCATAGCTGACCTTTGCAGCATCCAGGCAGGTCTGGGCGTATCCGGCATCGTACGGCTTAAAATACCTTGCCGCCATAGCGAGCATTGCGACGAAATCAGCCGTGGCTGCCGAGCTCCAGTCTGTAAAATATCTTTTCTCCAGGTCTTTTTCCGGCATAATAAAGCCTGAGAAGTTCAGGCGCGTCAGCTTATGTGAGACTCTTCCCGAGCCATCTGGATATTGCATTTTAAAGAGCCAGTCAATTTCCCATTTCAGCTCTTTTAGGAAATCGGGCCAGCCTGTTGCAGTGTTTGGTATATTTAAGGAAACGTTTTTGAGGTTATCCTTGAAGTGGTCCCAGGCCATAAACATCGCCCCCACGGTTACACCGGCATTGACGGTGTATTTGCCATAATCGCCGGCATCGTGCCAGCCACCCGTACCATCCCGCCGCGAGGTGTCGGAAATACCCATATAATCCTGATATGCGTCCTCCAGATGACACGCGGCTTGTGAGTAAGTTATACCGTTGTGCTTGCCTTCGACTGCAGTGCCGCAACGCCAGAGATAAAAGCCCCTCATAGCAGTGTAATAAGCAAAATCATAAACCGTATCCCCGATTTCAAAATCGATCGAGCGCCCAACACCCGGCACCTCCAGATAGAATTTGCCTTTTTCAGTTACCTGGGAAAAATCAGCAATCCAGACGACCTGATTCACATCTTGCTGGGTAAACGGCCCTGTTACTGTACCTGAATAAGCTGCCTGGCTGTCCGAGGCTTTTTTCACAACAAAATCGGAACACTCGGAGATAACTGTAGCTTTCTTCTGCATTGCGGGAAGGAAACCTAAAGAATTCAAGCGTATATCCGAATCTGCACCCAAAGTACAATTTGCAGCAGATAGGAAAAAGATTGTAGTAACTAACAAACATATTTTCATGTTCTCACCAACCTTTCAGAAAGTGAAATTTAATTTGACTCTTTAACAAAAGACACAATCTTACCAATAATGGTGCACTAATTCGCGGATGTGGCTATTGTAAATGTCACGCACGTCGCTCATCGTTTTCTTGGATAAGGCGGGTAGGTCTGCCGCTGCAAAATTCTCAT
>CAZQKO010000222.1:0-2530 GCA_964593945.1 uncultured Pirellulales bacterium | reverse complement strand
AATTTCAATTTTAGGCACTTTAGGCACTTCAAACTTTAGCTCACTTATTCTGTTTGGGAGGTTAGTCGCTGATGGCTTTTTTTATAATGGCGAACTTTATAGCACCTGAAAATATCGGGACAAACCCGAAATCTATGCTATTGCTGCTGCCGTTAACGGCAGCGATAGCTATAGTTTATAAAGCCACAAAGATGCCTACGATCACCGCAGGCTCTTTTATAAAAGAAGTTGTAGTTTTATCCGGCTCAATTATTATTTTCATCATCATAATCGCGTTAGCTTTGTTTGGTTTGGCGTGGATGATTACAGAGTGACCCGTGAGATAACCAACTGTGATTTTGTCCTTATTCCCAAGTTATTTATCTCACGGGTCGAGATGCTTGCCCAATTACAAACTGTTATGCAGCCCAGCCCGTCCCGCCTGCCCAGAGTGTACGGCGGGCAGGTCTCCGTAGCTCCATTCTCCGTCCCTTAGGGACTGCGAAGGATGAAACTGCGAAGGGTGAAAGTGTTCCGCCCTCCAGAGTCCGGCCTTCGTAGCCACCTGCCTGCGCGTAGCCGCTTCGGCGAAGGCAGGCTTCGGCGGAGAAGGCGCTTCCGGCGGACGGGACGGCGGGCAGGTCGTCAAGAATCGAGGCATTTCTCTTGAAGGACACCTAATTCCATCAGGGCCTTGAAGGCGGCTTTTTGTTCTGCTTCTTTTTTATTTGTCCCCCATGCGCTTGGAAAGTGACGTTCTGCGATTACCACCTCAGACTCAAAACATTTGTCATGATCGGGTCCTTTTTCATCAAGCAGTATATAAACCGGCATCCTATTGTACCGTTCCTGGGCGTACTGCTGCAGTAGAGATTTATAATTACCTTGAGCCTGTTCCTTGTCAGCTTGTTCGATTAGTGGTTCAAAAGCCATCAGGACAAAATCACGGGCGGCATCAAACCCGCCGTCGAGGTAAATTGCAGCGATGACGGCTTCCAATACAGCGGCAGCAAGAGACCTGGACAGGGCCCTGCTGGAAGCCATGCTTTTTCCCACTTTAAGGAATTTTTGAAGGCTCAAACGCCTGGCAACCCGAGCGCAGCTCTCGCGGGAAACAAGCATACTCTTGAGTTTTGTCAATTCGCCTTCAAAATTGCTTGGAAACCGCTCGAACAAGGTTTGACAAATGACAGCACCCAAAATGGAGTCGCCGAGAAACTCCAGCCTTTCATTGCTCAACAGCCGATTATCGACTGCGGATGAATGTGTAAACGTCTTGGCTAAAAGAGCTGGGCTGGAAAACTGATACATTATTATCTGCTCGATTTGCTGGAGAATCTCTTTGTCCATTTAATTCAGTCCTGATTTTGCAATTCATCGCGAGCAGATTACGAACATCGCTATGAGCTGGATTTTCGTCTTTCGTTTTACGGTTGCGCTACTCGTTACGTAAAACGTTCTACGTTTAACGTAACCGAAACGAGATGCGCAACCGATTAACACTTGACATCCTCATTAGCGGTCTTCGTAGCCGGCTCAACAAAAAACATATCTTCACCTACCAGAATATGAATCGATTGTCAAGTCTCGAAACTGGTAACTGGTAATTACCAATCACCGATTACCATTAGCCGACCATCTGCAAGCTGGCTAAGGCAACGAATTTGTCATCTGCAACTTCAAAAATCCCGTCGAGGCCGGTTACCGTAAAGATACCCTTTGTTGCCGGAGCGACACTACATAAAGCAAGCCGATGACCGCAATCGCCTAAGAGCTTGCGCAATTTCAGCATCTTCGAAAGACTTGAAGAAGTCACAATATCAACGCTGGAAAAATCAACTACTACGTCACAATCTCCTCTGTCACGCACGATCTCGATGACCGTTTTGAGCTCATCGCCCATTTCCGGCTCGGCAGGCAGATCCACAAGAATGATATCTTCCGACCAATTTTGAATTCCCATTTTTTATCTCCTTTCAACACCGTATTAGTCAGTGTTTAAATCAGTATCCGCCAGTGTATGGACAGATTTTAAACAATATATATTCCAGAAATTATCAAATATTCTATCGGCACAAGTTCAGGCGAAATTAAGCAAAAACAACTCCCGCACCAATTGAACAAGTAGATGGTCATCTAACCACCATAAAGATATTTGAATCGTCGGCGGACAATTGGTGCGGGGCGATATTATAGGAGCTAACGGGGGATGAAATTATTACTCAGCCCCCCTGCTTTCTTGCGAAAGCAAGAAGAGGAGCCGCAACGACCTATAAAACCGGCATTTCAGTTTTCCGGTGCTTACACTTAATGGAAAGTTTACAATAGTTTCATAATTTTCTGTCTAACTTTCGGTAGCTAATGGCTTCTGCGATGTGCTCTGGGCGGATGTTTTCCCGGCCGGCTATGTCCGCAATCGTGCGGGCGACCTTGCAGATTTTATCGTGCGCACGAGCTGAAAGGCCAAACTCCGTCATTGCCTGCCTGAGCATAAGCTCGCTGGCAGAGTCGAGCTTGCAGAATTTCTCAATCTGCTTATGGCTCATTCTGG
>CAZQKO010000221.1:0-2570 GCA_964593945.1 uncultured Pirellulales bacterium | reverse complement strand
GAAGACCTCATAGCTGCCAATGCCCTTTATCGCCCGGGGCCTATGATACTAATCCCGGATTATATCGACCGTAAACACGGTGCAAAATGGCAACTGCCGCACCCTATTACGGCTGAAATACTCAATGAAACCTACGGCATTATGGTCTATCAGGAGCAGGTGATGCAAATCTGCAACCGACTCGGCGACATACCGCTGCGCGAGGCCTATGGTCTGATTAAAGCAATAAGTAAAAAGAAAGCCAAAATTATAGCTAAGGAAAGGGAAAGATTCACAACAGGCTGTGTCGATAAGGGACTAACCAGCCAGCAGGCTCAGCAGATTTTTGAGCTTATTGAACGTTTCGCCGGCTATGGTTTTAATAAAAGTCACTCGACCCGCTATGCCTTCATTGCCTATCAGACTGCCTACATGAAGACCCGCTGGCCGGTCGAATTTATGGCTGCGCTTTTAACATACGAAATGGGCAACACAGATAAAGTCGTTGCCTATATCAATGAATGTAATGAGATGGGCATTACTGTTTCAGCACCGGATATAAATGAAAGTGGTGTCGATTTTACGCCTGTTTATAAACACGGCGATAAAAAGGGAGTCATACGTTTCGGTCTTGCTGCGGTCAAGGGCGTCGGCGAAAAGGCGGTCGAACAAATAATTGTGGCCCGTGATAAGGTTGGCAGATTTGAGAGTCTTTTCCATTTCTGTGAGAATGTAGATTTGAGAGCAGCTAATAAGCAGACCATAGAATCACTTATAAAAGCAGGTGCTTTTGACAAACTCGGTGGCAACCGTCATCAAATGATGGACGGCATGGAAAAAGCTATGGAGATCGGTTCGAGCCTGCAGGCGGACAGAAACACCGGCCAGATGAGTTTCTTTGGACAGGTAACAAGAGAAACCGACTATTCGCAAGACCATAAACAACTGCCCAGCGTCGCACCATGGCCCGAGCAGCAAATGTTGGCTTATGAAAAGGAGGTACTCGGCTTCTATGTCACCAGCAATCCGCTCAGCCACCATGCTGAGGTAATAAGTCTTTATTCGACTCACAACAGCTCACAATTGGTTGAGGCTGATGAAGGCAAGGTTGTTATAATCGGCGGAATGATAGCCAAGATACGATACAACGTGACCAAGACTGGTAGAAACGCCGGGGCAAAAATGGCGGTCTTCATACTCGAAGACCTGCAGGGACAGGTCGATGTTGTGATGTTTCCCGATATTTTGAATAGATTCAGCGGGGTGCTGGTTCAGGATGCTGTCGTTTTTGTAAAGGGTAAGCTCGATTGGCGAAGAGAAAAGGCCAATATTTTGGCTCTTGAGCTGATAGCGCTGGACGAGGTGAGAAAGAAGTTAGCTGCTATGGTAAGAATTCGACTGGATGCATCAGATGTCACTGAGGAAAAGGTGACTGCGATACGTAGTATATGCCAGCATCACAAAGGCAAAAGTCCGGTTTATGTCGCTGTGAAAACCGACAAAGGCAGGGTCTATGCAGCAGCCGACAAGGAATTGAGTGTCAATCCTGATTTGGACTTTTGCCGAAAGATGCGACAAATCGTCGGCGAAGAAAACTTCCGATTGACAAGATAATATGACCGAAATAAAAGAAACATTAGCAATCCTGAAAGCCCGCTGGCCGGAAGTGATCGTTATTGTCGGTCTTTCTTTTTTAGCGCGGTTCTTACCTGTTCTACCGGTCTATTTGGTTGCAAAACGCTTTTTGACGCCAAGAATGTTCTATTTGTTATATGCACTCATTTGTATCCTGTTTGTGGTAGTTTTAACAACACTTCGTTGTGGCTTCTTGCGAACAGTTTATTTAGAGGGACAAAAGAGGCACTCGCCCCTGGTCTTGCTGCAAGTAGGCATACATTTCTTATGGAGAATGATTGTATTAGGAGGATTGTACAGTTTACCCTTCCTGATGTTAATATTCCTGAACAGGTACGTAATCGTCAAATTAGTGACACCTGCAAGTCTCTCTCATACGAGCTTCTGGATCGATAGATTATTCTATATTATTGTCAATATTGTCTTTGTTAAACTGATATTATTTATACCTGCGTTGGTGATAGTTCTGGATTGTAAAACATTTGAGAGTTTCAAGTTCTTGAAGTTTTACAAGTTATCAGATGCAAAAAAATTAGTTATTTTGTACTGCGTTATTATTGCTATTGATCTTTTTGCTTCGATTTTGTCACTATATTGTTCGGGCATAAGCAGTGGGAGCACGTATTTTGTTGCAACAGCAATCACACAATATATTCTAAGAATTATCTATTCTGTGGCAATAAATTTTGTTTACTTAATGATGGCTGTCATGGCTGTAAGATTTGTAGGCTCTCTTGATTTAGCTTATGATAACAGCGCGAAAGATTTAAATTTGGAAGGTTTACTTAAACCTCCAACAGAAGATTAGGTAAAACCAGTTTTGAAAAGCAAATTTTCAGGCAAATTTATAGTTCTTGATGGTTTTGAAGAAGAAAGTAATAATAACAATTGAAACTTATAATATGTTTACTGAACAGCAAAAACAGGTTCTAAAGCAGCGGTTAGTGGACTCTCTT
>CAZQKO010000220.1:0-2624 GCA_964593945.1 uncultured Pirellulales bacterium | reverse complement strand
TACAGCACGATGTGTATTTCGGCACTGATTACGCTGCTGTAGAGGCCGCCGATGCGTCCGATACCACAGGCATATATCGAGGTCAGCAGGACGCTAACAGCTGCACACCACCTGAAGGTGTTGAATCCGGCCAGACTTACTACTGGCGGATCGATGAGATTAATACCGATGCAACTGTTAGTAAAGGTAGAATCTGGAGCTTTACTGTCGCTGATTATCTTATTGTGGATGACTTTGAAGGCTATGACGACGTCGATAACAGAATATATTATGCCTGGGAAGACTATTACGTGAATAATACAGGTATGACCGTGGGTTACTTTGATCCTTCTTATGCTGAGCAAACTATAGTTCATGGCGGCTCTCAATCAATGTATATGCGTTACGACAACGATGGTACCGTCAACGAGGGCGCTGACTATGAACAGAGCGGTACTTTGCTTTATTCCGAAGCCGAACGCACCTGGGAAATTCCTCAGGATTGGACCAGAAGGGATGTTACTTCATTGACGCTGTGGTTCAGAGGCATACCGGCATCTGTCGGCAGCTTCTCAGCCGGGCCGCCGATTACAATGACCGCTGCCGGCGCGGATATCTGGGGCACGGCTGACGAGTTCCACTTTGCTTACAAAAGGCTCTCCGGCATTGGGAGCATAACAGCGAGGGTGGTCAGCGTCAGTAACACCGACCCGTGGGCCAAAGCCGGAGTGATGATTCGCCAGACGCTGGAACCCGATTCCGTGAATGTTATGATAGCCGTCACGCCGGGTAATGGAGTTACCTTCCAGAACCGTAGTGCAACAGGCGTCGATAGCGTGTCAACTGTACAAGCTGGCATTACTGCTCCACAATGGGTCAAATTAACCCGCAGCGGCAACACCTTTACTGGAGAGTATTCAGCTAACGGAAATAATTGGACAACGCTGGGCTCTGTAGATATACCTATGCTTGCGGATGTCTATATAGGCTTGTGCCTGACAAGCCATAATGTCGATGAGATGTGTACAGCCGAATTCTCTAATGTTATCACTACCGGCACAGGCGAGTGGCAGTCGCAGGATATCGGCATAGAAAGTAACATTGCTGAGCCGATGTATATAGTTTTGGAGGATAGCGCCGGCAGTAGTGCAGTGATCAAGCATTCCGACGCGGCTGCAACAACCATTGGCACGTGGACGGAGTGGAATATTCCACTTACGGATTTTGCTGGCGTGAATCCGCCGTGGCGGATAAATCCGCAGGCTATCAAGAGGATGATTATTGGCGTCGGTGATCCGTCTTCGCCGGATACACAACCTGGTGGTGCAGGAACTCTTTACATTGATGATATTGGATTATATCTTCCTTGATACGAATTGCCTGGACGGGCAGGTACGGTCTCGGTTGTGAAACTCGACCCGTTAGATAGCCAAGTGCGATTTTGTTCTGATTCTCAAGTTATTTATCTTACGGGTCGAGTATCAGTTTCGTTAAGCGTAAAACGTTGAACGAAAACCAGTTGAGGAGAAAAGGAGGACTATTATGAATAGAAAATTAATTAGAGCCTATCCGAATAACCGGGTCGTTATGAGGCCGAGCGAAAAGTTCGAGGCCAAGGCGGCAGGCCAAAAAGGCTCGGAGGCGTGGTTTACTCCACGTTGAGAACGTTTTTGACCGACAACGCAGGCATCGGGCTTTGCAGCCGGCCGCAATAGAGCGGGTTATTTGGATAGGTTCTTAGTTTACTTTCTTCTGTTTTATTTTTTGAGCTGTCTGGATCAGCCGTCTGGGCTCAGGAAAATCAGATTATAAATGGCGAATTTGCCAATGAACTCGATTCATGAGGGATATACAATTACCTAAATGGTGCTACTGCTAATGGTTTCAGCGTGGAAGTGGTGCAGGATGCCGGTTTATCAGGAAGAAACGCGGTAATGATAGATATTACCAACGCCTCCTCAGTATCGAGTATAGGAATTGCTCAATCAGGTCTAATTGTTGAGTCGGGTGTAAGCTATCATATTGGATTTATAGCCAAAGCAGAGCAAGACAGAGAAATGGTGGTGTTACTACAGGCTAATATTAATAATCAGTCTTGGCCGACTTATTTGAATGATTCCAAAACGGAATCGCACGAAGATTTCTCTTGACATAGGCATATTAAGTTTAATATAAAAGGGATAGCTTCACAAAATAATATTATAACGTGCGCGATAGGGTTTTTAAAGCATTGAGGCAATACTATAATGTATTATCCCAGTTGCGGAGTTTCGTTTATTTTCTGTTACTAAATCAAGTTTAAATTCATTGTAAAGCCATATTGAGTTTTGCTTACCTGACGGAATCCAGCCGGATTGGAAAGGAAGGAGGTAAAGACAATTTCCAAAATGCATTAAATCGGTCGATATGTGTAGAAAAACAGGTTTTTTATCGGTCGTTATAATTTTTTGCTTGTCTTGAGCGAAGTCGAAGTAAAGGAGGATTATTATGTGTAAAAAAATGATAATTGCTATTTTTTTAGTGCTGTCTTTGTTTCTGGCAAACGTAGCCGGAGCTCAAGACGCGAGCACTGTCGGCTGGTGGAAGCTCGATGAGGATTTTGGCTCCACCGCTATTGATTGGTCCGGTCATGACAATCATGGCAG
>CAZQKO010000219.1:0-2677 GCA_964593945.1 uncultured Pirellulales bacterium | reverse complement strand
CTCAAATCAGGAGGATTCGTCAGAAGTATTAGGGGTGCCAGAGGCGGATATATTCTTGCCATATCACCAAATCAAGTTAAACTTAGCGATGTTTTTGGGTGCTTAGAGGGGCCTGTTAATACTGTTGACTGCATCGAAAACCAAAATTGCTGTGCCAGAGCTGCTGACTGCCTGGCCCGACAGGTCTGGGCACAGGTACAGAATGCTATAAACAATATCTTGCAATCAATAACGCTACAGGATTTGGTTGACAGGACAAAGGATAAACAAGATTTGAATTACCAAATATAGATACCCGTCCTGAGCCGGGTCGAAGGATAGGTGGGGAAATTATGAGTGCTATATTTGAAGACATTACTTCTGCAGTAGGTTTTACGCCGTTAGTACGAATCAATAAGCTTGGCGCGGGCAAGGCCACCATTCTGGCCAAGCTTGAATTTTACAATCCCTGCGGCAGTATCAAGGACAGGATTGCATTGTCGATGATAGAAGCTGCAGAGCAGCAGGGACTTATAAAGCCTGATACCGTTATAGTTGAGCCGACCAGCGGAAATACAGGCATCGGACTTGCCTTCATTTGTGCAGCCAAGGGGTACAAGTTAATCCTGACGATGCCGGAATCCATGAGCATAGAGCGTAGAAAAATTCTGCAGGTTTTTGGAGCGGAGCTTGTTCTTACACCTGCTGAACGGGGTATGACCGGAGCCGTGGAAAAGGCTGAGCAGCTCGTTACAGAAAACCCTAATGCCTTTATGCCGCAGCAGTTCAAAAATCCCGCAAATCCACAGATTCACAGGGAGACTACGGCGATAGAAATTTGGGAGGATGCGGATCGTAGAATTGACATTTTTATCGCGGGTGTTGGAACAGGGGGAACAATAACCGGATGCGGCGAGGTATTGAAGCAGCGCAATAAAAACCTCAAGGTGATAGCAGTGGAGCCGAAGGATTCGCCTGTGCTTTCCGGTGGTAAACCAGGCCTGCATAAAATCCAGGGCATCGGAGCCGGTTTTGTCCCGCAGGTGTTGAATGTTGATATAATCGACGAGATTATCCAGGTCTCTAATGAGGACGCTATGGAAACAGCCCAACAATTAGCGTCAAAGGAAGGAATATTAGCGGGAATAAGCTCCGGCGCCGCGATGTGGGCGGCAATTCAGGTCTCACAGCGAGATGACAGCCAGGGCAAAACAATCGTCGTAATTCTTCCTGATACCGGTGAAAGATATATCTCCACCGAAATGTTTCACTAAAACTCTTGCTTTTCTGAAAGGCTCATAATGAGAAGAACAAAACTGACAGAGGGGAAAATCAAAAACCTGGTTGACGAAATTGTCCGGACTTATGAGGGTGATTCAGGCATTAATTTTATCGATGCTTCTAACTTGCCGGTGCGTAGTGCGATTCTGGAGATTCTTGATTTGCTCTTTGAGGTACTTTTTCCGGGCTATACCGGCAAAAGGACGGTTACAAAATCAAATATTGACTTCATTATCGGTGACATACTCTGCCAAGTCTATACGGAGCTGTCTGAGCAGGTAGAGCGTGCTTACCAATACCAGTGCAGAATTAGGAAATGCGACGGTTTTGATTGCCGAACAATGGCTGAGAACGTCACTCAACATCTGTTGACCCGGTTACCAAAGATAAAGGAGCTTTTGAAGGGCGACATCATCGCAGCTTTTGATGGTGACCCTGCGGCAAAGTCTTATGAGGAGATTGTAATAAGTTATCCCTGCATCATAGCAATCGCAACGTACCGCATTGCCCACGAGCTATATCTTAAACAAGTGCCGTTAATTCCGCGGATAATGACCGAGTGTGCACACGCCGGGACGGGCATCGACATCCATCCCGGCGCAAGGATAGGCAGAAACTTTTTTATCGACCACGGTACCGGTGTTGTGATAGGTGAAACCACAATCATCGGCGATAACGTCAAGATTTATCAAGGAGCTACACTGGGAGCTTTGAGCTTCACCAAAGATAAAAGGGGAAGGATAATAAAAGGCGGCAAAAGACATCCTACGATAGAAGATAATGTGACAATTTATGCTGAGGCGACAATATTAGGCGATGTTACTATTGGCAAAGGTGCAGTAATCGGTGGCAATGTCTGGATAAAAGAATCGGTACCGGCTGGTGTTACCGTGGCAACGCCTCATCCTGATCTTGTTTATACAAAACACAAAAAAGGTAAAAAATAATACGGATTACTGATTTGGACAAACGGCTACTTGAAAAAATCAAACGGCTAAAAGATAAGCGTAAGGCTGTAATACTTGCGCATAATTATCAGCCGGGCGAAATACAGGATTTAGCTGATTTTACCGGCGATTCTTTAGGGCTGAGCATAAAGGCAGCAGAAACTGATGCGAAGATAATCGTATTTTGCGGCGTGCAGTTTATGGCAGAAACCGCTGCTATTCTTTCGCCGGAAAAGACGGTGCTTCTGCCGGATAAATTTGCCGGCTGTCCCCTCGCTGATATGATAACTGCGGAACAATTGCGGCAGCTAAAGCAGAAAAATCCCAATGCTTTAGTGGTCAGTTATGTAAACAGTTCCGCAGAGGTAAAGGCCGAGAGCGATTATTGCTGTACCAGTGCCAATGCTGTTGAGGTAGTGAGCTCTTTACCGACTGATAGACCTGTTATTTTTGTGCCGGACCAGCATCTT
>CAZQKO010000218.1:0-2720 GCA_964593945.1 uncultured Pirellulales bacterium | reverse complement strand
GCTGGTTGTGCGCAAAGATATATTGAAAAAGAAGATGTATTGGCTGTAGAGCCAAACGTTGCTGTGCTTGTTATACCGGGTGATTATGCGTTCAGCGCAATTGGAGCAACAGGCGGATTAGAGGCCTGGAGGAAAACAGTAAAGCTTGAGCTTGATTGCGTGGTTACTTGTTACTCCGACTCTGTCGGAGATAAAAGTTTTTACCTGACGGAGCATCAGTTCGAGGTTTACCCGTGGTCAAGTTCCATCCGGATTTCGGCTCAGGAGCCTCAAGGTAAATTTGTCTGGCAGTTATCAGCAGGGCAATTTACCCTTTTGGAGGGAAACAGAGCAGCAGATTCTGCAAAGTTCATATCTGATAGAGATTATGCGGAGACAGTGCTGATTATCCTGACAGCACCGGTCCGTTTCCTGGATAGGTCAACGGGTTTTGTAAAGTCATCTACACCTGTTAAAAAGGAAGGACTGTGGTATTATCCGATTGAACTGACCGGATCCTCGATTCTTGATGTTCGATCGGAGGGTATCGAGAAACGAGTACCACCTTACTGGTCTAAGGTGGTTTTCTTCCAGAATACAGATCGCTCGTTAGTAGATATGATTTGGTTGGCAAATTCGGCGCGTGATAAATTTTTTGCAGTACGCAGCTACGACTACAAAAAGGTCGACAAGAACGGCGTTTTAGTTCCAACCAAGATAGAAATATTTAGATCCGATGCACGCGCCGTCCTCAAGGAGCGGCTGGTTAAAGTGGATTTCAAGCATCGCAATTCCGGGTAGGAAGTCTGCCATGGCGGGTTGACTCTACCGTGATTTACAAGCACAAAATTGTATCTGGTTATATAATAGGATTTTACAAAAATCTTATAACCATCCCCTATACGGTTGTATTCCGCAAATGCGTCTTTGATACAACCAAATTCCGATAATAACTCAAAAATGCCAGCTTTTGGGGCGAAAATTCTTGACTCTGGCTGCTTTTACAATTAAGATAAAGTGTGGAATTTTGACGTTGAGGAGATAAAGGAATCAAATATCAAAAAAGGGTCATCGCGGCAACGTAGCTGATGACTACCTTTCCTGATATATCAGGATTGCATTTTGCTTTTTGACTTTTACAGTCTTGTTTCATGATTCATCCTTCGTCCCTTAGGGGCTGCGAAGAATGGAAGGTAAAGAAGGAGGATTATCGAGATGTTTAAGAATCTAATCTGTTTACTTTCTATGGCTATGCTGCTAAGTGTAGCGGTTCCGCCGCAGCGGATTCAGGCCGAAACATTCAGCTTACGGCCCATCCAGGATACGTATGTATCAAATGACACAGGTAGTGACCCGGACGCAACCCATGGCGGTGATGACGGTATTCATGTACGCAACGTGGCGAGCAGACGCAGGGTGGGATACATTAAGTATGATGTTTCCGCGATTAAAAAGGTGGGTCGAGTCTTCTCAAATGTAAGCCTTAGTAATCTTGGTTGGGACGGTGGTAATATCAATGTTTACGGGCTTATCGAGGCATTGGATTCCATTGACGTGGACACACTGACCTGGAATACCGCTCCTGGTGTAAAAAATAATCCTGCCCCGACTCTCGATGCCCCGGTTGAGCTGGACTATGACGACCTGACCGAGCAGTTGGTGCCGACCTTTAGATCACCTGCGCGAAATACAAGGGAGTCAACTGAGGTGAGCCAGGCATTAACGGATTTCCTCAACAGCGATATAGATGGGATTATCGTGTTAGTGTTTGTGCCGGCTGCAACGGGAGCTAATGGAATCATTCTATCAATGAATGAAAGTGAGGAAAGTGGTACATTGCTTGAGGGTGAAATTGCGGGACTTCCAACATCGGCATACGACCCGAATCCGGCTAACGAAGCGGTGGAGGTGCCTCGCGATGTGTTACTTAGCTGGACGCCGGGAGGCCATGCCGATACGCATAATGTCTATATCGGAAAGGTTTTCGATGATGTTAACGCAGCCGGCATAGATGATCAGATGGAAGTACAAGTTAGTATAGGTCTGACAGAGAGCGTATATGATCCCTGTCGTCTTGATTTAGGCCAGACTTACTACTGGCGGGTCGATGAAGTCAATGCCCCACCGGATTCCACAGTCTATAAAGGCCGGACCTGGAGCTTTACGGTTGAGCCTATTGCGTACCCGATCTCAGGTGGCAATATTACCGCTTCAGCTTCAAGCTCGTCTCCGGGAATGGGACCCGAAAAGACCATCGATGAATCCGGCCTTCACGATGGTGACCAGCACTATGCAATATCGACGGATATGTGGCTCAGTGATTTATTCGGGCCACAGCCGACGTGGATAAAATATGGATTCGATAAAACCTATAAATTATACGAAATGTGGGTATGGAACTCTAATCAGTCGCTTGAGTCTTTTGTCGGTTTGGGAATGAGGAACGTTACAATTGAATACTCGCTTGATGATAGTAGCTGGACGCAGTTGGAGGACGTGAATGAATTTAAACAGGCGACCGGCTCGGATGATTATACCTATAATACCACCGTTAATTTCGATGGTGTGGTAGCAAAGTATGTCAGGATTACCGCTAATACTAACTGGGGGGCACTACTGGCTCAATACGGTTTGAGCGAGGTACGGTTCTTCTACATTCCAGTCCGTGCAAGGCTGCCCCAGCCGACCTCTGGAGGAACAGGCGTGGCTCTGGATGCAGTCCTAAACTGGCGAGCGGGAAG
>CAZQKO010000217.1:0-2773 GCA_964593945.1 uncultured Pirellulales bacterium | reverse complement strand
GCTGAAAAAGATGAGAAGCTGCTTCGCGATATTTTGGGAGAGTTTGTTTATGGAACGGGCGAGCAGAGCTTAGCCGAGGTCGTGGGTGAAAAATTAGCTCAGCAGAATAAAACCATTGCTATAGCCGAATCCTGCACAGGCGGCACTTTAGCGAAGCTGCTGACCGACATTCCGGGTGCGAGCGGATACTTCACATACGGCTGGATTACCTACAGCAACGATGCTAAAATCAGTGAGCTTGGCATACCACGTGAATTGATTGATAAATACGGTGCTGTCAGCGAGCAGGTTGCGGAGGCTATGGCACGGCGGGCCAGGGAAAAATCCGGCACAAACTTTGCCGTCGGCATAACCGGTATAGCCGGTCCAACCGGTGCATCCGAACAAAAACCCGTTGGCCTGGTATATATTAGTGTGGACACCAGCAACGGATGCGAAACGAAGCGCTTTATCTTCCCATCCAAAGATAGAAACTCTGTACGACTTCGAGCAGCACAAACTGCATTAAATATGATCCGATTGAGATTGTAGATTTGACTAATTGTGTTATCGGTGTTATAATATAACGCAGGAAAGTTCACAAAAATTGAGTTGAAAATGGCCAAGAAACGCAAACATTTAGGCGAAATTCTTTACAGGGCCGGCATAGTAAAAAAAGAGGCCCTTATCAATGCTATCAAAAACTCTAAATCCAACGGCAAACGGCTCGGCGAAGTGTTGATACAAGAGGGCTTGATAGATGAAGAAACGCTGACCAAAGCGATAGCCAAGCAATTTGAGCTAAAATATATAAACTTGGACCAAACCCCCCCGCCACCTGACGCAACAAAAATCATCCCGGAAGATTTAATTAAAAGGCACAACATCCTTCCGCTGAGCATGAATAACGGCAAGCTGAGATTAATTATAAGCGATCCAACGGATTTGGACGTGATGGATTCTATTAGGCTTCGACTGAACACCGAACTGGAGTGCTACATTGCTAATCCAACCAAAATCCGTTCGCACATTCAGCAACTATTCGAGAAACCACAAGAAAGAGTAGAAGACGACAGGTTGAAACACAGCATAGATGCTACCGCTGCCGAGTTAGCCGAGGTCGGCAACGAAATACAAGCGGAGATTTTGAGAAGTCAGGCCAAGGGCGATGAAGATGAGGGACCTATCATACGGCTCGTAAACCTGATAATAGATAGCGCTTTTCATATGCGTGCCAGCGATATACATGTTGAGCCGATGGCCGATAGGGTACGCTTAAGATACCGTGTGGACGGCGTCTGTCTGGAGAAAGACAATATTCCCAAGAACATGCAGGCGCCTTTGATTGCACGACTTAAAATTCTGTCCGGTATGGATATCGCCGAGAAAAGACTGCCGCAGGACGGCCGTATCAAACGCGAGATCGCAAACCAGGAAATCGACTTTCGTGTTTCAGCTTTACCCGGCAATCACGGAGAAAGTGTCGTGCTGCGTATCTTGCGCCGGGATGCGGTCAACATCGGTATCGAGTCACTCGGATTTGAACAAGATAACTATAAGCAATTTCAGAAAATAATTAGAAGGCCTAACGGCATCTTCTTAGTTACAGGTCCAACCGGTAGCGGCAAAACCACAACGTTATATGCAGCGTTGCAGGAGCTTAACAAGCCGGATAAGAAAATCGTAACTGCCGAGGACCCTGTGGAATACAACTTCGATGGAATGAATCAGTGCCAGGTTAAAGAAGAAATCGGCTTGTCTTTCGATAAGATTCTGCGTGCAATGCTCAGACAAGCTCCCAATATTATCTTAGTCGGCGAAATCCGAGATGGTGTCGTTGCAGATATCGCTGTCCAGGCGGCACTTACAGGTCACCTGGTTTTCAGCACCCTGCACACCAACGATGCCTGTAGCGCAATTACACGTCTGATAGATATGGGCGTTAAGCCCTTCCTTGTGGCCAGCTCGATACAAGCTATTATGGCACAAAGACTCGTTAGAGTTATTTGTGAAAAATGCAAGCAAATCGACAAGAATCCCGACCCTCACTACCTGCGGATGCTCAATATTACTAAAGAAGAGGTTGAAAGACATCCCATCTACAAAGGGGCCGGTTGCAGTCAGTGCCAGCATACAGGCTTCAAAGGCCGGCTCGCCGTCTTCGAGATGATAGAAATGAACAACGAAATAAGGGAACTGTCCTTTAAAAAGGCACCGGCTGGAGAGTTGAGAAAAGCAGCTAAGGCAAGTGGAATGAGAACACTGATGGAGGACGGCAAGATCAAGATATTCAACGGTATCACTACACCCGACGAAGTAGCGAGTATAGCGCAGACAGAAGAAATATTGGTAGATTAAACAGAATGTAGTTAGTTGAGGACCTTAAAATGTCAACCGTGAATATGGACAGACTCCTGCAGGCTTGTGTCACACAAGGAGCATCCGATATACACCTTACTGTTGGTCGATCACCGGTATTGCGAATAGACGGCCACCTTAGAAGCCTGGAAACGAAAATTCTTGAGCCGGATGACACTGCGGCACTGATGAAAAGCATCACACCTGATCGAAATCAACAGGAGCTCCAGGAAGAAGGCGGAACCGACTTCGGCTTTGCCTTCGGCGATGAAGGCAGGTTCCGTGTATCTATATTCAGACAAAAAGGTAACTTTGCGTTAGTTCTTCGTCTTATCCCATCAACAATTATGACCTTTGAGCAAATCGGCCTGCCCAAGATCTGTGCTGCTTTGTGTCGCAGACCCAGAGGAATGTTCTTAGTTACAGGCCCAACCGG
>CAZQKO010000216.1:0-2851 GCA_964593945.1 uncultured Pirellulales bacterium | reverse complement strand
TTGCAAACCAGACTGATTGACCTCATACCAATTAATTGGTTCAGTCGGTCAAATCGAGTTTATTGTGGAAAAACGATATCATCAACACTTACCGAATCAGGATAATTTTGAACTTACCAATCGGTTCAAACTAATATGTTCTTCAGCGGCTTGGAGTACAAGCTGGCGATGTACCTCCGGAGGGACTCGAACCATGAACTTGCCGCTATAATGTCTTGAATTGAGCGGCTCAGGTACAGCTTCATTGTTGGCCGCCATGTCTTTGACTACTTCGGCGACGACCGTAAGTATCCCACGCAAAGCCGTATGCGGAGTGGAGGCCAAATAGCTTAAGCTTGGGAATTCCGCACATAGTCCGACACACTGGTTGTCGTCTTCGGACCAGGTTACTCGATATATATAATGGTCAATCTTTGGTAATTTTTTCATTTTTCAATCTCTCAATAGCTTTGAGCACCTGCTTTACTTGATATGCTTTAGCCATACCTTTGTCGTTTTGAATATTCACGCGGGGATCGCCGGGCCAAGGCATCCGGTAAATGCGATGACTACTTCCGCCCTAACGAGCTGGCCCAAAATATTGCTCACAAACTTGACAAAGATCTTTGAAACGAATCCCTTTGGGATTCTTTTCCATTTCACGTAGAATTTTGGCTATCCTTGCCATAATTAAATAGTATCAATATTGATACTAACTGTCAACTAAAAAATTCGCGAAAAAACAACTTTTTTTTCGACTCCTGGATTCCAAATTCTCGATTCATAACGTGTGGCAGCAACGCATTGGAGGCAGGAGACAGTTTTGTTAGCGGATAGCGGCATCTTCTCCAGGAATTGCTTCGTTTTGCTCCTGGGCCGTGCCCGTCAGGCTGATGGTAGTAATTGTCTGCGGGGGGAGAGTCAACGATTGTGACTGATCGAAAGTGCCTACATAGGCAGTATGCTCTGTTTCACTGGTTCGATACACTTCGGAGCTGTCCGGTGAAAAATCCCCCAACGACAGCAATAAGTCGATACTAACGTCCGAGACGTTGATGATTATAATCGCCACCTCGTTGGCATCGGGGCTGATAAAGGAGGAGATGCGCAGGTCGCTCGAATCGGTCGAGGCCTCGACGCGATGCCAGCCGGGGTCAGTAAATGCAGAGTAATGCTTAAAGGCGTAATAGGTATGGTTTATTGTATAACCGGGATTGACCTGCCAGGGGTTATCGAGACTTACGAGACCCTTAGGTTCTCGCCAGAACAGCTCCCAGTAAAGATATGCTGATGCTCCCTCAACAGTGAGTGAGTTATGCATCAAAAGTGCCAGATTCATTGCATCTGAAAAAGTAAGCGGTTCTGATTCGCCCTTGGCGAATTCCGTCTGCAGCAACGGCCTGTCGCCATACTGAGCCGCGAAGTTTGCCATTGCAGAGACGAAACCGTCCGGTGCATCGTGACTACCGCCGGCGTAGAGATGATGGGCATAACCATAGACATGATTTGGATCGATAAGCGCGTCTATATAACTATTGGAAGCGCCGCAGCCGCAGGTCTCGGGAGCAAGCAGCTTTGGCATGTCGGGTATTCGCAGGCTCAGTTCCTGATACACAGCCTCGAAAGCCAGGTTATAGCCCGCCCATGCTGTTGTCTCCGTAGGTGTGAATCTACAGGTGTCCCAGTCGGTCAGCCAATCCGGTTCATTCTGGATACTCACATAGTTTACGTCTATGCCGTAATTGGAATACTCAACCAGACTGTCCGCCCACCATTCGGCGAACTCATTATACATGTAACCACCGTTGGGATATTGAGCGAGCGTCCCGCGCACTGTACTGTTGTTGCTTTTAAGGTATGCGGGAGGTGACCAGGAGGAAACCATGACCTTTATGGGATAGCCCAGCGAGTCCTCGGCGGCCTGAATGATTTTAGCTGAGTTGCTTATGTTGCTGCTGGAGATGCCGTAAGTGTTTCGTATCCTGTAAATATCGAGGCCTAATTGTCTGAAAAGACAATCGTAAATTTCGTTTCTCAAGGGGTGGGCCGGCAGCCAATTCTCATACCAGGCACCGGATGCACCGAAACCTTCAAGCTCTTGATAAACCGTATTCACATCCACGACTCCGATGGCATAAGGTTCTGTTGACTCAGAAACCAATTCCACGAGTTCCGCATCGTCAAGGTAGAAATTAATCCCCGGTGCCGGACCTTCAAAGTAAACGTCCATATCCTCTAATGTTCCGGTCACATTCAGGGCAAATTCACCGCAGACTTGAGTCCATTGATCATCGGATACGCTTGACGTACTCGCATTAATATAGCGAATGCCGCGCCCGTCCATTTGCATAAAGGTTATGATGATCCGTGCGCTTTCGGCATTGCCGAGTTTGATCCAGGCGGAGATGGTGTATGTCTTTCCATGTTCCATTCTCCCGATAACAGAGTGAACAGGCCCCTGCCATGACTGGCTTCTGTTAGATACCCATACACTATAGTCACCGGAATGTACTTGATCCTGTACGGCTGTCAGACTACAGCCCCAGGTTTTCCATCCCGAAGTATTTCCAAGCTCGAAACCGGGATTACTTAGGAGATTTTCAGCAGCCTGGCCCGAGGCAGCTATTAGAGATGTCAGCAGCAGTAAAAGAAATAATTGCCTCCCGGCGATATTTTTACGACTTGTCATTTTAAAACCCACCTGCTCTTTCAAATCCCCTCGATTTAATTATACCAAATTTGCGTAGAGACATCAAGCAAACGAAAACCATAAAATTTGTGTCACTTACAAAATCGTTAGTAAAATCGAGCGGTAGGCAACTCTATTTCAGCTCGACGGACCAGTATGCGTGGTCGAGGAATTGCTGCCAGC
>CAZQKO010000215.1:0-2860 GCA_964593945.1 uncultured Pirellulales bacterium | reverse complement strand
GCCAAATAGTGAATTAGGACGGGCAATTTCGCGTTACCTGTTGGCAACACAGAAGTGATGAGCTATTCAGCAACCACTTTATTCACGACATGCCATACAAAAGCACCCGGTCAAACACCGGCCAGCTATAGCCGGGGATTTACAGCCGAAAAACTGAATGGCATATTACAGAATATTTATTTCACATCTGACGGTTCTGCTGCAGGGACATAAAGATTCTCTCTCATCAGCCGCCCCATCTTAAACTTCACCGTTCGCTTTGCAGGGACCTCAACACGCTCAAGGGTTTTGGGATTCTGCGCGACTCTCGAGGCTCTTGTCCTGGTCTCGAAGACACCAAAGTCCCGGAATTCCAGACGATTGTTGTTCCTGCAAAGCTCTTTTGTTACCTCGTCAAGAAACGTTTGGATTATACGCTTGACTGTCACTCTTTTTGCTTGAGTGCGCTCTGCAATCCGGTCGATAAGTTCTTTCTTTGTAACTGTTGCCATAGGTTACCTCATTTCAGGAAAAGAGCTGTTGAGATATTAGATTCCGGTTATGCTAACAGAGCTGTTATATGACAACCTGTCTTTTCCCTCGACCCCTCGACTGCGCTCGGGGCAGGCTTCGCTCTCCACAGTCATAGGGACTCCTGACGGAGGACGCCTGTCGGCGGGGACAAGCCTGGTTATTAAACAGCCCATCACATATCCTTCGACCCGGCTCAGAGCCTGCCCTGAACATAGTTAAAGGGACAGGTCTCTTTTGTGGTCATGGCCGCACACTAACCTATCCTTCAATCTGACTCAGGCCCACCATCGAGCAAAGTCAATGGGACATGTTAAGCGGCACTATTGGACAATAGATTCCTTTGTTATCTGAAAAACCAGCTACGAGAATAAAAACTCCACAATATTGCAAGGTACTATACAATAAAGACTTCGAGACAGCAAGCAATTTTTATACAAAAATTTTCAGATTATAAAAAAAATTCAGTTGTGCCTCGGACGCTGAGAAAAAACCTGACTCCGTCCATGCTGTAATATTTCGCTTGCTGTCTAATTTCTGTTTAATTCCTGGTTTTAATGGCAAACAAACAGATAGTCTATTGACCAGTTAAAGACTTGTCGGCATAATTGAATATATTATACTTACTCAATTTAATGTAAGAATCGATACGTGAGCCGAGCTTACAGCAGGAATAGCATTTATGTCTGTAGATAAAAGCAAAAAAACTCGAAAAAGAAAAGATATAGCCGCTGAAGTTGCGAATACCTTCGAGTGGCTGATAACCGCCTTTATATTGGCCTTCGTCTTCCGGGCGTTCATAATGGAGGCGTTCCGTATACCTACCGGCAGTATGGCTAATACGCTCAAAGGAGCTCATTTCCGACTGTGCTGCGAGCAATGCGGATACAAGTATAGTCATGGTTTTTCGCCCGAAAGATATCGAATGCCCACGGATACTATCCCATCTGACAGTGTCGAGCTGCCTCATACTCGCTGCCCAAGCTGCGGTTATGAACAGGGAAACAACCGATTTACCAGGAAAATGATGCCTGTAGCAAATGGGGACCGTATCCTTGTGCTAAAATGTATCTACCAGCTCGTTGAACCTAAACGGTGGGACATCATCGTATTCAAAAATCCGCTGGATCCCACAGAAAATTACATAAAAAGGTTGATCGGCCTGCCGGAGGAGACAATTGAAATTGTTGATGGTGATGTCTATACAAATGGTCAAATCAGCCGAAAACCGCCTAAGGTTCAGCAGCAGCTATGGACGCCCGTCTATGACCACGATTATCAACCTGTTCGACGGCGTGAAGGCTCTTTTAACGGTCATCCCTGGCGGCAGCCACTCAAAAATGACACAGGCTCAAAATGGATAATCGATGATAAAGACAGTCCTACGCTGGCTCGTTTGGACGGTTCCACAGAGCAAATCAACACCCTGATTTATAACACGCCGAACGGTAAAGACTTTAGAGCCATGTATTCCTACAACGATTTGGATTTCAGAAGAGAAGAGGACATGCCGGAATGCAGCGACCTAATGGTGCGTTTCTACGTTGAATCGGGCAAAAGTGATGGAAACATTGGTATAACTCTCAGGAAATATCAAACCAATTACAGTGCCTGGATCAGCTCGACCCGTGAGATAAATAACTTGGGAATCAGGACAAAATCGCAGTCGGCCATCTCACGGGGCGAGACCGGCGAAATGGTCATTGCCAAAGTCGGACCGGATCAGCAACTAATGGAGCTAAAGCGTAAACCAATCCTGCCACTGGCTGTGAACAAGCCGACTCTTGTCAAATTTGCTAATGTTGACCATCTGTTGATCTTTGAATTCGGCAGTGAAAATTTGACTTACGATTTGGGAGCCGGTCCGGAGGATGCGGGACCCAGGCAGACCGATGCTGAGCCGTGGGTCAAAATCTTTGGAGCCGGTAAGTTAACACTGTCACATACAGCGATTTTCAGGGATATTCACTATACCAAGGAAAAAACTGCCAACAATGACGACACAGGCAGAGCAACCGAGGGTAATCCTTTTACCCTTGCAAAAGATGAGTTTTTCGTTCTTGGTGACAACAGTCCCAACAGCGAGGATGGCAGATGGTGGGACACTAAAGGCGTAGCTAATAACGGGCGGTTCTATCGCAAAGGTACTGTTCCGCGTGACTATTTAGTCGGCAAAGCGCTGTTTGTCTATTGGCCCAGTGGATTTGCATTTCCCTGGCCGGGAGGCCTGAAAACATATCTTTCGAACAAGAGCCGCCGAAACCTTCCAATGAGAATAATTTATGGTATTACTTCGCTGCGGTGGATACCGAATGTAGGCCAGATGCGCTTCATCTACGGCGGCTCAAAT
>CAZQKO010000214.1:0-2883 GCA_964593945.1 uncultured Pirellulales bacterium | reverse complement strand
TTAAGATAGTCGGCAGCAGAACCGCTAAGCCACGCAAGAAATAACTTTTGAAGCGCCGCGTTATGCTCATATCTTTAACACCGGTACTTTCGTTACACCGGTCTCTTGACTCCTGCTCTATAGAAAAATGCTTGTATAGCGGCATTTTACCATGAGCACCATAACTTAATTTATTGACCTGTTATCGTCAATAAAAAAGTCTTTCGGCAAATGCGCACCAATCAAGTGTATCCCTGCCCCAGGTAAAGAACCCAAAAGCCAGATAAGCCGCTGGCACAATGCCAAAGCCAATGCCTGTCCGCTCGATACGGCACACACCCGAATAAACATCACTTTCAGCCACCATTCCATTATGCCAGCGCCACCCACGCTGATCGGTAGTGCTCCCAACAGCCATGAAACAGGGAAGAAAATAAAGTAGTACTTTATATGTGCAGTTATGCCGAGACTTGAACCTATCAACACCATACCGAAAATAAATATCCCCTGGCTGCAAAAAGTAAGCAGAATCATTCCAACAATAACCAATTTCTTATGATAATATATCCGAATCGCCTCACGGACTTCCCCCAGCACTACCGCGCTCTTCTGATATGCTAATTGTAAAAAGCGTCGCCGCACAGTCCGTCCCCAAACAGTAAACATACAAACCGCTGTTACACCCACAAGAACTATCCCACCCCCGATAAGAATCCATCTGTATTCGTTTATATGCTGTAAAAAATTAATTCTCACAGATTGAGATTCAAACTGGTTGCTGCTCTGCATAGGAATAAACCAGTAGCAGGAAAAGGCCATAATTAACATGCCTGTTAGCCCAATCACCCTATCAACAAACACACTCAGAGCAGCTTGCAGTTTCTTATCGGTGTGCTTTGTAACGTACCATGCTCGAAGCAAATCCCCTCCGACAGAGCTGGGCAGGCAGTTATTATAAAACAATCCCAAAAAATGCAGCTTTACAGCCGACCAAAAACCTATTTTAATTGACTGGGCCCTCAATAACAAGGACCACCTTGTCACGAATATCAACTGACTGACAATATAAATGCCCAAAGCAGCAGCAACAACCCATAAGTTTAATCCCAACAGAACTTCGCTTACCTGTTTTAGACTCTCACCTCTAAATGCCAGGTACAACGCCGCGCAGGCCACGGCAAAACGTAATAAATATGAAATATATCTGCTTCTTTTAACTTTTGATTCGGGCATTAAAGCAAGTTTCCATAGGCTATATCTTGTTTTTACAGATAATAATATGTAAAACTCTTACTGACAAGATGACGATAATAAAAAATTAGGAGATGCGACAGATGACGACAAAGGAAATTCGCGAAGAAGGTTCGGAATTTATCCCGAAATTTGATGAAAATGGGCTGATACCTGCTATAGCACAGGATGCGGAAACTGGGCAAATTTTAATGGTAGCTTTTATGAATCGACAGGCACTTGAGCTGACAATTAAAACCGGCTATGCCACATACTTCAGCAGGTCGAGAAATAAATTATGGAAGAAAGGGCAAGACAGTGGCCACATCCAAAAGGTAGAACAAATACTTGTCGATTGTGATCAGGACTGCCTTATTCTGAAAGTGTTCGTACTGCCGGAGCGAGCCGGACAATGTCATTTAGGTTACCAATCTTGTTTTTATCGGGCCTTGAAGAAGGGCACCACTAAAGACCTGGAATTTATCGCAGAAAAGGTGTACAATCCTAAAGAGGTTTACAAAAAGCAAACTTAGATTCCGTTGCCATAACAGACCATCTGATTTACATAAAGAAGTTGTGGATTGCTCTTGGTACGTTAAAAAACGCGGTATTGGACAATTTTTTTCTTGTTTTTTGCGTTACAATTTTGTATTATATAGGAACCTATTAAGTAGATTAATGAGGAGTGGTAATAAAACTTTTCGTTTTTTGGATTTTTCCTTTTCACATGTGTAAGGCGTACGCAAAGAATGTCTACAAATCCGGAACTTTTATTATATTTAGGAGGATTTAGTTATGAGAAAATTTGAATTAAAAGTGTGTTTGCTCTGTACGCTGGCTTTATTGTTCAGTAGTGCACAAGTTACGTTGGGTATTGCCCTCACAAATGACAACTGTGCAAACGCAACGCCGGTCGGCAATGTAACTAATCTGGCGTTCAATACGACAGATGCCACCTTTGATGGTCCAGGCCACTATATGGACAGCCCGAATATCTGGTACGTTTACACCGCCACATGTTCAGGTATCACCACGGTAAGCCTATGCGGCAGCAGCTTTGACACAAAGCTCGCTGTCTATAATGGATCCAGTTGCAATCCTACGGCCGGTGCCCTGCTCAGAGCCAACGATGACTACTGTAATTCAAGTTCACAGGTCAGCTTCGGTGTAGCCGTAGGCAATCAGTATCTAATTGAGGTCGGAGGATACCAGCAGCACACTGGTCAGGGTCTTCTGACCATCACCTGCGAGCCGTCGACCTGTCCTCCGTCCAACAATATCTGCGCCAACGCACAACCTGTTGGTGAAGTATGGCAACAGGCTTTTGACACCCGCTGCGCGACGTTTGATGGCCCTGGTTTTTGCATCACCAGTCCCAATATCTGGTACCTCTACACGGCCTCATGCACTGGTGTAGCTACTGTCAGCCTATGCGGCAGCGATTTTGACACTATACTCGCTGCTTATGACTATGCCGGTTGCTCCCCAACGCTGCGAGATTTGATCGACTGCAATGACGACTTTTGCGATGTTGCATCGCAGCTCAGCTTCGATGTGACTTCCGGCAATCAGTATCTGATTGAGATCGGAGGTTACAACAACGCGACTGGTAGGGGAAAACTGGCTATCACTTGCCAGGGACAACCCGGTCAGCAGCCACAGGCCGACAACTGC
>CAZQKO010000213.1:0-2997 GCA_964593945.1 uncultured Pirellulales bacterium | reverse complement strand
GTCACTTGCACCATAGCCGGTATGTGCTATGTCCACAGTACCGACGGGTGAAGCTTTTGTTAGGACTGGCAGAGCCAGAACCATTGCTGCACAAAGGATTGTTGTTTTCAGTGTTTTCATTTTGCACCCCCCAAAACTCGATATTTACCATAGATTGAATCCGGCCATTGAAATTATACGATTAACTGAAAACCGGATTTTACCATGTATTTAATCGGTGGATTTTGAATACCCCCATTCCGATCACAACCGCTCTGATAGCGATTATGCAATCAGTATATCGTTTTAGCACATAAAAGTCAAGAGAATTTAACCGATGTCACCGGCAACAATCAAAACATTTTCATTATGTCCCCTCGTGAGCAATAAACAGAATTTTTATAGGGTCTAAGCAAAATTTAAGTTGTGATATTGCTCTGTAGAAATGACAACCTTTGCTCTTTTCTAAAAAGCACTGTGATATATAAAGGGGAAAATTCCGGCCTTTGCTATAGCTTATGTTGTTTACAACCAGAGCCGGCTCAAAAATGGGAAAACATGCAGCCTTTCGTTATTGACAATCTGGGCGGAGCTCATAAAATAGCCGGTAGCCAGTTAACAGCTTTTTGGGAGTCTTCGACATGGACCCGGCGATTTTCAAGGCGTATGATATCAGGGGTATTTATCCTGACCAGATTAGCGAGGAAGACGCGTGGAAAATCGGCTGTGCCGCAGCACGATTTCTACCGTCTCAGATTCATGGCTACGAACGTGGTCAGCCTAATAGCCAGTCGCTGTGTGTCGGCCGTGATATGAGAAAACATAGCGAACCGATGGCACAGGCTCTTTCAGAAGGAATACGTTCCGCAGGGATGAACGTAATTGATATAGGAATGATCGACACACCGCAGATGTATTTCGCAATCAATTATCTAAATACCTGCGGTGGCGTGCAAGTGACGGCCTCGCATAATCCTGCAAAGTATAACGGCTTTAAAATATCCGGCCACCTTGCTAAACCTATCGGTGTAGATACCGGCCTGAACGATGTTAAACATCTCGCAATGGCCTTAATTCATACCAAAGGTAAAGCCACAGGTAAACTGGAAAAGCTGGATTTGACCGACGAGTATAAAAATCACGTGCTGAAATTCTTAAGCCCGAAGGTAAAAAATCTGAAGGTTGTTATAGATGCCTCAAACGGCATGGCTGGGAAAATGGTTCCCTTGATATTCGGCGGTCTTTCCATAACAATAATTGAACGGAACTTCGAGCACACCGGCAGATTCAAGCATCCACCGGACCCTCTTGATGAAAAGAATCTCGCTCAGATCAAATCGGCGGTCAAGAAAGGTAAGTGTGCCTTCGGTGTTTGTTTTGACGGTGACGCCGACCGAATGATGATGGTCGACGAAAAAGGTGTCACTATTAGCTGTGATCTGATGACCACTTTATTGGTGTCGTATTTCTTACAGAGGCATCCTAAATCGACGGTTGTTTACGACTTGCGCAGCAGCCGGGTCGTGGCCGAGGAAATTATCAGAAACGGCGGCACTCCACGCAGAGAACGTGTGGGACACGCCTTTATGAAAAAGGCCATGCGCGATTCTCACGCAGTATTCGGCGGAGAGCTTTCGGGTCATTTCTATTACCGCGATAACTACTATACCGATTCAGCCTTAATTACATTGGTGCACATATTAAACATCGTCAGCGAATCCAAGGTACCTATCAGCGAGCTGATTAAGCCCTTGCGACGCTATCATGCCAGCGGCGAGATCAACTTCAGGGTGGAAGATAAACAGGCCAAAATAAACGAACTGGCCAAACGATACAATGACGGCCAAATAGACCGCTTAGATGGTCTTACTGTTGGGTATAAAGACTGGTGGTTTAATTGTCGGCCCAGCAACACCGAGCCGCTGCTGCGGCTGAATATCGAGACGAGAAACGAAGAATTACTCGATCAGAAACTGTCTGAAGTCGAGCAGGTGCTCGGAAAGCCCGTCTAAATCATTCGTAGCGCGTATTGCGTAATCTCGATTATTAACTTCACAGGATAAAAGGTAAACACCAATGGAAATAAATACAAAGACGTATCAAACACCAAATGGATTGTTAGAAGGTGTACAAACCAAATGGGCCGGATTCAACATACTGTTGGTGGCCGGGGCCAAAGGATTTTTAGCGTGCCCTGCCATTGATGTGGAGGCCTGTCAGCGTTACGGTGTCGCTGCAGCAATAGTGGAAAGCACTCCGGACAATCCCATCAGCGTGCTCGAGCGTTTTCCAAACCGTAAGGTCACAAAGGCCAACGAAAAAGCCCAAGCACTCGGAATCAAAGAAGGCATACAAGTTAGCGATGCCTTTGCCCTTATAGCTTGAGGTAACAAAGCGTCCACTAAATAAGAAAAGAGAGGGAGATTATGAAAACGGAAAAGAATTGTCTTATTATCGCCGTGCTTACTGGAATTTTAAGTATTGCTACTTATGGCGGCGTTGAGCTGCCCTTATCAAATGATAAGCCCTTTTTGATCGGACAGGCTTATCCGGAGCTGGCCGGGGTGGAAAGACTGTACGCAATTATCGAGGCGCCTTATTCGGAACCGAATGAAGGTGGCCTGGTATGGAGTGAGCTCAACGCAAAGGTAAAGCAAAAGCTCGAAGAAGCGGGCGTAAATATGGCTTTTGTGACGGACGTACCGGATATAGCAGGGCCTCTGTCGCCATCCATATCTCACGGATTGCCGGCGCTTAGTGTGTATGTAGATATGCTCAAGCTCAAAGATTCGCAACAGTACATATTTTGTATTCAGACTTCGTTAGTCAGGGCGGTTTATTTAGCGAGAGATGCTTCATGGTCTATTAAGGCTGATGTCTGGAAAAGTCAGCGTGTAATGCAGGCAGCTTCGGTACAGGATATGCCTGTCGTTGTTTCCAGATTGATTTTAAAGCAGGTTGGAGCTTTCGCCGCAGCTTGGCGTGAGGCTAATCCACCTAACAAACAAATCTCTGATG
>CAZQKO010000212.1:0-3067 GCA_964593945.1 uncultured Pirellulales bacterium | reverse complement strand
TTCGGCGCAAGCTGGCAATAGCCAATAAAGACGTGAATCTGACGAGCTATCTACAAACAACCTTGTGGTGAGCTTGTCGAATCCATATGTGAGCACGGTAGAAGACCATCCCCAAGCTGCGCTTGGGGCTGCCACCCTTTATAATTTTATTGGGTGGCAGCCTCAATCCGACATGATGGCTTAACCAACATGGCGGATTGGGGATGATTTGCCCCCATTACCTGATAACCTAATGCTCTGATATCCTTTTATAAAGATAGTAGGCAGTGACCCCTTACCAAGTAGAAAAGGGCTCCTCGGCGGATTAGCGAGGAACCCTTTTGATTATTGTTTGAACACTCTTAGCCGTTTATAATCTTTTCGGCTTCCTTTCTATAAGCATCCATAACATAAGGGATACCTGAGACTTGAGCAGCCTCAGGGGTTAAGGCCATAAGGTCGTCCCTGCTGATTGTTGAAGCCCTGAAGTTTCGACTGCCCGCCATCAACTGCTGTAAGCCAACTTTGAGCTTATCGACGAATGTATAAAGGCCAATGGCTCCCAATGGCATTTCCTTGACGGTGTCTTTGCCGTACTTTGCAACAAGGTCCTCATAGCAGACAAAGATTTCCTCCACCTTCGAGCCATAGGTGCTGATTGTTTTTGGAAGGGCATTCGCCCCTTCCTGCAACCACAAACCGATATTTTTGCCAACCATGCCCGGAATCATCATCGCCCGGCCCATACAGACAGCTTTGGTGAATGGGGCGCCCATTGCCAGGACTTTGAAGATATGGTCTTCTGTACTGAAACCGCCTGCGATAGCAATATCCGGCACGAAAGCTCCCTTAGCCGCGAGCTTTTGGCAAAAATCGTAAGTCATCGATTGTAGGTAGAAGGTTGGAACACCCCATTCTTCCATCATCCGCCAGGGACTCATTCCGGTTCCACCCGGTGCTCCATCGATGGTCAGCAGGTCCAATTTGGCATCGGACGACCATTTAATCGCCATTGCCAGCTCCCGCATTGGATAGGCACCGGTTTTCAACGTAACACGTTTTGCGCCGAGCTTGCGCACCCGCTCGACCTCTTTCATAAAACCATCCTGGTCGACAAAGCCAAGACGTGAGTGCCTTTCAAAATGTTTCAAAGCACCATCTTTGAACGCAGCCTGGTGTGCTTCGACAGAGGGATCGGGCGTGACTAAGTAGCCTCTTTTCTGCAGTTCAAGGGCACGCTCAAGTGAATCAACCTGAATTTCGCCGCCGATACACTTTGCGCCTTGTCCCCACTTAAGCTCGATACTTTCAACGCCAAGCTCACCGATTACATATTCGGCTACACCCAGACGCGTATCCTCAACATTCATCTGTACAATCATATCACCGTAGCCCTCGTGCCACTTGCGATATTGCTCGACACGTTGAGCCATATTCGGTGCCTTTTTAATCTTGCCGTTCGAATTCAATTCCAGTTCCGGGTCTATGCCGCAAACATTTTCACCACAGACTATAGTGATGCCGGCGATACAGGCACCGGCTGCAAAGTGCTCCCAGTTCTTTCGGGCAATATCGGTTGAACCCAGCGCACCGGTGAAAATGGGCATACGCATCTTGACCTTGTTGCCACGACCGTATTCGGTCTCAGTATCGACCATTGGAAACAGAGTATTGTCTGGGGTGCCGACTTGGCCGCTTGGCAAGCCCTCGGCGCCCATAGCATAGCCCTGGATATTAAGATGTGAGTAGTCGATAGGATACTCCTTGTCGCCGCCGGCTGTAAGAGTGCCGAATGGGCCGGGGTAAATCACCTCACGACCGCGGAAGGAAGATTTAAAAACCTCACAATTACCCCTGCAGCCATCAATGCATCGCGTACAGATACCAGAAACAGGAGAAACACTCCTCGAACGGTTTGAAGTCTGCGTAACTTCATTTGAATTGGGTCGCTGCAAATTCATCTTTCACTCCTTAAAAACCTAAAACTTTTTACTTGCTTCTTATTAGGGCTACTAATAATATGGACAATAAGACTAATAATATAATTTATAGTAGATAGTGGATTAAATCCAAAGCTTATTATCCTGATATGCGTTATCACGAAAGCTTATAATGCACATAGAAACGTTAAAGATATTCTCTGATTTGGCTGAGCTGCGAAGCTTCTCACAAACTGCTGAGAAGCATTTTCTAAGCCAATCAGCAATTTCTCAACAGCTTGCACAATTAGAGCTAACTTTCAAATGTCAGCTATTGGACAGAAAGAAAAGACCAATTGAGCTTACCAAAGCCGGTCAATTGTTTTACCAGGCCTCTAAAGATATTCTTGACCGATATGAACAATTGAGAATTGAGCTAAATGCCCTGAAATCGTCAGCGGGCGACAGGATAATGGTAGCTGCAATTTTCAGCATCGGCATGCACACTCTGCCGGACTATGTCAAAAAATTTATGGTCAGCTACCCTAATGTTAATGTTCACATTGAATACTTTAGCGCCGAGAAAATCTATGAGATGGTTTTAGGCGGTGACATCGATATCGGCCTTGTAGCTGTTCCCAAAAAAGATAAAAAACTTGAGGTATATGACTTTGAGGATGAACCGCTGGTTTTGGTCTGCAGCCCGAAACACCCTTTAGCAAACGAAACAGATGTTGATATTCATAAACTACAGTTTGAAAGGTTTATCGCTTTTGAGAAAAATGTTCCAACGCGCGTATGGATAGACAATATTTTGGAACGTTATAATATTATTGTCCGGCCGGTGATGGAATTCGATAACATCGAGACGGTCAAACGAGCGGTGGAAATAAATTCGGGGGTCAGTATATTGCCGCGAACCGCAATACATCAGGAAGTTGACAGTGGAACACTAAAAGCGTTAACTATTTCCAACGAAAATTTTGCCAGGCCTACCGGAATAATTATTCGTAAAGGAAAGATTTTTGGCCAGGCCAGCCGATACTTTATAGAACTGTTGCGAAAAAAAGCAAAGTAGTAACGTAATTGATAATGCTTTGTAGAAAAGACCAGATGTCATTTCGACCGGAGTCCCGATTCATCGGGACGAAGTGGAGAAATCTACTAAT
>CAZQKO010000211.1:0-3095 GCA_964593945.1 uncultured Pirellulales bacterium | reverse complement strand
CAAAAATTTTCACGAAGTAAATCCAGTTTTTGTGATAAGTAACAATCGGCGTACCACAAAGCGGAAGCATCTTTTTCATCCAACCACCAAGAAATTCAATCAGTTGTTTTCCTTCAAATTTTTGTTCTTTAAGAAAGCCTACCAGCTCACCCTGCTCGGCAAGGCTGCATAAAGTATCACCACCCAGCATTTCCACAAGCTCGGTACCAAATAACTGCTCATCAATCTTTCGATGTAATTTTTTTAAATTTTGTAAATATGCCTCTTTGCCTTCTCGATCATTTTTAATCAATCCCGTAGCTATATTGCGCGCAGCTACTTTCATTTTGATAGGGCTGCAAGTGACATGAGGGTTACCGTAAATATGAACGCCACCTTCTATCCTCGATATAACCTTGGGCTTTTCCAAAAGCTCCATTCCGGCAGATGTAGATACATAGCCCGGCTGACCGCTTCGAATCTTCCCATTGCTGGAATTATCTATCACAGTTTGCAGCCAAAGTTCTAAGTCCAGTCCCGTAGCGACCAAGACATCGGCATTTCGCAGGGCCGTAGCAAATGATGGCTTAGGACGAATAAAATGGGCGTCTTGATCACCCCGGACTATTGCTTGAACAGTGACACGGTCACCGCCAATAACTTTTGCAAAAAAGGCATAATCCGGCAGTGTTGTTACTACATTCAAATTCGGTTTGGCACACACGCTGGTGAACGAAAAAACCAAAACTAATGCGATTACCGCTAATCTCTTTTTCATAGTAACCTTACTCCCTTTTGTTAATAACGCTCATGCTTATGTGGGCCGGCTGAGAATATTAACTGCAGCCAGACGATGTGCTCAGGATTGTCTATTCGCTTGCCGTTGCTGTAATCATACTCTAAGCGAAACTTTACAAATGGGCTCTGCCACCAGGTAATATATGGGCTGATTTGCCATAGATATGGATTATCACCTGTTACAGCCAATGGTGACAGTGAGGGCAAGCTGGAAAGATTGGCATAGCTCTTGGTATCCGGCACGTAAAAATCGCCTCTAATACCAATATCAATTGTACGCGAAATTTTATTTTGCAAATAGCTGTATAGGCCCCAGGCGTTGATATTATCAGAGCCTGAGCCATCCGGTGCCAGAAGCTCTTTATTTAACCAGTATGCTTCGCTTCGCCATTCAACATTACGGTATCGCATCTTTTCGGTCGGCTCCCACAGAAGCGATAAATCTGCCCCTAATACTGTCGTTATTTCACTGCTGTTTTGCTTAGTGCCGTCTTGAATATCCCATTCATCGTTCCAGCCTAAAAGGCCGGTCAGGCCCCACTCCCAATAAGTATCTTTTGAAATATCCCGGTAGTTCTTGTAGTGTGCAAGAAGGCTCGGCCTATTGCGGGCGTTTTCACCAAACAAGCGACTGTTTGAGCCATCTGTCACCTGGAACGTTAATTGTTGTGAAGTATCACCTGCAGGCGGCATTATCCAGTCAAGTGATAATCCGCTTTGATTCAGACCCCCATTACCGAAGATTTGGCGAAGAGCCAGAGGGAAGTCAACCTGGTCTAAACCGTGTTTGTGCCAGCGGTTTACAACGCCAAATTGCTGGCGGAATTTCCCCAACGTTAAATTAAGGTCGTCCGCAATATCGTACAAGGTTATATATCCCTCGCCAAGGCTGGTTTCATTCTCGGTTACTGGTATCGCAGCCTTAAATCGGGTGTACGGATCCAGCCATGACTCAACATGGATGCCTAAGGTTCGAAAATCAAAATCACTGCTCTCGTTGTTTGTTGTATCCTGCCGAGAAGAGAAGAGAAAATCACCGGTGACACTGATTTCAGGGTTCAAGGCTTGCAGACCAAGGCTTCCTGATTTGAAAACGGTTTCTTCCGGCTTTTCCTCAGCAGCCAGCTTTTCTTTAGCCTTTGCCTCTGCCAATTGGCGTAGGGAGGTAAGTTCATCTTGGGTTTTCTGTTTGATAGTCGCAGCGGAAATCTCATCTATCTGTTTTTTTAGAGCAGCTATTTCAGCATCATGCCTTTTCTGCATCTCAATCATCTGCTGCTGAAGCTCTAGAATTTTAGCATTTAATTGCTCAATATTGTTGATATTGTCCTCTTTTGGTATGGCTGTAATATTGAATGCTGTTAGGATAAATAGTATTGAAGTAATAAAAATCCTTTTCATTGTTAAGACCCTTAACAGGATTGCTTTAGACAATAAATATTCTTAAAGAACTTAAGACACAAATAAGTTGACATATTCTGCCCACTTATTGCGATGCGATGATTGCTGTGCTATTGTTTTAAAGTGTGAATGGGGGAGAGCGAGGAATAGGAAGTCTGATATTAGAAAATGACGGTGCGATTTGACAAATAAAGCCGAGAGAATATTCAGTTCTGTTTATTTCCTCGATTTTTGGTTCTGTTGTTATGCTGATTTTGCCGGCATTGCCCAGCAGTGTCTGACAAATTGGACAACGACTGGCGCTATGATTGTCTGAATGTCTATGGTTGAGCAAGTGTATTTCCAGCATTACCCCTGTGACCATGGCCACAAAGCAAACCGTTGTAATTATCAAAACAATTTTTCTAATTGACCGAAACACACTTAAATTTCCCAAATTGTTTTATGCACATGCTGGACATAGACCTTCAAGCCGGACCTGTTGGCGTCGGATGATAAAACCTTTATGTGGGCTTTTCGCCATAGGCAGTTTCATTCCTGTAAGGCAGTATGTAACGCCGCAGTTTGTACAGGTAAAATGAGGATGGCATTGACTCTCAGTGCAGTCCTTCGCTGATTCGAAATACAATGCTCTTTTTTGCATAAAAGCCTTATGCACGAGGCCAGCCTCACAGAAGCTGTCTAAAGTTCGGTAAATAGTAACTTTATTGAAGCGTTTTTTACCCAATCGCTTAGCAATTTGCTCTTGATTGAGCGGCTTTGTTGCCTCGAGCAATATGCCTAATATTGACGTTCTGCATTCTGTACGGTATAGCTTCACAGCTTTTAGTATCTTTTGGACTTTTGAATCTGACTTCTGTTTTTTCATTTTAGTTTACCGCTTCCTTACGGTCGCGGCTCTGTTTTTGCTGTTGTAA
>CAZQKO010000210.1:0-3172 GCA_964593945.1 uncultured Pirellulales bacterium | reverse complement strand
TTTCTCCACCGCTGCTGCAAAGTTTGTTCTCATCGGGCGACAATATATTAAGCGCGAAATTATTCAGCACCTTCGCCATACAGCCGAGAGCATCTTCGTTATACTTCAATTGTTTATGGCTTTGTCCCGAACCATCGCTGACGGTGAGCTGGTCTCTGGTGACAGTTATAATTTTATTTTTACCATAGACCCTCAGGAACTCCCGCCTCGGCCCAAGTCCTGCACGTCGCAGCGCTGTCAAACTGCCGATAAGCGTATCATTAAACTTCATTGTTACAACAGCCGTATCCTCCGTCAGATAAAGCCGCTGTTGCTTATCGCCTGCTTGATTAGTATTCAGTGAATACACCTGCTGTGGCACCGGGAAATTCCACATTATCTGGTCAATCATCTCATAACAGTCGCGAAGCAATACTCCACCGCCGGCCAGCTTCGGATCTGTATACCACGTGGGGTCAATCAAGTCACCTGTGTTGCAAAAAGCTTCTATCAGAAAAATCTGTTCGATTTCATTCTGCTGCAGAAATTCATGAAAGGCAAGAAAGCTCCGGGCAAATCGACTGGGATTGGCGATAGCAAATTTTACACCCTCGCCCTCGGCAAGGTGAACGAATTCCGCTGCTTCTTCAAAATTTCTCGCCGCTGGAGCCAGCTTAAGTATATTGAATTTCTTCCTCATCGCCATCCGGATGTGTTCATCACAACTGTACAAACCGGCTGCAACAAGCAAGCAGTCGAGCTGACTTTGTACCACTAATTGCCGATAGTCATCATAAGCTGAACATTTGTATTCTATAGCTATTTTTTCAGCCGTGTTGCTGTCTTTGTCGGCGACAGCCTGAATTTGAAAATGGCCGATTTGCGATGCCGCTTTTAGCAGGAGCTGGCCGCCCTCATCAAGACCTAATACCGCGGTTTTTAGTTTGCCTTCACTCATCTTCTTATACCTATGTAAAATTCTTTTTCGTACCTATTCACCCAGACTGTATCCATTATCCGAAGTGCAACTCAACGATATCCTTGTCGTGCAGGACGTGTGTGAGCTGGACATTCTGGCCGTCGTAAAAGCCAGTGCCCCAGATTCTGGCGGACTGCAGCTTCTCCGCCAACTGACGATGAATTGCCTGCGCCAAATCTTGAACTGTCGAGCCGGCAGGCATCGTGAAAGGCTCATTCATATCAGGGGGCTTGCCCGGCGGCTTGGCATAAATGCGAATTATTCCCAACTGGCTAAAAATCACAGCCGGCAGCTTCTCAAGGCCCGCTCCAGTCTGGACAGAAACTTCAACAAATTCAAAAGGATATTTACACGATTTCACCAATTCCTCAAAAACACCATCAACGGCGATGTCCGATTTGGTGCAGATACAAAAGGCTCTTTTGGCCAGTCCCGCCGAGGTGGACTGGTCGAGAGACGACGTTTCAGTATCAAGCAACAGATTTCTGGATTCAAGGAAATCCAAACAAATCCGTAATTGCTTCTGGGTGTCGGCGGACAAATCTATAACAATAGCTATCAAGTCGCAATGGCGGTACGTCCCCACCTGGCCGGGTGCGGTGTAGTCGGCGGTAATCGGCGGCATATCTATCAATTGAATCTGAACGTCTTCAAATTGTAACATTCCCGGCACTGGGCCGGGCGTTGCGAATGGAAAACCGGCCACGTTGACCTTCGCGTTAGTTAAAGCTGCGACGATAGTGCTTTTGCCGCTGTTCGGCGTCCCTAAAAGAACAACCTGGCCGGAGCCGGTGCAAGGGACATAGAAAATATCGATGCGCTTGGCACGTCCCTTCTGTGTGGCTACTTCTTTAAGCTTACTGAGCTTACGCCGAAGGTCGGCTTTCAAATGGTCGGTGCCCTTGTGCTTGGGCATAACCGCTAACATCCGCTCCAGCGCAAGGATCTTCTCCTCGTTTGTCGCAGCGGTTCTGTACCACCGCTCAGCCTTAAAATATTCCGGTGTCAAATTCGCAGGCATAGTCTGAAAAACTCTAAATCCTAATCCCTAAATCCGAAACAAACCCCAATGCCAGAAACTGCAAACCTAAAACGTTTTGTTCATTCGACCATCTGGATTTTGAAATTGTTTAGTGCTTTGTGCTTTGTATTTAGGATTCTACCTAATCTGCCACATGTTCAGCAACAAGGTCTCCGACCTGGCTGGTTGAGTATCCCATCCGTCCGGCCTGAAGCGACTTCAGCTTCTTGGCGGTGACATACATCACGGCCTTTTCCACCGCATCGGCTGCCTTTTCTTCGCCGAGTGTAGCCAGCATCATCTGCGCAGCACATATTGCGGCCAGCGGGTTGATGACGCCTTTACCGGTATATTTGGGGGCGCTACCGCCTATAGGCTCAAACATGCTGACGCCGTCAGGATTGATATTTCCGCCGGCTGCGATACCCATACCGCCCTGCACCATTGCACCAAGGTCGGTAATGATGTCACCGAACATATTGCCGGTGACAATCACATCGAACCACTCAGGATTCTTGACCATCCACATACAGGTCGCGTCAACGTGGTAATATTCCCTTTTTATATCCGGATATTCAGCCTTACCCATTTCGTGAAAGGCCCGCTCCCATAGATCGTAGATATAGGTCAGCACATTTGTTTTGCCGCACAAAGCGAGGGTGTTTTTATCACCTTTGCCGCGTGTTTTTTTGCCGTATTTGCGAGTGTATTCAAATGCGTACTTCAGGCAGCGATCCACCTGAAAGCGGTTATACACCGCCGACTGCACAGCTACCTCGTTTGGTGTCCCTTTCATTGTGAAGCCGCCGGTGCCGGTGTAAAGGTCGCCGGTATTCTCGCGGACAACCGTAAAATCAATATCCTCCGGCCCTTTGTCCTTCAGCGGCGTATCAACGCCGGGATAGAGCTTGACGGGCCTTAGGTTTATGTACTGGTCCAGTTCGAAACGGGCCTTGAGTAAAATGCCTTTTTCCAGGATCCCCGGCGGTACATCAGGATGGCCGATTGCACCAAGCAGAATCGTATCGAATTTGCGCAGCTCTTCTATGGCACTATCCGGCAGGGTCTCTCCGGTCTTTTTGTATCTTTCCCCGCCGAAATTAAAATTGGTTAGGTCAACTTTGAAATTAAATTTGCCCGCAGCGACTTTTAATACCTTTACCGCTTCAGCCGTCACTTCCGGCCCGGTGCCG
>CAZQKO010000209.1:0-3180 GCA_964593945.1 uncultured Pirellulales bacterium | reverse complement strand
GAACGCAGGAATGAAATATATAGTCATCACGTCCAAACATCACGATGGTTTCTGCTTATGGAACACAAAATTTACCGACTACGACATAATTGATGCCACTCCATTTAACCGTGACATACTGGCAGAGTTAGCTGAAAGCTGCAAGAAACACGGAGTTCGGTTTTGCTTTTACCATTCTATAATGGATTGGCATCATCCCGATGCCCAGGCGCCGTTTTACCCGCTCTATAATGATACAAGTAAATCTAATCCAAATTTCGACCGTTATGTCGAATACTATCTCAAGGCTCAGCTCCGGGAATTAGTTCAGAACTACGGTCCGCTTGGAATACTTTGGTTTGATGGTGAGTGGGTAAAGGACTGGAACCGGGAAATGGGTTGGGATATGTATGAGTATGTTCTCAACCTTCAGCCGGATATCATTATAAACAACCGTGTGGGCAAAGGTCGTCTGGGAATGCGAGGATTTAGTAAAAGTGATGAGTTTGCCGGTGACTATGGAACGCCTGAACAACGGATCCCACCTACCGGCCTTCCGGGTGTAGATTGGGAAACCTGCATGACTATGAACAACACCTGGGGATATAAGTCCTACGATGATAATTGGAAGTCAACCGAGGACCTGCTTCATAAGCTTGCTGATATTGCGAGTAAAGGCGGCAACTTCCTGCTGAACGTCGGCCCGACCGCCGAAGGTTTGATCCCCCAACCAAGCGTAGAACGGCTGGCAGCTATTGGTGAATGGATGAAGGTAAATGGCGAAAGTATTTATGGCACAACCGCCAGCCCGCTCGGCTCATTACCATGGGGACGATGCACTGCAAAGCCCGGAAAACTGTACTTGCACGTTTTTAATTGGCCAAAAGACAGCAAGCTGAATGTGCCGAATCTTACAACCACGGTTAAAAAAGCATACCTGCTTGCTGATAAGAAACACAAAAAGCTTGAGGTTGCTCGGGTCGGTGACAATGAAGTGGTTATATCGGTTCCTGAAAAAGCACCGGACCCAATTAACACCGTTATTGTTGTAGAAATAAAATAACAACAGGAAGTTAAATAATTGAACCAAAATAGATAAGGAGTGATGAAGTATGAAACTTAGACCGTTGGATGACAGAGTTGTAATAAAGCAGTTGGAAGCCAAAGAAAAAACAGACGGCGGCATTTATTTGCCTGATACAGCAAAGGAAAAACCACAGATTGGAAAAGTCATAGCCACTGGGCCGGGCAAAACGCTCGACAATGGCAAGCGCAGCCAAATGTCCGTAAAGAAAAATGATGAGGTTATATACGGAAAGTACCTCGGAAACGAAGTTGAAATCGAGAGAGAAAAATACGTGATTGTGCGGGAAAGCGATTTGCTGGGTATAGTTGAAAAGTAAATTAGGTAGGGTGTGCACCGCACACCAATAAAAGAAAGGTGGGCATTGCCCACCCTACTAAAATAAATTTTTAGAGGGAATAAAAAATGGCAAAGCAATTAATGTTTAACGATACAGCACGAGCTGAGCTTAAGGATGGTCTGAAGGAGCTGGCTTCAGCAGTTAAGGTCACTCTCGGACCAACCGGCAGGAACGTGATTCTGCAAAAAAGCTGGGGTTCACCGAAGATAACAAAAGATGGCGTCTCAGTCAGCAAAGAAATCGAGCTGCCTCAGCCATTCAAGAATATGGGCGCAAAGATGGTCAATGAGGCAGCCAGCAAAACATCCGATGTTGTCGGCGATGGTACAACAACTTCGGTTGTGCTTGCAGAGGCAATCTACACAGAAGGACTAAAGCATGTAACGGCCGGCGTAAATCCGATGGCTCTGCAGCGTGGAATCAGCAAAGCCGCTGAGGTTGCCACCGAGTTTATTAAATCGGAAAGTGTCCCCGTCAAGGGTCACGATGACATCGCAAAGGTAGCAACAATCAGCGCAAACAACAATCCAAAGGTCGGCGAAATCCTGGCTGATGCAATCGATAAGGTCGGCAAAGAAGGAGTCATCGAGGTCGAAGAAGGCAAAGGTATGGAAAATGAGCTGACCGTGGTTGAAGGTATGCAGTTTGATAAGGGTTATATATCCCCTTATTTTATGACCAATGCCGAGACCCAGCAGGCCGTCCTCGAAGATGTTTACATCCTGCTGCACGAAAAGAAAATATCCAACGTTCGAGAGATTATCCCCCTGCTGGAAAAAATCGCTCACGTCGGCAGGCCGTTATTGATTATTGCCGAAGACGTCGAGGGTGAAGCGCTCGCAGCGTTAGTCATCAACCGTCTGCAGGGTGTGCTGAAGATCTGCGCCGCCAAGGCCCCGGGCTTCGGCGACCGCAGAAAAGCAATGATGGCTGATATAGGCATAACCACAGCGGGACAGGTAATCAGCGAAGACCTGGGTATCAAGCTGGAAAAAATTGAGCTTTCACAATTAGGTCAGGCCAGGAAAATCATAGTGGACAAAGAAACAACCACAATAATCGAAGGGGCCGGCAAAAAGAAAGACATCTCCGCTCGCTGTGACCAGATTCGCAACCAGATAGAAAAAACAACCAGTAGCTACGACAAAGAAAAACTGCAGGAGCGGCTGGCAAAATTAACCGGCGGCGTGGCCGTCATAAAAGCCGGTGCCGCGACGGAAACCGAAATGAAGGAACGCAAAGACCTGCTGGATGACGCACTTCACGCCACAAGAGCAGCGGCTGAAGAAGGCGTTGTACCGGGCGGCGGTGTAATATTTTTGCGTGCCATACCTGAGCTGGAAAAAGCCAGAGTAAGGGTCAAAGGCGATGAAAAGATCGGCTTTGATATTGTCTGCAAAGCCCTGAAAATGCCGACGACCCAGATTGTGGACAACTCTGGTGATAAAGGCGATGTGGTAGTGGCGCAGCTTCTTGAGAAGCTCCAAAAAAGCAAAAATATCGGCTATGATGCCAACACAGGACAGCATGTCGATATGTTCAAAGCCGGCATTATCGACCCTGCAAAAGTTGCCCGGACAGCGCTGCAAATGGCCGCCTCCATAGCCGGACTTATGCTGACCACCACCGTCTTAGTTACAGAGTACAAAGAAAAGAAAGAAAAAGAAGAACAGCCAATACCCGGTGCAGTTAGATAGAAGATAAATTCGAAATGCGAAATTCGCCTTGTGTCCTTTTAATATTGAATAAATTTATGCTGTCTTGCCGATATTCTGAA
>CAZQKO010000208.1:0-3181 GCA_964593945.1 uncultured Pirellulales bacterium | reverse complement strand
AGATAATAAGGGTTCAGCCAGCCGAATCACCGGCGTAAAGACCTTCTTTACCAAACTGCATCCTGGAGCCATGGACTTTCTTGATGAGCAAATCATTAAATGGCTGAAAGAAAATCCAGGGATCAATATAAAAGCAACTAACACAATCACGGGCGAGGTCCAGTCTAAAAAAACCGAGCCTAACATAATAATTCATGTCTGGTATTAGTGCGCCGATAAGAATACCCCAATTTATTGGGGATTTCCCCCGCACCAAACAGGCAGGTTGCTAAAAGGCAAAGATACTACAATTAGAGTTCACTGCGATACACCCGGGCAGCGGGGAAAATATAACATGTTAAAGTGTGCCGGAATTATTATATCAGCAGGTAAAATTTCTCTATATAAAAATTCTTGACATACAAGGCGAGTTGCATTAATCTCTTGGGTTCGGTAGTTTATGTATAATAAATAAATGAATCTTGAGTTTTTGGAGGTCTTGTGGCTAAACAGTTAGCTCGTGAGTTGGTCAATGCAGGGGTGCATTTCGGGCACGGCGTCAGCCGATGGAATCCCAAAATGGCCCCATTTATTTTCGCAAAACGCGGTAACATTCATATTATTGATGTCAAAAAAACCTTAAAAGGTTTGTTAATAGCTAAAAAGCTATTGGCTGAGATTGTCTCTACCGGTAATGACGTTGTCTTTGTAGGCACTAAGCGTCAGGCACAAAAGGCCGTAGAGACAGTCGCAAAAAAATGCGGCATGCACTATGTCAGTGAACGCTGGCTGGGGGGAATGCTCACCAATTTCAGAACTATACGGTCTCGATTGCAGAGACTGGAACAGTTAGAATCCATGGAACAGGATGGAAGCCTCGAAGGTGAGAGTAAAAAGCAGGCCTCCAGGCTTAAACGCGAGATGCGAAAGATTAAAACCAATCTTGATGGCGTTCGAAAAATGACGCGTTTACCGGGTGCAGTTGTGGCTATCGACGCAAAGAAGGAGTATCTTGCTCTGCGCGAGGCTAAAAAGCTCGGTATTGCAACGGTTGGAATTCTCGATACTGATTCCGATCCTGACACCGTAGATGTGGCCGTTCCTGCCAATGATGATTCTATCAGGGCGATTGAATTGATCCTTAACGAATTGGCCGATGCGGTTGCGATTGGCAAAACGATGGTTCCAGCACGTACCGAGCAAACGGACCGTCAAAAACGGGTCCGCTTAAAGAGGCCTGCTCTGGCCCGAGCCGACAAGAAAGAATCCGAGGCAGTGGCTGTTGTGGAGCCGAGCCAGACGGCAGCAGCAGAACCGCCTTCGCCGGAAAGTAATCCTAAGCAGCGGTCATCAGAACAATCCTGAAAGGAAAAACACAGAATCAAAAGCACTAAATTCTAAGCACGAAACAAAAATATAGTAACTGGTTAAATGGTGAATGGTTAAATTAAATACCAATAACCAATCACCAGTTACCAATTACCAGTCCGCCAAAGGCGGATGTTTAGGATTTATAAAAGATTAGGAGTTATCATGTCAGAAATTCCAGCTTCGATGGTAATTAAACTCCGCAAGATTACCGGCCAAGGCATAATGGACTGTAAATCTGCCCTTGCCGAAGCCAACGGCGATATGGATAAGGCTGTTCAGATACTACGAAAGAAGGGTCTTGCAACATTAGTCAAGCGAGCAGAACGAGAGACTTCACAAGGATTGGTTGTGAGTAAAAGCAGTGACGACGGAAAAACCGCTGCGTTAGCTACACTGTGTTGCGAGACAGACTTTGTAGCCAGAAGCAGTGATTTTGTGGCGACGGCTCAGGCCCTTGCCGACTTTGCGTTGGCCTGTCCCGCTGACGAGGGCGTCGAGAATGTTCTTGAAACCTCTCTGAATGGACAGAAGTTCAGTGACATTGTAACCGAAACGGTCAGCAAAACCGGCGAAAAAATACAGGTAGGGGATTATACAAAATGTAAACTTGATGGGCCGGGAATTATCAGTATATACATTCACTTCAACGGAAAAGTGGGAACTATGGTTCAGATAGAGACCAGCAGTGATGATGTCGCTACTGCAGATGCATTGAAACGGACCGCCTCGGATATAGCGATGCACATTACTGCAACCAAACCGATGTCGCTGGATAAGGATGGTCTGAAACCTGAAATTGTTGAGCAGGAAAAGACCGTCTTCCGCGAGCAGGTCAAAGATAAGCCCGCAAACATAATTGAAAAGATCGTGGAAGGCAAGATAAAGAAATTTTATGCAGAGAATTGCCTGTTAGAGCAGCCCTTCGTTAAGGATGACAGCAAAACCGTGGCCCAGGTTCTCACCGAAGCCGCCAAACAAGCAGGCGGCCAAGCGAAAATTAAAGGATTTGCACGTTTCGACGTCGGTTAAATTATTTAGCCCCGCAATTTATTGCGGGGTTTTTTGTGGCGGTTTCACCAACGTTTTACATAACATTCAGATGCAAGATAAATGGCAGAGAGTAAATACAAGCGCGTGGTGCTGAAGCTGTCGGGTGAAAGTTTTTGTAAGCCCGGAGGATTTGGAATTGATAGTTCCAAGTTAGAGTCGATCGCCAAAAGGATTGTGGAGGTTTGCAAGCTCGGCCCACAGATTGTAGTCGTAGTCGGAGCCGGCAACTACATACGTGGCGAAACCTTCTCCCAGACACGTCACATACCCCGAAACACAGCAGACTATATGGGTATGTTGGCTACCATTATCAATGCCTGTGCGCTGCAGGAGACACTGGAAATACTTGGCCAGCCGACGAGGGTGCTCAGCGCTATCGAAGTGGCGGCGATGTGTGAGCCTTTCATTCGCAGACGAGCTTTTCATCACCTGGAGCGGGGCAGGGTAGCCATCTTGGCCGGCGGAACAGGAAATCCTTACTTCACTACAGATACCTGTGCGGCTTTGCGGGCTGCGGAGCTTGAAGCTGAGCTTTTGATTAAGGCAACAAAAGTCGATGGTGTTTACACCGAAGACCCAAAAAAAAATTCAAAAGCGCAGATGTTTGAAAAATTATCTTATGATGACGTGATAAAACAAGACCTTAAAGTAATAGACCACGCGGCGATAGCTCTTTGCAAAAACAGTCGTATTCCTATAAACGTTTTGAATATTTATATAAAAGGTAACATAATCAAGGCTCTTTGCGGCCAGAAGGTCGGCACGTTAATCTGCTGAAAAA
>CAZQKO010000207.1:0-3197 GCA_964593945.1 uncultured Pirellulales bacterium | reverse complement strand
GTAGCAGTGGATTCCCGCTTGCGCGGGAATGACAAACTGCGATATGTTACTGTTATATATCCACTTATAGCATAACATCGTTGAAAAACGGTCAGTTTGAGTAATTTATTATTTTGATAAGGAGTAATCTTGTGATGTTTAATCAAACCAAACGAATAGCTTTTGTGCTTGTTGTTATAGCCTTTGCTGCACAGAGAGTATATAGCGACGTTAATGATTTGGCTGCTGAAAGTCTCAAGCTCTACAAGCAGGTGGAAGCAATTAATGCCGAGAAGGAAGCTGCCGCTGGTAAGGAGCGCAAACGCATCAAGGAAATTGAAAAGTTGCTAAAGGAACTGAACCCCGAGATTATCCAGAAATACACCAAGCAGATACAACAATACACAGCACAGATCGAGGACTTGAAGAGGCGAATTGCAGATATGGAACACAAGATTGAAAAGATTAGAAACACCGATCCGGAGCCGAGAAGGGCTGAAGCGGTACGGCTGGAGACCCAAGTCAGCAAGCTCCGTGCCCGGGAACGTGAAATCACCAAGCCTTTTGACGACAGGATCGAAGATCTAAAACGCACTGCGCCCAAGAAAAAGGCGGCGTACAAAAATGCTATGGAGAAATACTGTTTGATTCCTGGTAAGCAGTACGGTGAGGTCATTGGAACACACGTGAATGCCATTTTTGGCGGCAGCATTATTTCATACAGCTGGAATAGTGGCGATCGCAATCAAGTTGCGTGGGCCCACCTGCGTTTGCGTGACAAGCCGGTAATACATCCCGGGACCAAGAAACTCGACGATACTTACTATGTTACCAACCATTCGGATAGCAGTATCTGGTTGTGGGCGGGTCATTTCAAGATTTGTTTTGTTATGAACAAGGAAGAATGGCAGGGAAAAGAAAAAATTGCCGAAGCGATTAAACACTTTGTGGACCTCAAAGGCTTGGCGAAAATCTGTGCGACAAAAGAAATGCAATGAGAATCATAGCTGGTACAAAAAAGGGGATGAACCTGTTCAGCCCAAAGACAATTATCTCTCGGCCTATTACCGACAGGGTCAAGGAGTCGCTTTTTGATGTGCTTTACAACCACGACCTGCCGGAAGGTAAAATAATAGCCGATTTATTCTGCGGCGTTGGTTCTTTAGGGCTTGAAGCCTTGAGCAGGGGAGCTGAGTTTGTTACCTTCGTCGAGCAGGAGCCTGAAATAATTGCAATCCTGAATAGAAATATTGCAAAGGCCGGCTTTGCGAAAGAATCAAAGGTTATAAGAGCCGACGCCTTTAAGACCGGTGCCCCTGTCCTTCGACCCGGTTCGGCACGAATCCGGCGTGCCGAATCGACGGACTCAGGACGGGTTGAGAAAAAAATCGAAAATCGAAAATCGAAAATCGAAAATTCCGGTTATGATCTTGTTTGTGTGGATCCGCCGTATGCCGATACAAAGAATGTTCAAACTGGTTCGCCTCTGAGTGGACTGCTGGATATACTGGATGGGCAAATAGTACCTAATGGTATTGTAGTGGTGAGGACCAGCAGTGGTACTTTTCTGCTGGAACAATATGGTAGATTCAAAATGATGGAACGACGTCGGTGGGGAAGTATGGCTGTAACTTTTATGCGGGCGGAAGCGAATGACTAATAAGCAGGCGGCTATAGGAATAGTTAAGCGATTGCGCAGCTATGGATATGAGGCCTTGTTAGCGGGCGGCTGTGTGCGTGACATGCTGTTGAGCCGCTCGGCCAGTGACTATGATGTCGCCACGTCTGCTCTTCCGGAAGATGTAATAAGACTATTTAAGCATACCTTAAAGGTCGGCGCTAAATTCGGTGTTGTAATTGTTCTGCTGAAGGGTCAGCAGGTCGAAGTGGCTACGTTCCGAACGGAAAGCGGATATGTCGATGGCAGACATCCGACAGCGGTTGAATTTGCCGGCGCTGCTGAAGATGCCAGCCGAAGAGATTTTACTGTCAATGGAATGTTTTACGACCCCATTGATAATAGGGTTATCGACTATGTCAACGGTCAAGCAGATTTGCAACAGAAGATAATTCGGACTATCGGCAAGCCCCAAGAACGTTTCGGCGAAGATTACCTGCGAATGCTGCGGGCGATACGGTTCTCCACCCAGCTCTCATTTGCAATCGAGCCGAGGACCTTTTCGGTGATTTGCACCTCAGGTGAAAATATAACAAAAATAAGCGGTGAACGTATAGCAGCCGAGCTGGAAGGCATTCTCATTGACCCTAATCGCTCTGTTGGGGTGACCATATTAGCTGGAAGCAGATTGACTGAGGCGATTTTCCCGGGCTATTTAGGTGAGCCAGCAAAATTCGCGGTAGCTGTCTTGGGCCAAATGCGCAAAAAAGTTGATTTCGCTCTGGCTTTAGCTGGTTTTTTTTCCGGCTGCGATACCGAATTTGCGATGCAGAGCTGTAAGATACTTAAACTCAGCAGGAACCGGACAAAGCATTTAAAATTCTTGCTGACAGGCAGAGACAAGCTGCTAAATGACAGAATGTCTTTGGCTGAATTGAAAAAGATCCTTGCAGAACCGTATTTCTGGGACCTATACGAGCTGCAAAGAGCAATTCAGAGAGCCAGACAAGCCGGTATTTATGCATTGGTGAACATTCGTAGAAGAATAAAGGCGCTTGGCGATATTGAGTTACGGCCGAAGCCACTGCTCACCGGCCACGATTTAATTCGATTAGGTGCAGTACCCGGCCCTGCCTTAGGCCAATTAGCCGAAGAAATGTACATCGCCCAGTTGGAAGGTCAGCTCCAGACAGCCCAGCAGGCCGAGGAGTGGGTGATAAAATGGCTGCTAAAGCATAAAGCAGGAACAGATTTTTGATTGCCGAATTCCGATTGTCGATTGAAAATTGGAAATCTCCGCAGTCCACAGGATGCCTCACGGCAGACGCCTAACGGCGGTAAATCGTAAATTCCTAAGCTTCCTGTTTTCCAGATTCCCCACACCCCGATTTGGTTCCCGCAAAGCGGGGCCCCCCAGATATCCTGGTTTCCTTCCCGGCTACGGCTCGGCCTTCGCCGAGACGAGTGAAAAATAACAAGAAGAGGACAAAACCGTAACAAAACGGTAACGTTTGGCCGGCATAATCACTCCTGTTAAGGTATCCGTTCGACTTGGTTCGACTCTTTCGACTACGCTCAAGACAGGTTCGCTCACCACAGG
>CAZQKO010000206.1:0-3262 GCA_964593945.1 uncultured Pirellulales bacterium | reverse complement strand
GCGTAGTCGAAGGAAGGGAAACTGCGATGGCGGTTCAATTTATTCTTGGCAGAAGCGGCACAGGCAAGACCAGCTATTGCGTAAGAGCAATCGTCAATGCGTTGCTGGAGCCGATGGCTCGACTTGGCTCGCCGAAGTCTGACAATCAGCCTTTGCTTTTTTTAGTTCCGGAGCAGGCAACGTATCAGGCTGAACGGGCCATCTTAGCTGATGAAAAGATAGCCGGTTATAACAGGTTGAATGTGCTTTCATTTGACCGTTTACAATTCTTGTTGTTGGGCAAACATACAGCAAGGCCGGCTCTTTCGCGTATCGGCCAACAGATGATAATCCACAGGATTTTGCGCGACAATGCAAGCCGGCTGAAAATCTTTAACCTCTCAGCAAACTGGCCCGGACTTGGCCGACAGATGGCTCAAACCATTATTGAACTGCATCAGTACGCAAAAACGCCGGACGATATTGACCGGTTGCTAAGCGAATTAGCCGAAGATGAGCATGATAATTTGACCGTTCTGAAATTCACCGATATTGGTCTGATTCTTCAAGAGTATTTGAAATTCATTGAGAGCAGATTCATTGACCCCGATATTCAACTGACTCATGCCTGCCGAGCGGTGGCGACGGCAGATTTTGTTAAAGGTGCAAGATTATGGGTGGATGGCTTCGCGGGTTTTATGATAGGAGAGCTTACAATACTTGCCGAACTGCTCAAGATTGCTTCCGATGTCCAGATTGCACTTTGTTTGGACCCGTCGGATATCGACCTGGAAAATCCAGATGCCGAGAAGATAGACCCGGCAGGTTTATTTAGTCCGACGCAGCGGACTTACGCTGAGCTAATTAAGATAATAAAAAAATATAAGCTGCCGTTGGCTAAACCGATAATACTCAAGCAAGCACTCAGATTTTCGGACAGCCCTCAGATTCTTCACATCGAGCGTAATATATTTCAATCGCAAGCTCCTAAAATTCCATCCTCAGAACCGCCGCGGCGGATTCGTATTGTATCAGCACCAAACGCTCGGTCTGAGGTCCAATTTGTCGCCAGGCAGATACTCCGGTTGGTCAAGGAGAATAGTTTCAGATATCGTGACATAGCGGTTATTGCTTCTGATATTGAAAGTTATGAACACTATATAAGAGCGTGTTTCGATGATTATGGTGTGCCTTTTTTTATTGATAAAAGAAAACAATTGAACCAGCATCCAGTGGTTCAACTTATTTGTTCGGCTATAGAGGTGGTAGCGGGCGGCTTTTCTACCAACGATATTTTGGCATATCTGAAAACGGACCTGGTGCCGATAGATCGCTGTGAAGTTGACCTGCTTGAGAATTACTGTCTTGCGTTCGGCATACAGGGCAGTGACTGGCAGAGTGATAAAGAATGGCACTTTGCAGAAGAGAATGATGAAGCATTTGACGAGAAACGCATAAATCGAATCAGGCAAAAGATGACAAAACCTTTGCTTGAGCTTCGAGACAGCCTCTATCCACAAGGCGATTCAGCAAGAATTATAAGTGCTGAGCAATTCACGCGAAATGTTTTTGATTTTTTGGACAATTTGCAGGTTCGCAAGACACTGGGTGGGTGGATTGAAGAAGCTACCGGGCGAAAAGATTATACTGCGGTGGATGAGCATCGGCAGTTTTATGACAAGCTATTAAATATATTTGATGAGCTTTGCGAAGTCTTTACCGGCCATGAGATGTCTCTTACGGACTATCTCGCCATTCTCAATTCCGTCTTTTCGCAATTGACTTTGGCTTTTATCCCGCCAACACTGGACCAGGTTCTTGTCGGCTCTATCGAGCGCAGCCGACATCCTGATTTGAAAGCGGTTTTTCTAATAGGTGCAACGCAAAGACAGTTTCCTGTTCCGGTGAGCTTCGACAGCATCCTGACCGAGGACGACCGAAACGCTGCTGAATCGGCTGAGTTCCCGTTGGCGGCAACAGCAAGCCAAAAGCTGGCCGAGCGTCAGTATTTAGCCTACATTGCATTTACTCGGCCTTCACAATTTCTGTGTATTACATATCCGGTGGTCGATGAAAAAGGAAATGCTGTACCTCGCTCACAGTTTATCGCTGATGTTGAAGCATTGTTTGAAGACCTTAATGAAGAATCAATTGCTGACAAACAGGTTGATGTAACACAGGTTCAAAATGAAGCCGAGCTTTCGGAGCTGCTTTGCAGCCAGCTTGGTAAGGATATACAAGGGACACAATCACGTGTAAAACACGAAAATAACCCCACAATAAATTGCGGGGCTAAATATTTAGATTTGTTGGATGATATTTGCTGCGATGAGCAATTTGCTGAGTTTGGTTCAAGGATTGTTTCTGCCATAAATTATGATAATCTCGCACGTTTGGATAAAGAGATGGTTGAGAATCTTTTCGGTCGCCAAATAACAAGTTCAGCAACAAAGCTCGGCACTTTTGCCGCGTGTCCGTATCAGTATTTTGCACGATATATATTGGAATTGAAGGAGAGAGAAGAATTTAAATTAGAGCCATTAGATGTTGGCATCTTTTACCATCGCGTTCTGGATAGTTTATTAAAGCAATTAAACGCTGAAAATTTAAATTTCGCGACGATTAAAGATGAGCAGCTTTTAGAATTTTTAAGAGAGCAGATATCCAGGCTTATCACAGAGGATTCTTTTGTATCGAACTTTGCCAGTCACTCCGCTCACAATACGTTTATCATCCACTCTGCCGGTCAGTACCTCGAGGATTGTGTCTTGGCAGTTGCAGAGATGGTACGGGCTGGAAATTTTCGACCGAAGTTGTCTGAAGTTTCGTTCGGTGGGACTGCCGGCATACTTGGCAGATATGAGCTTGCTCTTCCGGATGGACGAATTCTGTCTTTGGACGGTAAGATTGATCGGCTGGATTTCATGGAGAGCAATGCTGACAAGGCGGCGATTATTTTCGACTACAAGCGTAAGGCCCGGTCTTTCAATTGGGCGGAGTTCTACTACGGCCTGGATATGCAACTGCCGATTTATATGTCAGCCATCCGTAAAGCAGCTCACTCAAAGGTGAAGAATCCCGTTGGCGCATTTTATATGCCGGTTGAAGTGACACCGGCTGCAACAGCACTAGGCGATATTTCAAAAAGTGATAGTTTTGGTTATAAAGCTAAAGGGATATTCGATGGTCGGATTTTCCAGCAATTGGACGGAACGGCAGGTACCGGCTGGAGCAAATTCTACAGCTTCCGTATAACAGCTAAGGACGGGCAATATGGAAATTA
>CAZQKO010000205.1:0-3290 GCA_964593945.1 uncultured Pirellulales bacterium | reverse complement strand
ATATCTGTAGGTGCGGCATTTATTTATTGTTATAGTAAAGAGCCAGCTTTTCAGGTGGCATTGGCCACGGAATTTTTTTAATCCTACGAACACAGCGAGAAAGATATCCTGAATGACATCTTCGACATCGCCGGGCCAGCCGAGCAGCCGATTGGTTAGCACCGCAATATCGGCTGAATATTGTTCGACAATCCTGTCGAAGACGGCCCGCCCGAAGGGCGGTTTAATCCCGTCCAGGCCTTCGGCCTGGTCGCCCTGGCTGAATTGTTTGGCCAGGAATTCATCATCGTTCTTCTCGGCCATGACCACCATATTAGACTGGACAATGGCAAAAACCTTACAAAAATTCGGGAAAATCAGGGAAATGCCGTGTCAGGCCGACGTTGTAGGGGCAATCACATGTGATTGCCCAGATTTATTGTGTGTCTGTATTAATTTATCATCAACAATATCAAGATCAGGGCGACCATAAAAGGTCACCCCTACGATGTCTATGATTCCGTGAAAATGGTTGGGCATAACAATATGTTCATCTGATTGAACAGACATTTTGGGCAATCACACGGGATCGCTTTTACGGTCCTGCGGCCTTGCGAAGCTTGGCTACCATGTCGGTCTTTTCCCAGGTGAAATTCGGGCCTGTCCTTCCGAAATGGCCGCCGTGTGAAGTTTCTGCGAAAATCGGACGGGCAAGCTTTAAGTGCTGGATCATTTTCTTAGGAGTTAGCGGGAAAAGCTTCCTTATAATCTCACTTATTCTCTCCTCGCTGATTTTTGCAGTTCCTTCGGTATGTACGAGTACGGAGATCGGCTTAGCCACTCCAATAGCATAAGATAGCTGGACTTCGCAGGCATCAGCAAGGCCGGCAGCGACAACGTTCTTGGCAATGTATCGAGCCATATAGCTTGCGGTTCTGTCGACTTTGGTGGGGTCTTTGCCGCTAAAACATCCACCGCCGTGACTCCCTCTTCCGCCGTAGGTATCCACGATAATTTTTCGTCCGGTCAGGCCGCAGTCGCCCTTCGGGCCTCCTATTACGAACCGGCCCGTCGGATTGATATGATAGACAATATTTTTGTCCACAAGACGCTTTGGTAGAACAGGCAAAATAACCTTCTCGATTATTTGCTTTCGCAGTTGTTGGTATTTAATAGACGGTGCATGTTGAGCGGCGACAACAACTGTGTGGATTCGTTTTGGCTTGCTATTCTCGTATTCTACCGTCACCTGACTTTTGCCGTCCGGTCGTAACCAGGGCATCTTCCTGCTCTGTCGCATTTTTTCCAGTCGAGTTGTTATAGCATGTGCAAGCTGAATAGGCATAGGCATTAACTGTGGTGTTTCCCGGCAGGCGTAGCCGAACATCAGGCCCTGGTCACCGGCTCCTTGTTCTTTGTGCAGGCCTGTGCCTTCGGTGACGCCCTGTGATATATCAGGGCTTTGCCTTCCGACCGATACCATAACGGCACAACTTTCACAGTCAAATCCGAGCTGAGGGTCATCATAGCCGATTTTTCTTATAGTTTCGCGGACAACATTCGGAATAACCACGACGGCTCTCGAAGTAATCTCTCCTGCGACGATGACCATATTATCTTTGACCATCGTTTCGCAAGCTACCCTGCTTTGCGCATCTTGCGCGAGCATGGCATCAAGTATGGCATCGGATATATGGTCGGCCACCTTGTCGGGGTGGCCCATTGTTACAGACTCGCTGGTAAACAGATATTTATTGGCATTATAATTGGGATTGCTCGGAATTATTCTTTTTGTCATTCGTGATTTGTCCTTTTAATAGCTCGTTGTACTTTTCATTTAAAAGTGTAAAGTGACTAAAGTGAGTTGAAGAGCGTAATTCGTTTATCGTTTGCGCAACTCGTTTCGTCTATCGTCGTACGTTAAACGCAACCGATACGAGCTGCGCAACCGCAACCGTTACACGAACTTTAGGCACTCAAAATTTTAGTCACCTTTCGTTGATTGTCCAATCATATTTCATATATTTTATAGAATAGTTTTCCACTTCCAGGAAAGACACATCCTGAACGGAAATATAGTTTGTAATAAAATTTAAAACAGCACGGGTAGCCGGCTCCTGAGCCTTAAACTTTTTATCTGTACCGAACTTTCCAACAAATTCTTTGCCATACCAGGTCGTTTGAAAAAGAGCCGAGAGATAGATGGTTTGCCTGTCTCTGTCGATTTTGAATCCATATAGGCTGGACAAAAATATTTTCGTCTGGTCTTGGAGCTGTTCTTCGAGATTGTATCCATAATACGGCTCATTCCTTAAAGCAGGACTGGAAATACTGGCGTTAGTCAGAGCGAGAAATACTCGCGGTTCTTCGAACTGTTTGCGGAAAAACCGCTGCTGGATTTCTCTTAATGTAAACTCCTCATCCATAACCATAAATTTGTAATCGGTCCATATACCCTTGATGTGCCTGATACTGTAAGGACCATAAATGAGACTGAGGAATCGCGATGCCTGAATAGGATAATTTTCGACTATTATATTAAGCATCTGTATATTATATGTGTTAATCCAAAAGGCGATTTTGTCCGATTCAGGCCAAGATTCATATTCCTTTGGATCAAGCCGGTCGAATTCGTCGAGGAGCTTTCTAAACTCCAGCCTTTTTCGCCGCAGTGTAGCGTAGTCAACCTTCCCATCACTACCCACGAAGCTGCTCAGGATATCAGCAAATTTGTCGTGAAAAGAGACCTGCCTTCGGCGAACGACTGATTCGACTTCGTTGGATTCTACCCTGTTCGGCTCTATGGCCAAAGGTTCGATATAGTCAGACTCGATAGCATTTGGTTCGACCAAATTATATTGAGTTTCGTTTGGCTCCAGTTTTGGAGACCCAGTTTGGGATAGCTCAATTATAGATGGTTCAGCCTCGTTGGGTTCGGGCTTGTCAATTTCCGCTACAAGCGTTTCAGCTTTATTAGGCTCGACAGATACACGTTCCGCCTGTTGGCAGCCGGCGATAAAAATCAATACGAATACCGTAGCTATTAAAACAGTATGATGCTTACCCAATTCTTTCGTTCCGATAAATGATTACACAGAAATTTTAAGAAGCTAAACTATCAAACCTTATATTAAGATAAGGCATCAGGTAATAAATTCAACGATTTGTTAATTGTTTTATCGTACTTTTTATCCGTTGTTCTTGATTTGGATGTCGAAAAGAAACCGATAAGTCCTTTTTCTCGACGGATACACTTAGAACCTATCCAAATAACCCGCTCTATTGCGGCCGGCTGCAAAGCCCGATGCCTG
>CAZQKO010000204.1:0-3324 GCA_964593945.1 uncultured Pirellulales bacterium | reverse complement strand
AACCGTGTGACATGGCCATAGCAAGAAATATGCGATTTATCATGCTTCTTTCCGTAGCTCCCTGAGAGATATTAGACAGCCCTACCGTCATATGCGGAGCTGGATCAGACAGGAATTTGATTTGGTCCATCGCAGATAAAATATTGCCTGGCTGAACCTGAGCGTTCGGCACTTTTACCGGCAGAACAATTGGGTCTATGAACAACCGCTGTGCGTCAAAACCTTTCTCCATCGCCTTCGATACAATCTCCGCAGCTAAAGCAACGCGAGTGTCTATATCCTGAGGCACGCCGTTTTTGTCCATAGCAAGAGCGATAATGCCGGCTTTTGGCCCGGCCTTCTCGGCCATTTCTATGAACTTGTCGAGTATTTCGTCATCATCTTTCTTATTAAGGGGGGTGGAATTAAGAATAAGTCCGTTTTCGGCATTAACAGCTTTTAGACCTGCAGCGATGACATCACCCTTCTGGGAATCAAGACATAAAGGCGTCGAGCAAGATTGCTGAATAGTTTCTACCAGCCATTGCATTGTCCCTTCCTGATCGGCTGCTGCGGTGCCCACATTAACATCCAGATAGGTGGCACCTGCCTCAGTTTGCTTTTTGGCAAGCTGCTGAATGACTTTTTTATCTTTGTCTGCGATAGCCTGCTTGACGTCCTTGAACATTCCGTTAATTCGTTCCGCAATCAATATCATTACTGAAACCTCCATTGATGTTGGTTAAATGGTAATTGGTTAAATGGTATCAATTTAATTACCAATTACCAATTACCAGATCTCATCGATAAATTTTCTAACGGTAGTTACCGCCTTTGGATGGCGCATCCGAATTATATCTGCTCCGGCCTGCAGCAAACATATAGCAGTGGTAGCCTCCCACATCGGCCCTCGGTCGGCTGCGTCACCCCAGCCGGGAGCATCTACCTGTTTGGCCTCTTTTGCTCGCCAGGATTCATAACCTACATCACAGATAATCGGCATGGCCATCATTTTATCACCAGTAAGGGCAGCCAGCCGTTGGCGTTCTTGAATCGAATATGAATACTCCATTCCGTAACCCAGCGCCCCCGTATCCTGAAACGCTACTATCCTCTCAAGCGGAAAGCCCATATCTGAAGCCAAGATATTGACCTGCTTGCCGATGTTAATATCCAAAGGCGCCTCGCTGATAAGAAAATGGCCGTCAGCTAAGGCGATAGCAGTTAATGACTTGTAATTGTCTTCTTTAATGGTCCCGATAAGACACTTTTGGCCTTTTGCAGCGCCGCTGACCTTAGGCATAACCTCGTTATCTTTCTCATCGTTTCCACAGCCCCACAATATCAAAGGGACACCAACCGCCTTGAGAACTTCCTCAGTGACTTTGACGGCGTGAGCAGCATCTTTATTCGCTTTGTTGGGATGGATGCCGTCGAACTTGATGCAAATTAAATCGGCCCCAAACTCCTCAACGCACTTTTTGACCCAGTCGGCGGGATTATCGAGCACATCTTTATAAGGCTCAGCCAAAACGTCGGGCCAATCTTCCGGCCTGGTATCAAGAACATCCAAAGCAATAACCGGCTTTTCGCTTTTATCATCGATCGAGCCACCATAGGTCACGTTACGCGCACCTCCGATGGTTACTGTTGAGGTCCGTGTACCACCGTCAGCCTTGGTAGCCCCGATAGTGATCTTATTGACTAAGCCAGTAAAACCTTCCGAAACTTCGGGAACTTGCATCTTCAAACCTCCATTCTTTTATACCATCTGCCTTGATCCATATTATAAACGAGTCACGTGACACGAGCGACGAATTTAAGTTTATCCTCGAATATTTTCTTTAGTGCCATAAACGCGGGATTGTCTCCTTCAAGGTCAAATATTGATTTTCCCTGCATGGAACTATCAAACACAACCTCATCATAAGGTACATAACCAAATATGTCTATCCCACTTATTTCTTTACTGCTTTCAGCACTATTCCATATAACACCGACTTGCTTTACAGAAATTGGCAGCCGTTCGGCAAGTGTAAAAATCCGCTGGGAAGTGACGACACCTATAGGTGTCGGCTCTGCTACAATGCACAGCAGGTCCACATTATTAGTTGTTCGCCGGGATAAATGCTCCATCCCAGCTTCATTGTCTATGATAACATATTGATACTGCGAACTTAGCTGGTCCATAAACTTTCGCAGCATATTGTTTACAGCACAGTAGCAGTCCGGCCCTTCCGGCCTGCCCATCGTAAGCAAATCAAATCCTGCCGCCTCGGTAATCGCCTGCTGAATGCCGTATTCAAAAGTCCGCAACCGATCCATACCGGCATTACCGGCCGGTTTGTTGCGTGCGTCTTCGCGAAGCTCTGCAATAGTTACATCCGGCTGAACTCCGAGTGTCAAGCCGAGGCAAGAGTTAGGATCTGCGTCCACAGCAAGTATAGCGCCTTTGCTCTGCCGGTCCAGCAGCAACTTTATAATCATAGCAGCCACGGTAGTTTTGCCCGAGCCGCCTTTACCACTTATAGCTATAGTTGTTGTCATGTCTCGTATCTCGTATTGCGTATATTGTATTGCGTAGTGTACTGCCCTTTCACCGGGACGCAATACGCATCACGCACGACGCACCACGCTTCCAGCCACCGACGGAAATAATAATAAGTCAGTATGGGGCAGAAATTTGGCCATCATAAACTCGTCCATATATTTCGGATGGCTCATCAAATCAAAATAGGTCATACTTCCTGCAATCTTTTCGGCAGCTTTGAGAGCTTTTCGACTCAATAGGACCGTTTTTGCTCCGGCAATCGATGTATTTCCAACAAAGTGAATCTTCTCCGCCGGTACATCCGGCAGCATTCCGATGGTCACTGCCTGGCGAACATTCAGGAAATTTCCGAAACCGCCGGCTAAATAAATCCCGTCAAGATCCTGTGGTTTTGTCTGGGTAGACTCCATAAGAATCCTGATGGCGGCAAAAACTCCTGCTTTAGAACGAATCAAATTATTAATATCTGCCTGCGTAATGACTATCTCATGGTGTTTGTTGGCCGGCGGCACTAACTGGTACTGCAAACCCTCATCACCTTCTGTTAATCTTGCATCTTCGTTGGTTATAAATCGACCGGTTCGGTCCATGATGCCGTTTCTAAATAATTCGGCAAGGGTATCCAAAAGACCCGATCCACAAATGCCAACTGGATGCGTGCCTGAGATGGTCTTGTATTCGATAGAACCATCATCAAGAAAGCTCAATCTCTCAATAGCTCCGGCGCCGGCCCTCATGCCGTGCTTAACACCACTACCTTCAAACGCAGGCCCTGCCGAGCTTGAGGCACAGAC
>CAZQKO010000203.1:0-3377 GCA_964593945.1 uncultured Pirellulales bacterium | reverse complement strand
CTCAGGACAGGTTTGTTTCGGATTTCGATATTGGAATTTCGGATTTACGAGGTATGCAATAAATCCCATTTATGTTTTTTTGTCGAGGCCAGAATTTTCTGGGCACATTCCAGGGCCGCCAGACCTTCTTCGGCACTGACCTCCGGCGCAAGTGTTCTGTCTCCAACAGCTCGCAAAAATGCCTCCTGCTCAAGACGCAAAGGCTCTTTATCATCTACATTAAGCTGTTCGATGTGCAGCAAATCCAGCCAGTTCACACTCATCGGGTCAAAATCTTCACGCGTTTGATATTGCTTTATCCTCTCAAGAACATTTATATTCGGGTCAGCCTTAATAACAGTGCCGCTCTTTCTAATAAAATCGGCACTTAAATACGCCTGCCTGCTGAACACCCTCACCTTTCTTTCGGTTTTTAGAGCCAGCCTGGAAGCGGTAATGTTCGCGATACAGCCGCTTTCAAAAACAATCCTGGCATTACAGATGTCTTCCGCCTGATCGATAACGCTGACTCCGACAGCATCGACTTTTTTGATTTTGCTTGCCGCCAAAGACAAAATAATATCGATGTCGTGAATCATCACATCCAGCACCACACCAATATCGATGGAGCGAAAGGGATATGGACTAACACGGCTGGCTTCGATAAATTTTGGCTCGATGTCGAGCCTTTTGATCGCCTGAACAACCGGATTGCAGCGCTCAGAATGCCCTACCGCTACAACCGTGTTATTCTGTTTGGCAAGTGCCGTGATTTTTCTACCCTCTTTAACATTAGCCGCCAGGGGCTTCTCAATCAGCACCGGAATTTTGTTTTCGATAAAGATTTTAGCCAGATTCAAATGCTCCACCGTCGGAGTTGCTATCGTTACCGCATCGACCTTATCTAAAATATCGTCGCAATGAGTCGCTGCTAAACAATTATACTGCTCAGCCAGGCGCTGCGCTTTTTCAGGGACTATATCAACAATGGCAACTAAATCGCTTTGAGGAAGCTGGTCATAGACCTTCGCATGTATCGCCCCCATTTTGCCTGCGCCTATAACGGCTGTACGTATTTTCATATCCCGTATCCTTCTTAAAGACAGAGTCTATGAATCTGCGTTCGTCATCCGTCCTCTGTCATCTGCCCCCAATCTTCTGTTGTCTGTTGTCTGTTATCCGTTCTATGTTCTCTGAATTTCTCGAGGTATCGTCCAAACTGATGCTGACTGCTCTTTAGTATCATATCAATCATGGCCCGAACGTTTTCATCAAGTCCGTCTTCCTGTGCCAGCGACTTTGCATTCTCCAGTAATGCGCCTGGCTTGCGGTAGAGTTTTTTGTACGCATCCATTATCTGCTGTTGCTGCTCCTCGGTCAGGCCGGCCCGCTTTAGGCCACGTTTGTTGACCCCCCGCACCCTCGGTGGATAATGCCCGCTGACAGTAAGAAACGGGGGGACATCTTTATTTATACCGGCAAGTCCGGAAGCATAGCACCACTTACCGATAGTCACAAACTGATGCAGCAAAACCATGCCGCTAAGCCAAACGCCGGTCTCTATCCTGCAATGTCCACTAACCTGCGTGTAGTTGCTCATAACAATCTTGTCTTCAAGTATGCAATCATGTCCAATGTGCGCTCCGATCATAATCAAGTTATCATTTCCTATCGTTGTCGTTTTGCCGGGATACATACTGGGATGAATGGTCACCTGCTCGCGAATAGTATTATTATCGCCTATCACAACTCCGCCTATTTTAGTATTCGGATTCAGGCCCAGTATCTGTGGCCTGCAACCGATCGTACAATTGGCAAAAAGGCGGTTGTTTTTTCCAATCCTGACATTTTCGCCGATCACCACATTGGCATCAAGTACGGTGCCTCCGCCAATCGACACTGTGCTTTCAATGACACAATTGGGCCCAATTATAACGCCATCAGCTAACTGAGCATCTTTATGAACTACTGCTCTGGGATGTATTTGAGTCACCTTCATCTCCCGTACTTTATCACTCGGGATTCAAATCATAATATACGAATTACGTTCTATACTCTTTCATCATCGACCAGCATAAATTTGATTTGCGCTTCGGCAACCGTTGTTTCTCCCACCATAGCCCTGCACTGACAATGAGCAGTTCTTTTTCTTAGTTTAACTGTTTCCGCGGTAAGGATAAGCTGATCGCCTGGAACCACTGATCTACGCAGCTTTACGCCATCCATGCTCAGTAGTACTGCTAATCTGCCGGTGTGCTCCAGCCTTTGTGCAAATAGCAATCCCGACACCTGTGCCATTGCCTCTACGATAAGGACACCAGGCATGATAGGCGTGCCGGGAAAATGCCCCTGAAAAAACTGTTCATTATAGCTTACATTTTTGATGCCCTTGATTCGTGTGTCACCTTCGACCTCGATAATTTTGTCCACCAACAAAAATGGGTATCTATGGGGCAGAATCTTTTGAATTCTACGGATATCCAGAACTGCATCAGTCCCAAACTTTTGGATACGTTCGGCCTGCTGAGCCGCATCATACAATCGTTTTGCCAATAGCTGGTTCAGCGAATGTCCGCTTTTATAGGCTACAATTCTGCCTTTGATAGCTCGGCCAATCAATGTCATGTCGCCAATCAAATCAACAATCTTATGCCTGACACACTCATTAGGAAATCTGTAGCTGTTCTTAACAGGGCCGTCTGAGTTGATAACCAAAAGGTCGCGAGGACTAATATGTGTACCCATACCGCGTGCCTGAAACTGCTTGGCCTCGGCTTCCAGCAAAAAAGTCCGCGCCGGGGCTAAATTCCTCCCGAAGCTGTCCGGTGTAAGACGACAACTGTAAATCTGTCTGCCAATGCCGGTGTGGCCTCCATAATCCAGATCGTATGTGATACTCAAACCATCACCTGTATACGGCAGAGCATATATGGAAGCATCACCAGCAGTAATACTGATCGGCTCATTAATCACAAACTCCTTACGACTTATCTGCTGCTCAACTGTCCCTGCGTGCTGAAGAGCTTTAAAATACTCGGAGCAGCTACAATCCGGAGCCGGCAATTCCGAGCCGTTAACTTCTATAATCACATTGTCTATCTCCAGCGCGTTGACAGTAGCCAAACAATGCTCCACTGTCTCTATGCTGACAGAACCTTTCTTTATGGCCGTGCGGCGGCTCCGCTCAGCAATATTCGGCGCAATGGCAGATATCCGTACCGCTTCCGGAACATCCGTCCGTACGAAAACCACCCCGGTATCTGCGGTAGCAGGACGAAAAACAACCTTCGCCTCCTTTCCACTAAACAAACCTTTACCGGTAATTCTGGCATCAGCTTTTATAGTCTTTTGCAGCTTCAAGTCCTTCTATCCTCTTACGTAGTTCCTTGAGCGACTTA
>CAZQKO010000202.1:0-3403 GCA_964593945.1 uncultured Pirellulales bacterium | reverse complement strand
ACAGAGAGCTTTATCTGCCATACAGTAAAAAAATCAACGACTGGATTCATGCCAACACGAAATGGAAGACGATGAAGCACTGCTGTGGCGGCTGCGAGCCATTGATTGAAGGATTCATCGAAGCCGGCTTCGATATTCTAACTCCTCTCCAGACCTCAGCCAGGGGTATGGACCCGCAATTACTGGTCGAGAAATACGGCGGCAGAATTGTTTTCTGGGGCGGCGGTGTGGATACTCAACGGACACTGCCGTTCGGCACGCCGGATGAGGTGTTTGAGCAGGTCGCCGAACGTGTCAAGATATTCAGCCAGAAGAAAGGCTACATTTTTAATACAATTCACAATATTCAAAGCAATACTCCGATCGAGAATTTGTTAGCAATGTTCAGAGCTTTAGGCAGAGACGTTTAATATGATGAAAAACCATCCCCATCCCTAAGGGATGAGGCTGCCACCCAATAGAACTGACACAGAAAGTGTGGCAGCCTCAAGCACAGCTTGGGGATGGCCGTGTATTAATTCAGTGCCATTGGAAAGTAGTTTTTAGCATTGTTAAAGCAGATGTCTTCGACCATTTTCCCGAGCAGTTCCAAATCGTTAGGCAAAAGTCCCGCTTCGACGTCACCTCCGAGGATATTACAAAGTATCCTGCGGAAATATTCATGTCGTGGAAAAGACATAAAGCTCCTCGAGTCGGTCAGCATACCTACGAATCGGCTCAACAGGCCCATATTTGAAAGCACGCGCATCTGCTCTTGCATCCCGTCCTTTTGGTCGAGGAACCACCAGGCTGAGCCGTACTGAATTTTACCGGGAGTGGAACCATCCTGGAAGTTGCCTATCATAGTGGCCATTAGGGCGTTGTCCCTCGGATTAAGATTGTAAAGGATGGTTTTGGGCAGGTTGTTTTGGATATCCAGACGGTTGAGGAATTTGGCTAATGGCTTAGCTATCTCGAAATCGCCGATGGAATCATATCCTGTGTCTGGTCCAAGAGTCTTGAGCATTCGCGTGTTGTTATTTCTAAGGGCGCCGAGATGAAGCTGCTGAACCCAGCCGGCCTCGTAATCCATCAGAGCAAATTCAACCATCATTGCTGATTTGAACTTGAGGCGCTCGCAAACGTCCAGTTTTTTACCGCGTTTGATTTTACCGAAGATTGTTTCGATTTCTTTTTCGGTGTAGTCTTCGGCGTATGCAGTTTCAAGGCCATGGTCAGAGAGCCTGCACCCATTTTGATGGAAAAAGTGATGGCGATGGCGGATTGCCTCAAGGTATGAACGGAGATTATTTATCTCCATGTCGCAGATTTCTTCGAGCTTGTCGATAAATACGTTCACCGCTGATATGTCTTCGACCGCCATAGCAATATCCGGCCGCCAGGCTGCGTGGATCCTTATTTCAAAGCCATCTTCTTTGATTTTTTTGTGATGTTCTAACGAATCGAGCGGACCTTCGGTAGTGCAAATAAGTTTAACATTCATCTTGCGGAGGATATTGCGGACACTAAAATCCGACGTTCGCAGCATCTCGCTGGCAGAGTTATAGATTTCTTTTGCAGTATCGGAGTTTAATGGCTTGTTGATGCCAAAGTAACGTTTAAGCTCCAGATGAGTCCAGTGATAGAGCGGGTTTCCGAGGCAGCAGGGGACGGTTTGTGCCCATTTTTCAAACTTTTCGTAATCGCTTGCATCGCCGGTGATGTATTTTTCCGCTACGCCATTTGTTCTCATTGCCCGCCATTTGTAGTGGTCGCCGTAGAGCCATATCTGGGCCAGGTTGTCAAACCGATGATCGGCGGCAATCAGATCAGCCGGCAGGTGACAATGATAGTCATAGATTGGCATCTTCTGTGCGTATTCGTGGTAAAGAGTCCTGGCGGTTTTGGTTTGCAGGAGAAAATCTTCCGACATAAATTCAGCAGTCATTTTTTATCCTCACCTTTTCACTCGTCCTTCGTTTCTCGTCCCTCGTCTATCGTCTGGTCAGGTCGTTTTTTTCGTGTGGGCGGCTCAAATTGCGTCATTTTTTTGGCCCAGTCTGTAACTTCGCTTCTGGTTTTTTGCAGACGTTCTGATTTTGGTCTGCCTGTTTTCTTTTCTTCTTCACGGACTTTATGCATCCATATCGCGTAGGCTATCCACGCGATTGCCAGAAGCGGCAGGACGATTAGCATAAAAATCTTATACATGATATCTTTCCTTGTTTTGAGTTTTCCTACCGGCCTTGTTTTTTCTCCGCTTAAGGTTCATAAAAAATATATGCCTTTAAAAACAGAGCCGCGACTGTAAGGGAGCGGTCCGAATTACACCGTATAAGTTGAGGCTGATGTTTCACCGCCGTGGCCGGTCCAGTTCGTATGGAAGAATTCGCCTCGCGGCTTATCAATCCGCTCGTAAGTGTGTGCGCCGAAATAATCCCGCTGGGCCTGCAATAAATTAGCCGGCAAGCGGGCGGAACGATAGCCATCATAATAGGCCAGAGCCGAACTCATCGCGGGAACCGGTATGCCGAGCTTGACTGCCGTATTAACAACTCGCCGCCAGGAGTTTTGGCCTTTTCGGACAGCACGTTTGAAAAACGGATCGAGCAAAAGATTAGTCAAGTTGAGATTTTTATCGAATGCGTCTTTTATCTTGTTGAGGAAAACCGAACGGATGATACAGCCGCCCCGCCAAATCGACGCGATGCCACCATAATTGAGGTTCCAATTGTACTCTGCAGCCGCTGCACGCATCAACTGATAGCCCTGGGCGTAGCTGACAATCTTTGATGCGTACAAGGCCTTTCGCAGGTCTTCAATGAATTTGGAACTGTCACCTTTGAACTTTGCCCGTGGTCCTTTGAGTAGCTTTGCGGCCGCGACGCGTTCTTCTTTCAAAGCTGAAAGGCAGCGAGCGAAGACAGCTTCGCCGATGAGCATCAAAGGCTGGCCGAGATTCAAAGCCTCAATGGCGGTCCATTTGCCCGTTCCCTTCTGGCCGGCTTTATCCAGGATAAGGTCTACGACTTCGTTTCCTTCCTCATCCTTGTAAGCAAGGATGTCACGGGTTATCTCAATGAGATACGAGCCAAGCTCAGCCTCGTTCCACTCTGCTAAACAATCGTGCATTTCTTGGTTGGTCATGCCGAGGCCAACTTTCATCAACTGGTACGTCTCGCAAATCATCTGCATATCGCCGTATTCGATGCCGTTGTGTGTCATCTTAACGAAGTGGCCGGCTCCGTTTTCGCCCATCCATTCACAGCAAGGCTGGCCATCGGGTGCCTCGGCCGCGATTTTCTGGAAGATCGGCTTTACGTGCTCCCATGCAGCAGGGGAGCCGCCTGGCATAATCGAGGGGCCCCTCAGCGCCCCCTCTTCGCCGCCGGAGACGCCGGTGCCGATGTAGAGTTTGCCTTTG
>CAZQKO010000201.1:0-3470 GCA_964593945.1 uncultured Pirellulales bacterium | reverse complement strand
TGGATGCAGCACCTGAAGCGACTAAAGCCACTACAAACGTCTTAGGCGTAAGTACCACCAACTTATGGATTGGAGCGAATTCAGAATATTCTGAAGCACGCTATTGGGACGGCCTTATCGACGAGGTGATGATTTACGACCGGGCACTATCATGGCCTGAGGTTGTCTACCTTGCGGGTAAGTAGTCTGTCTCGGCAGGGCCGGACTCGATTTAGGAAAACCTGAATCAGAGCGGCTTTATTTTGCACCATTTCGGGGCCTATACAGGTTTTAACCTGTATAGGCCTCGATTGTTTTTATGTTTCACGTATTTATTGGATATTGCGGAGAACTAAATAAGGCTTGTAATATGCCTAAATGGAAATCTTTTTGTGGAAAATTATAATCAGCTCTGCTATACTACCCCCGTAGAGGTTACGTATTTCATTTATCGGTTGCGCTGCTCGTTTCGTAATACGTTTAACGGTTGCGTCTTAAAAAACGTTTTGCGTTCAACGCAAGCCTTCTCCGCCGTAGTGGCTACGAAGGCCGGACCGTAACAAGCTTCGCAACCGCAACCGTTTAACGCAGATGTCTTACATCGTACTCGCAAGAAAATATAGATCGCAAACGTTTGATGAGGTCGTTGGTCAGGACCCTATCGCAAAGACCCTCAAAAACGCCATAAAAACCGGCAGAGTCGCACATGCCTATCTGTTTACCGGCACTCGCGGCGTTGGTAAAACCACCATGGCACGGGTGCTGGCTAAATCTCTTAACTGCTTATCTGTTGATGCCCCCACTGATAAGCCATGCTGTAAATGCGATAGCTGCATCTCTATAAATCTTGGCGAAGATATCGATGTCATCGAGATCGACGGTGCTACCAATCGCGGCGTCGATAACGTTCGTGAGCTGCGTGAGAACGCTATTTTTCGGCCTGCTCGTGCGAGGTTTAAGATATACATCATAGACGAAGTGCATATGCTCACCACTGAAGCGTTTAATGCGCTTCTGAAAATATTGGAAGAGCCTCCCAGCCACGTCAAATTCATATTCGCAACAACCGAGCCGAATAAAGTCATACCCACCATCCAATCCAGGTGCCAGAGGTTCGACTTCAACAATATAAACGCCAGTCTCATCGCCGAGCAGCTCAAGCTCATACTCAAACAAGAAAAAATAGAGTATGAAGAAGATTTGATTCTGCCTCTGGCTAAGATGGCAAGCGGCTCGATGAGAGACGCCCTGAGTCTGTTGGACAGACTTATAAGCACCGGTGAGGAAATCTTGACGTTTGACCTGCTCGAGGAGTTTCTGGGTCAGCCGAATAGCGAAAAAATCTATCATCTCATCGGTCAAATAGGCGATGGCAATGCAGCCGAAACACTTGCTGCAACGGAAGATTTAATCAGCACAGGTCTAAGCGAAGTGCAGACCGCTGGTGCGCTTATTGACTGTATGCGCGACTTAATGGTAATAAAATCAACGGCTCGACTGAGCTCGTCGAAGTCCGGCTCAGAAAGCAATCTTTTGATTCTAACAGCCGAACAGAAGAAACACGCTACCGAGCTATCTGGAAAATTTGATACTGCTGCGCTTATTTACAATATAATCGCTCTTGAGAAGCTGCGCTGGGCCCTTAAAAACAGCGACACGCCCAGGGCGCTTTTAGAGGCAACACTGCTGCGATTTGCCTTAAGTGAGCATTTCCTCAACGTCGATGAGCTTATGTCGCAATTGCAAGGCCGCCCAGCTGAGACCGTTAAAAAAAAAGATTTAACAAATGAAGGTCCACGTGGCAGGAGAGACGAGGGACGAGAGACGAAGGACGAGGTTCGATGTTTAGCCGGCACACCTGTGGTGCCGGTTGACCAGCGACGAGTCGCGAGTCACGAGTCGCAAAAATTATCCGAGCAGCCGGAAATCCAATCAATAAAAGCTGGCTGGCCAGGCATCCTGGAAATAGTCAGTGACAAACTTGGTAACGGCATAGCAGGATTATTAAGCTCTGCTGTACCGAGTCGGCTCCAAGGCAATGTGCTTACACTCGAATTCAGTCCTTCCGCTAAAATGCAGAAAGAAATGTGCGAAAGCAATAACCGAGCAGAGCAAATCAAGTCCGTGTTAAGCGAGCACCTGGGCAGGGCTATAATATTGAATTTCCAAATAGTCGGCAGCACACAAGAAAAGGCTCAGCCTACAGCCAGGAAGCCTAAAAGCAGCAGTCAAAGGAAGAACAGGATAATTAACAATCCCGCAGTCAAAACAGTCCTTCTGGGTTTGAACGCAACAATAACCGACATCGAAGAAGACTCAGAACCCCCGACTTGATCGGGGGCATCCGCCTTACAGCTCAAAACAAAGGCTTAGCCGCAGCCCGGCACGACGGCACAATTTACTCAATCTGATCCTGATGCAAATGCTATAACTGACACAACTGCCGTAAGGCATACTGCGTACTGCGACATCACTATTGGGGAAAAAGGAAAATTACTATCGGGATAAACCGGAGGGCATATTTAGTCGATACCTTAAATATATCCTACACTAAGTGAATAACGAATTGTCCAGTGAGACGAATCCGGGAAAAACCAAATTTGCCCTTTAGGCCAAGGTCGAAAGACTTTGTGCCGGGCGGAGGGTAGACTATAGCATTTGATGCCACTATAAAAGAATACCTCAAAGAAATCGATGAAGCGGCGCTTCTTACAGAGGAACAGGAACATTTCTTAGGCAAACTAATTGTGGAAGATAACGATCCCTGGGCCAGAGAGCAGTTAGTGCGAAGCAATCTAAGACTGGTAGTTAATATCGCGAAAAGGTATGCCAAACGGAAAATGAGTCTTGGAGACCTAATTGAAGAGGGCAACATCGGCCTTATAAAAGCGGTGGATTACTTTGACCCTGATCGTGGAGTCCGGTTTAGCACATACGCAGCATGGTGGATTAAGCAGAGTATTAAACGCGCTCTGTTAGAAAATGTTCAGCCGATCCATATCCCCACATACATGGTTGTGTTGATAAATCAATGGCGTCATACCACAGCGGAGCTGGAAAGCAGCTTGGGCAGAACGCCGGATATGGAAGAGATGGCCGATATTATGAAGCTGCCGCTGCGTAAGGCAAAGGTCATACACAGGATTGTAGATGTTCTCAGTTCTGTGAGGGATACTTCAAGTGATGAGGAGTCCGACGAAAGCCAAATGTTAGAGGCAACGTTAGAGGACCATAATGCCGGCAGACCGGAAGACGAATTGGAGGCGAATGAGGAACAAGCAAAGGCTTTGCGGCTCCTGAACAAGATTGACCCGAGGGAGGCCAAGGTCTTGAGGCTGCATTATGGTCTTGGCCCGTTTGGGACTTGTAAGCCGATTGCATTAAAGGAAATCGGCAAGATGATGGGCCTGACACGGGAGCGGATTCGCCAGATTCGCCGTGACGCTCTTACCAAGCTTTATGAATACATGAACGAAGAATAGACCAGCTAC
>CAZQKO010000200.1:0-3479 GCA_964593945.1 uncultured Pirellulales bacterium | reverse complement strand
GCGATTGGCTACCGTCGCCCAGAACGCATGGAACTCGAAGAAGCGAAACCCGCGTTCCGGCTACAAAGGCGTCTGTTTTACCCGTGATAAGGGTTTGTGGCGAGCCGCAATTGTCTGCAATCGCAAAAGAATTCACTTAGGCTATTTCCGTGACAAACGCGATGCCGCCAAAGCATACGACAAAGCCGCCCGCATCCACTTCGGCGAATATGCAGTTTTGAACTTTCCCACGCCTGATTAGCCCCCGGCACAGGTCCGTGGGCTAATATATCAGGAACAGTTAAGGTGACTCCTATACAGACGGTATCGTTCTTTGCATCTTATTTGGGGAGTATGGCCCGCTTGTAAATGCGAATGTCATCGATCATGCCTGTCCAGAAGCTGCCGGTCTCTAATCCGGCACCGGCTCCGAAGCAAAATCCTGCGCGATAGGACAGCAGATTGTTAATCGGTTGTGTGTCAACGGCCACTTCAATATCGTCCATGTAAAGGTGTCTGCGCGAACCGTCCCAGACCAAGCGTATAAAATGCCACTGGTCATCTTCTGTGACAGGCGTATGACTGATAAGGGCTATTACAACTCGAGCGCCGTAAATTAAATTTGTGCGCAAGCCACCCGTGACACTATCTATTCCAATCCAAATCTGACCCAATGCCTGAGACATCAGGACTTGGCCCGGTCGGCCTCCCTTAACCCAGATTAAGACGGTAAAGGGACCTTCCGCCTGGTCTAACACAAAATCGGTCTCAAGATAATCGTCCAAACCGTCCAGCGCAAGCGCACCAGCTTTGTATCCTGCGGCAGGCTGCCACTGGGCGCCGCCGTGGATGAGACCGGGCATGTCACCGACACTATTGGATGCAAGGTCACCTTCGACCTCGTCCAGCTTCCAATGTGCCACGAATTGTGGGCTCTTCAGCCAGTACTGAACCATGCCTGCGAGGTCACACAAATCGACCCTACCGTCGCCGTTGGGAGCAGGAGTCACGTCAAAAAAGTTGTCTGGATTTCCATTTGCGTCGTAGTGTTGAACAAGCATTGCGTAGTCTATAAAATTGATAAAGCCGTCCCCATTAAAATCAGGCATGTATCGTACGCCTAGCAGTATTGGTGCAACGACCTGTGCCATACGACCCGCACCGGCGGCATTCGGATGGATGCCGTCCGGAAATAAAGCATCCGCACCCAGCAAGGGTGTGTATAGGTCAATCACCTCGACGTGCTTCTGGCGTGCGATTTCATCAATCAAGGGGATAATCTCAAATCGAATGACTCTATTACTGATGGCATATATATCTGTGAAAGCTGGAACCGGTTTGCATATCCATATTCGGGGGTGACTGGCCAGGCCGGCAAAGCTGTCGATCAAGGCACAGTAATCGGAGACAAACTCTGTACCGTAGGCCCAGTTCTGAGGCTTGGAATCGTTGGTACCCAGCATAATCACAACCATATCCGGCTGCCACGCCAGGGCCTGTCGGTATGCAGGTTGCTCTATGTAAGGTTTGTCACCCTTCTGGAGAAGCGTGGCGCCACCGACACCGAAGTTTTGCGCCTCCCACTCGCGGGTATCATCGATTTTCCGGAGCAGACTTACCAGTTGTGCCGGATAAGAATTGTTCTGCCGACCCGGTATATTGGACCCATCGGTAATGCTGTCTCCTATACAGGCCACCTTAACTGCTTGCGCACTATGGATTCCCCCAAACAGCAGCACACATCCGAGGAAAAATATCCGCATCTTCACTAAGCCGACTCCTGCCATAGTTTCAACACCCAGTAATGATCCAACGACTATTATCATAACCTGTAAGGGGGTAAAAGTCAAGAAATTGGCCCGCCTTAGTGTAGCCTTGCCATCTGTGGGCAGGGCATAATAGCACCCACGGCACAGGTCTCTGGACTAAGCATTCGAGAACAGGACAAATATCTTGATTTGACTTTACTTTTTCAGATATGTAAGTTAGTGTAATCTGCCAATCGGCGCATTGAAATGATAGTCAAATGTAAATAAGGAGCGTGGATTATGAAGTCACTGTCGAGATTCTTTTTAATTCTGATTATAATTACACTTATTGCCCCCGTCTGTTTTGCACAGGACGATATTGCAGCGAAGGTGACACCATCTGCAATAGAAGCCCGGATAGCAGAAATCCGGATGGGCGATATGATAGTAAAAACAAGTCCTGGTGCTGATGTTAAGATTCAACAGGTACGTCACGAATTTTTGTTCGGCACCGCGATTACAAATCATCTTGCGGAAAAAGATGCGAACTCCATGTCGCCGGAAGACCGAAAGATGTTTCTGAAAATCCTTGCCGAGAATTTTAACTACGCAGTGCATGAAAACGCCTTGAAATGGTATGACTGCGAAAAACAGCTTAACGTCGTCGATTATTCCACCGCGGACAGGATATGGGAAATCTGTCACGACTTGAATATACCGATGCGCGGCCACTGCATATTCTGGGCGAAAGACAAATACATTATGCCCTGGTTAAAACAGCTAAATAACGATGAGCTTCGCGCGGCAGTCAATCGTCGTGCGATTGACGTTACAAAACATTTTAAGGGTCGCGTTGAAGAGTTCGACCTGAACAACGAAATGATAAACGGCGATTTTTTCCGTCGCCGACTTGGCTACGGCATCGTCAATGAAATGGCTTATATGGCCAAAGCTGGCAACCCGGATATCACCTTGTATGTAAATGATTATGGTGTTATCGTTGAGAATGGTTTCAATGCCAACTCCTATATAACTCAAATTGAAAATCTTCTCGCAAATGGTGTCCCTATCGACGGCATCGGATGCCAGGGACATTTTGTTGCCTCCCACAAAAATGACTCTTCCGGCAGAGCTGCTACTACGTCCGAGCATGTTCAGAAGACCCTCGACAAGCTCGCAAAGTTCAATCTGCCGATTAAAATCACCGAATGTCTTTTCGTCGCCGATGATAAACAAGGCATGGCCGAGGAGCTTCGAAGGTTCTTTCCGATTTGCTTTGCGCACCCCAACGTTGAAGCCATTTTAATGTGGGGCTTTTGGGAGGTGGGTCACTGGCAGCCACACACAGCCATGTGGAAAAAAGACTGGACGCCCACTCCCCAGGCGTTAGCTTATCGCGACCTTGTTTTTAACAAGTGGTGGACGCAAACTTCCGGCAAAGCCGATGATGACGGAGTATATAAAGCACGTGCATTTTACGGCGATTACATAATCACCTCAAATGGAAAGACCAAAAAAGTAACGCTCAGTAAGAAAAATAAATCGATACAAGCAAGTTTTGATTAGTTCAATTTTCGTTGATCGCAGCGATTAGCCCCGCCACCTGTGGGCGGGGCATAAAAAAGCCCTGTCTTCCGACAGGGCTTTAACACCTTTATTCAACAAAGAACTCTTAAACATTGCCTCTTGCATAAAGGATTGTCCGCGTTAAAATAACATTGGTTCACCTCACAACTCAGTTAAGTTGAAAGG
>CAZQKO010000199.1:0-3590 GCA_964593945.1 uncultured Pirellulales bacterium | reverse complement strand
GATATACCTGGCGAGACCTGGCTTTATATTCTGTTATCGGATTAATCAGCAGAGCCGGCCCGAACATAAACTGGTCGCCGATATTGCGGACTTTTTTATCCTGGCCGAAATCCATAACCAGCGCACGCATAATCGTATAGTCGTTTTGTGTCACCATGCCGGTCAGCGAATAAATATAAGGCATCAACCGGTAGCGCAGCTTGTCGTATGCTAACATCGTTTGATAAGCCGGATGGTCGTCCGGTGCAATATTGAACATCTCGCGATATGGAAATTGTCCGTGCACACGGAACAAAGGGCAGAACGTTCCGAACTGGAACCACCTTGTGTTCAGCTCGCGCCATTCATCCAGATCAGCTTCTTTCACATTACGCTCAAAACGAGGCTCGACCGCAAAACCACCGATGTCCATTGTCCAGTAAGGAATCCCGGAGAGACAAAAATTCAAGCCTGCTGAAATCTGCGCCTTTAAATCATACCATCGCGTTGCAGTATCACCGCTCCATGTCGCGGCAGAGTACCGCTGCTGCCCGGCATAAGCCGAGCGTGTGAGAATAAACACGCGCTGATTCGGGCTGCTTCGGCGCTGTCCCTCATACACACCTTTGGCATTGGCCAAAGAATATGTATTGCGATAACGCGCTGAGGTTCCCAATGCGGTTGGGCCGATGCGCAGCCGAAGCTCTGTTTCTGACAGATTTGAATGAATATCCGGCTCCGTGGCATCGAGCCACCAGGCGTCGAATCCCTTACTGAACAGCCTCTCATCTATCAGCTTCCAGAATAAGTCACTGGCTTGCCTACTATATGGGTCGTAGAATGTAGAGACGTAACCGGGTCCCACCCAATCTCTTTGTCCCTTCTCGACGTTGCGCAGATACAGCCAGCCCTTATTCCTGAACCGTTCGTAATTCTCGGTGCCGACATAGAACTTGGGCCAGACGGAGATCATAATGTGGGTATGAAGGTCCTTGTGAAGCTCTTTTACCATGCCGGCTGGGTCGGGGAAGCGATTCGGATCAAAGTTGTGGTTGCCCCATTTATCTTCCGGCCAGTAGAACCAGTCCTGCACGATATTGTCCAGCGGGATTTGGCGTTTGCGAAATTCTTTGACGACCGAGAGCAGCTCTTCCTGTGTCTTGTAGCGTTCGCGGCACTGCCAGAAGCCCATCGCCCACTTCGGCATCATCGGGGCTTTGCCTGTAATTTCACGATAACCACCGATAACCTGGTCTAAACTGTATCCGTAAATAAAGTAATAATCAATCTGGTCAGCCACCTCGGAATAAAGTGACATGGTGTACCTGTCCTCTTTTTTAGCGGGGCTGAGATACTTTAATCCGATGTAGCCGCCGTTCGGTATCCACTCGATTTTAATTGGATAGCGTTTGCCAGCCTCCATCGACAGGCTCAATATGTGCGTCCAGGGACACCAGTTCTGACGCCATGAGTCCACTACCAGCTTATCGTTTAGCCACACCTTTGCATAATTGGAGCTGTAAAACCTGAATGTATGAACGCCAGATTGATCGGACTGGATTTCGCCGCTCCAGCGCACGCTGCCCTGATTGTAATTAAATCCTTCGGGAAAGCGATTAGCCCCCGCACCTGTGGCGGGGGCTGCCTCGGCCACAGGTGCCGAGGCTAAAGTCTCATGGGCAATCACCGGTTCGCTGCGCGAGGTAACGAGCGTCTGAAAATCTGCCGAGCTGTAATACTCTGCGGTTAATCCGCCTTTGTTGCCATCCTTATCATATAATGTCAATGACGATAAAGGCTCATATTCCCGGATGTCCCCAAACTTGGTGCGTGAATTGTTGTCCCAGAGTATGCCGTAGTTCCTGCCGGAAACCAGAAACGGCACAACAGCCACCATATTATGCTGCCAGAGGTCAACATTATGGCCTTTGTAATTCATAATATTATTTTGATGCTGGCCCAGCCCGTAATATGCTTCATCTTCCGGAGAGTTAAAAATCTGTTGAATATGAAAAGTCTGCTCTGACATGACCATCGCCGGCTGGATGACCTTGCCGCCACCCGCTTTTTCTGAAAGTATCAGTCGGCCTGCTTTATCATAAAAAGCAATTTCTCCGGTTTGCACTGAGACTTTAGCTGTTATCTTAGCCGTAGAAATCTGTACGGTGTCACCAGCTTCTGTAATCGTAAAAGGCACGGCTTCCCAATTATGTTTTTCAACAATCAAGCTCGGCCTGGAGGAAAAGGAATCCTGCGGCGTAGCAATGACATGGAGGATATTCTCCCCACACACCTGGATTTTCACAATTTTGGGGTCTGTTGGACTTTTCTTTTCAAGCTCGATAATAATACCATCGACTTGTTTTTTAAAAGCATAGCTGGTGCTATTATTCAGCAGAACAGATATTAAGATAAATACGCTTAGGATGGGCCAATGTTTAATAGTCATACTTTCCTCTTTCAGATATATATTCGACTCAAGAGCAAATAATGTTCTATTGAATAAATTGTCTTCGTCACTTCGACGGAGGCGTTTCCGCCGGATTATGCGCCCGAATATAATACCATATTTGTAGAAATCATGTTATACTAACTTTTACTTTAAACATTCGGCACCTGTAATTTAGCATGATTGGTAAACTAATAAAGCGATTTTCAGAGCGGATTATATTGACACTGTTAATTGCCCTTCTGCCGGCAGCTTCTCGCGGATACGGTGAAACTTTTTCTTTTGCGATCATAGCTGACCCACATGTGGACGGAAATGTAACTCGCAGAGCCAAATTTGAGACCGCTGTTGACTGGATAATCGACAATAAGGACAGCAACGACATAGAATTAGTGTTTATTTTAGGGGACATCGCATGGGGTGGCCGCCGAGGTAGTAGAAATCTGGCCATTGCGCGTCACATACTTAACCGTTTGAATGACGCTGGAATCCCTTACATCCCCATAATAGGTGACAACGAAATTAATACCAGATGCGAAAAGGAGTTTAATGATACATTCGAGCCCCAGTATAAGTATCTTTCCGGACATCTTGTAAACTGGCGAAAGGCCACCGTTCCTGTAAAAGGCCTGGTTGAGTCTGCCGAAGTCGATATGTATCTTCAGAATTTCTCCTTCGATTATAAGGGTTGTCATTTTGTATGCCCGGATTTTAATCCAAGAAAAAAGGGCTATGAAGGGGGAGAGCTTCACGATTTCCCGGGAGGCACCTGGTCGTGGTTTAAAAAGACAATCGAAAAATGCCCTAAACTAAAAAAGGAGAACATTGTAATAATGTCGCATATCGGCATGTTTCGTACGGGATTTGAGAAAGCCGACCAATATCTTTTTCCAAGAGATGAAATGACCAAAATCAAGCACTTTATCTATAATTACAGAGGATACGTCGATTCAAATTATGCCGGGCATATTCATCAAAACTGGCAGACGGTAGTATGGTCCGGCTTATTTACGCCGCTTTACCACGTGAGGGTGACAGATGAAACATGGTATGACACGTCATGGCCGGAGAGCGACGATCGAGAGGTCACCGTCAGGTTGGTTCAGGTAAACAGCAATGGACCAAGAGTTACTTATGCTCAGCATATACAAAATGTTGAGAG
>CAZQKO010000198.1:0-3607 GCA_964593945.1 uncultured Pirellulales bacterium | reverse complement strand
CCAAAACATGCTTTATTAAAATTAATTTTCGACAGTTTTATGCAGTCGGCTTATAATATCTTCGATGCGCGAAGATGCGACTGATAAAAAACTGTTTGACGCATACGAAAAAGCCAATATAGCCTCAGCTGAGCCATTGGCCGTTCGGATGAGGCCGAGACAACTCGATGAATTTCTCGGACAAAGTCACTTCCTTGGCCCCGGCAAGCTGCTGAGGCGGATGCTAACAGCCGACAAGCTCACCAGTCTGATATTTTACGGCCCTCCTGGAACAGGTAAAACCTCACTGGCGATGGTGATTGCCAATTACACTAAAGCCAAATTCTATTATCTAAGTGCACCTGCGGCCAGCGTAAAGGATATTCGCGAGATAATTGCCGCAGCTAAAGACAGGCTCGCTGTCAGCGGCGGCAGTCCTATGGACTCCTTACGGAGAACGGTGCTTTTTATTGATGAAATCCACCGCTTCAACCGAGCCCAGCAGGATGTACTGCTGGATGATGTTGAAGCGGGTGTTTTAATCCTCATAGGTGCTACTACGGAGAATCCGTACTTTGCGGTTAATTCGCCGTTGATTTCACGCAGCACTGTCTTTCTCTTTGAGCTGCTCAGCCAGCAGGACATCTTGCTGCTGCTGCGAAGGGCTATTGATGATACCGAGCGGGGACTTGGTAAATTTGAAATCCAGGCGGACGAAAAGGCACTTAAATATTTAGCTGTGATGTGCGATGGCGATGCTCGAAGGGCTTTAACGGCTCTGGAGGTGGGTGTGCTGTCACAGGCCGCTCTCCGTATGGAGTCCCTAGGACAAAAAAAACAAAAGAAAATAAAATTTAATCTGGAAGCTGCAAAAGAGTCGATACAACAAAAGGCTATTGTCTATGACCGCACAGGCGATACGCACTATGATTTGGCAAGTGCGTTTCAGAAGAGCATGCGGGGCAGCGACCCTGATGCCACTGTTTATTGGCTTGCCCGGATGATAACTGGTGGTGAAGATACACGTTTTATAGCTCGGCGAATCGCCGTTTGTGCAGCCGAAGATGTTGGAAACGCCGACCCTATGGCAACGGTTCTGGCTGCCGCGGCTGTCCAAATTTCCGAGTTTGTGGGCTTGCCCGAAGCGCAGTTAGCATTAGCACAAGCGGCTATATATGTGGCCTGCGCACCAAAATCAAACGCAGCAGCCCTGGCAATCTGGAGGGCAGCGGATGATGTAAAACAGCAGCCGATTAAACCTGTGCCAAAGCATCTGAAGGATAGTCACTACCAGGCCGCAAAAAAATTGGGATATGGAGCCGATTACAAGTACCCGCATAATTTTGAGGATGGATTCGTACCACAGGAATATTTTCCTGCGGCGATGAAGAAAAAATATTACAACCCCAAAGAGATCGGTAGTGAAAAAATTATAAAGCATTATTTACAAAAACTACAAACGTTGATACAAAAATAGTAACTGGTTAAATGGTAACTGGTTAAATAGTTAATAATTACTAATTACCAGTTACCCGTTACCAATTACCAATAGAAGGATAGCTGAATGGACAAGAGCCGGCTGCGGCGTGAATTGCAAAATTACCTGCTCGAGATGGACGAAAAGCAGCGAGTCGAGAAAAGTCACAAAGCCTGCCAGAATTTAATCTCAACGCCGGAATTTCAGAACGCATCAGCGGTTATGATGTATTTATCGCTTCCTCATGAGGTGGATACCTCCGAGGCTATACTTCACGCCTGGCAGCTCGGCAAAACTGTAGCAGTGCCGAAAATCTCATGGCAGCAAAGGCACATGATACCGGTGCAAATTAACTCATTGGAAACAGCCTTTTCCACCGAGGCATCCGGTTTACGAAATCCGGTAACAGGCCTGCCGTTACCATTTGAAGAGATAGACCTGGTAGTTGCGCCGGCAATAGGATTCGATAGAAAAGGTCATCGTCTTGGCCGGGGCGGCTCCTATTACGACAGATTCTTCGCTAATAAACAACTTAAAGCTTCCAGATGCGGCCTTGCTTTTGCGGAGCAGATAGTTGACTTTATACCGGTAACGGAGCATGATGAACCTATAGATTTTTTGGTGACCGACGAAGAGATAATATACTTAAACAGCCGCGAATCCCGTGAGAAGTCCTAATGCTATCGGGTATCCTGAGCCTGTCGAAGGATTATCCGAACGACCCAGGATTTCTAAGGGAGCGAAAAAGGAGTGTAAGATGGCTCGTTATTCTTTTCCCTGGCCAGGTAGGCGAATTATACTGAGCAGAAATGGCATATACATCTTTGTAGTCTTGCTTATTGTTGCGGCGATAATTGCTGTAATCTTTGGCCGCAATCCTTTTGGCAGGAATAAAGAGGAATCATCTGAGATTGCCTCCCTGCCCAGCTTAGAGGTCGAAGCGCCTCAGGCTGTAGCGGCAGAGACTAAGCCTGAGCCTAATGTGATAAGTCTCGCAACGAATGCAACAATTCAAACCGATCCAAAGGTAAATCAGCTTATCGCTGGAGCTATGGTGCTGGTCAACAGCCAACCCAGTGCAGTTATAGAGGCACGTGACAGGCTGAATGATGCGCTGTTAATATGCCAAAATCCTGAGCAGCGAGAGTTTATTAAGGAGCAGCTCTCCAAACTCGCCGAACGCTGGCTGTTCAGTAAAAGTCTCTTTCCGGATGATAAGCTTTGCAGCAGTTATAAGGTCCAGCGGGGTGATCAGCTAAGAATAATTGGCGAGCGACATAAAGTGCCGTACGAGATTCTGATGCAGATTAACAATATTCATGATCCACAGGCCCTGCGTGCTGAGCAGACCATAAAAATCATTAATGGCCCTTTCCACGCGAAGGTATCACGTTCAACCTTCACGATGGATATATATCTGCAGAACACTTTTGTCCGTAGTTTCCCGGTGGGTTTGGGTAAACAGAGCAAGGAGACGCCGACAGGGCTTTGGCGGGTGAAAAAAACCGGTAAAATGGAACAGCCAATTTGGACGGACCCTGACACCCAACGGGTATATAAACCCACCGATCCGGATTATCCTTTAGGCTCAAGATGGATTGAGCTGGAAGGTATGGAGGGCCAGGCCAAAGACCGGACCGGCTTTGGTATTCACGGCACTAAAGAGCCTAATACAATTGGTATCGCCGAATCCAGGGGTTGCATTCGTTTGCACAATGGTCACGCAATACTTGTCTATAACTTATTAGTCCCCATCTATTCTCAGGTCAGAGTCGAAGATTAAGATAGTCTAAAAATATCCCGGCTGTACTGGTGAACAAGAGGATTTGTTGACAAGCTACCTCTTATGCCGACTCTTTTTTTATCGTTTGTTTTGCGGAAAACAGATCAGCTTTGCCTTCTACAATGTCACGTGTAATTACGTATTTAGCGCCCCTTTGCTCGTCCGGCAGCTGATACATCAAATCCACCATCAGCTCCTCGGTAATCGCACGCAGTGCCCTGGCGCCGGTATCGCGCTTGAGCGCTTTTTGTGCCAGCGCATGTAAGGCACCATTATTAAATTCAAGCTCGGCATCTTCCATCTGGAAAAATCGCTGATATTGTTTGACCAGTGCGTTTTTGGGCTTGGTCAATATATCTATTAGTGCA
>CAZQKO010000197.1:0-3701 GCA_964593945.1 uncultured Pirellulales bacterium | reverse complement strand
GCGTTGCGAAGGAAGTTTGAAATCTGCCTTTCGGAATTCATACTAAGCACTTTTCTCGCTACATCATTGCAATCCTCTATCGTGACAGAGCGGATGATCTGCTTTATCTCTGGTATCATTGGTGGAGTAATAGAAATCGTTCTAACGCCCAACCCCAATAGCAGCATAACATAATCCGGCTCCGAAGCCATCTCTCCACAAACGCCAACTCCTATTTGTGCCTTATGTGCATCCTGAATAACCGTCCTGATAAGCCTTAACACCGCGGGGTCGGTGGCTGAGTATAACGTGGAAACCAATTCATTACCCCGGTCAACAGCGAGTGTATATTGTATGAGGTCGTTGGTCCCTATGCTAAAAAATGCAGCGTCTCGCGCAAGCGTTGAGGCCGTCAAGGCAGCCGACGGCGTCTCAATCATAATGCCGACCTCGATATTTCTATTATACGGAATCGATTCATCATCAAGGTCTTCCATCACGTCACGCAAAATCATCTTGGCCTGCATCAGCTCCTGGTGATTTGTTATCAACGGGAACATTATCTTCACATGCCCCAAAAGCGAAGCCCGCAAAATAGCATGCAATTGTGTTTTGAACATCATCAGGTTCTGCAGACAAAACCTGATTGACCTTAGTCCCAGAAACGGATTAGGCTCAGGAGCGAAACGCTTGCTTTGAGTTTGCTTGTCCGCGCCGAGGTCGAAGGTTCTTATTACTACTGGTTTGTTCTGCAAGACCCGGACGGTTTCAGCATAAGCTTCATAATGCTGCTGTTCCGTAGGCTCGGTGGGGCTGCTAAGATACAGAAACTCTGTCCGGTACAAACCTATGCCTTCACCGCCTTTTTGCACAATCAGCTCAGCCTCATCTGGAAACTCGATATTGCCCAAAACTGTGATCTTTATGCCGTCCCGCGTTACAGCCGGCTTTTCCCTTATAGCGTCGAGCTTATGCTCCAGCTCTGCAAACTCATGCGAATATTTTTCATATTGTCGGATTGTTCCATCATCCGGATTTACGATAACGATGCCGCGATTGCCATCGATAATGACGGTATCTCCTCCATGGACGATTTCTGTAAGGTCTTCCAGCGCCACCACCGCTGGGATGCCTAAAGAGCGGGCAACAATAGCGGTATGGCTTGTTCTACCACCCGCATCGGTAGCAAGTCCTTTAACGAATTTTTTATCAAAAGCAGCTGTCTGTGTAGGACGCAAATCACGGGCAATCACCGCAACCTCTTCACTCAAGCTCTCAACCTCTTCACGTCTTCGGCCAAGAAGCTGCTTAAGCAAACGTCTCTCGATATCGTAAATGTCTGCTGCTCGCTCGCTGATGTAGCTGTCTTTTACACTGGAAAAATGCGCTGCAATTTCCCGCAGAACTGTTGACACGGCATACTCTGCCGTCACTAACTCTAAATGAATCAGATCGGTTATCTTCTTTCGCAGGCTTCTATCGCGCAAAAAACGAAGATGCACTGCAAAAATATCTTTTATCTTACCGCCTTCCGCCTGGTTTTGCTGAGCTTCAAGCTGTGTCAATTCCTCAATCGCATCTCTGAAGGCATTGCGAATACGTTGAGTCTCCCTCAGTCGTTGCGAAGGCTTAATTTCACGTCGAGGAATCCGATAATCTTCAGAATCAATTATCAGCGACTTGGCAATAGAAATACCAGGCGAGACCGCTATACCTTTTTTTATCTCCATCGTGATGTTTACCAAATTATATTGTTTTGCTCAATCGCCTGAGTCTGGATCAATGAAATGCTTGCTTTCGACAAGCTCCTGCAAAGCGCTAATCGCTTCTTGAGCATCAACACCATCAGCCTTAATCGTTAATTTAGTCTTATGGGTCGCCGCAAGGAGCGCTATTTGCATTATACTCTTGCCGTCTACGACCTTTGCACCGTCACTAACGCTGATGTCACAAATAAACTGATTAGCAATATCCACAAACTGCATGGCCGGGCGCATATGAAGACCGTTCACATTTTTTATCTCAACTGCTGTTTCAAAAACAATTTTCTCCAATGAATTTTATCCTGCCAATACTTTCAAGCCCCAATATCCAAAAGCAATCTCAAATTTATATTATTACAAGGCCGGATTCTCATCAACCTCTCTGAGAAGATCTTCGATATCCTCAGCACTGCGAGATTGTCTTAGAAACTTGCGAAATTTTTCTTTCTGCAGAAGCCTGAAAATATTCTCCATCGCCTGTAAATGCTTATCCGGATTGTCAACAGGGCTGATTAAGAGTATCACTGAATAAACAGGCTGCTTGTCAAGAGCTGAAAAATCAATGCCGAAACTACTTTTACCAATCGCAGCTACAATATCTTTCGCACTTGAGTGCTTCACATGAGGTAATGCGATGCCTTTGCCCATTCCGGTACTTGCTTCATTCTCTCTTTTAATTACTGCTTTAATAATCTCTTCTTTGGTGCCTTTTTTTAGCCGTCCTGCCTTCTCAAGCGCCGAAACAAGCTCAACTACTACGCCATCTCGATCTTTAGATTGCAACTCAGATATTGTTGCATCAAAACAGACAAAATCAGCAAATTTCATTCTATTCGCCCAAAATAGTTCAAGTGTGTTAATTTTTGTACATAATGTACCTATTTTTATGCCAGTGTACCTCGCTCTATATCGCCGGGATGTTTGTCATCTCTTTCCCTGCTCTTTTTTCTCCTTAGCTGTCCTTCGAGCTTATGTACAGCTCCATCGATACATTGATAAGCGTCTTCTCCTCTTTCTGTGCCGATGAAAACATTGCTATGCTCGCCTCTGGCGATTATCTCAACATTGATATTGCCACTCGGTTCACCATCGATAATCACTTCAACCTGATTTATAACACTATAGTACCTGGGAAGCTTGGAAGTCTTTTCTTCTGCGTATTTTCTAATAGCTTCGGTTATGTCAATATGTTTACCTGTAATTGTAAAAAGCAAATTTTGTCTCCTTAACTGTTTTACTGAAAAACCATCTCTACTTTTGCTCGTTTTCTGCAACAACTTTCGGTAGTGCGACCGACATTCGCTGACTATTCGGCACTATAACTCCTGCGCTGATTGCAAATCTGAAAGCCTCTTCGACCGTCATATCCAATGCTATAGTCTGTTCTTTAGGAACCACTATTACATAACCGGTAACCGGCGTCGGCGAGTTGGGTATAAGAATAGTAAGGAACTCTTTCTTCTCATTCTCCGCTACTTTCCTCAGTCCCGAGCCGGTCACGAAACCGATTGACCATATACCCTTCCGAGGATATTCGAGGGCAACAACCCTTGAGAATAACTTCGCCTTCTCTTCCGGTGTAATTACAAAATCGGTAACCTGTTTAATATAAGGATAAACCCGTCTCAAGAAAGGCGTACTCATTATGAATTCTTCAATAATTCGCCATATAGCCCTTCCAACTACGCTGGCTAATAATGCCCCAACTATACAAACAATAACAAGCGCTATGAGAAAGCCTATTACGGAACCAGCAGCTCCTTCTATAAAAATATCGGTTAGTTTTTCTTCGCTGATACCATCTTTGCCCTGCGCAAACATTATTAGCTGGACGAAGGCACGGCTTACATGGATGCTAATATTGGCCTGGATAAACTTGTAAATCCAGACGCAAATCCAAATCGTTAAGATAGTCGGCAGCAGAACCGCTAAGCCACGCAAGAAATAACTTTTGAAGCG
>CAZQKO010000196.1:0-3714 GCA_964593945.1 uncultured Pirellulales bacterium | reverse complement strand
TAACGTGACGAGCTGCGCAACCGCAACCGAATGACGATCTGTAAAGTCAAAGCAGTTTAACTAAAGCTGAGGGATTTTCAAGTATTTTTCGCAAATAGCAAAAAACCAACAGATTTGCAAGTAACAGGCCGATTAATTTCGTTTCCGGTTGATGTCTCTAAGTATGATATTCTGCGTTGATTCGGACGTATTCCGCACTTAAATCGCATCCATAGCAGAAATCGCTATGTTTTCCTGAACCTAAATCCACTGTTATTGTATGCTCGGTTTGTGAAATAATCTTGCTGGCCTTTTCTACATCGAATTTCTTAGGTGTTCCATTTTTAAAGACGGTTATATTGCCGATCTTGCAGGAGAGCTTGTTCGGATTTAATTTTACGCCGACCGAGCCAACGGCGCAGATAATCCTGCCCCAGTTCGGGTCGCCGCCATGAATGGCGCACTTTAGCAGATCATAATCAGCTATAGCCCTTGCAGCTTTAGCTGCATCGGCTTTGTTGGCCGCACCTTTGACGACCACCTTGAACATCCGTGTCGCCCCTTCGGCATCTAAGGCCATCTGTTTGGCCAAATCTTCGCACAGCTCCATCAATGCCTTAGTGAATTTCTTGTATCGCGGACATTGGGTAACTATTGGGCGATTGCCTGCTAAGCCGGAGGCGAGGATTATTGCTGTATCGTTAGTGCTTTGATGACCGTCAATAGTAAGTTTGTTTAAAGAATTGTCGATGGCAGTTTTCAAGGCCCGTGACAATAAAAGCTTACTTATCGCCACATCGGTCGTGATAAAGCAAAGTGTAGTAGCCATATTTGGGGCAATCATGCCGGCTCCCTTCACAGCACCAGCTATTGTAATAACAGGATTTGCGATTTGCGATCCCGGATTTTCAATCGGTAATCGGCGATCGGCAATCGCAAATTTCCTAATTGCCTGCTTTGGTTTAGTATCGGTTGTCATAATCGCCCTGGCGAAATCCAGACCTGCTGAAGCAGAGGTCGAGAGTTTTTCGGCTGCTTTTGAAATGCCAACGGTAATCTTATCCATCGGCAATTGGTGGCCGATGATGCCGGTGGAGGCAATGAGGATACTCCTATTTTCGATTTCCGATTTCCGATTTCCGATTTGGAGTAAGCGTGCTGTTTCGGCAGACATTTTTTGTGCATTTCTGATGCCAGTCTTACCCGTGCAGGCGTTGGCATTGCCGGAGTTAGCGACCACTGCATAGATTTGGGGGCTTTTTATATGCTCTTTGCTGAGCTGAACTGCCGCTGAAGTGACTTTGTTGGTGGTAAATACTGCTGCTGCTTTTGCTCCTGTCGGACAAACAAGCAGGGCCAAATCGGGTTTGCCCGATTTTTTAATCCCACAATGTACGCCAGCCGCCATAAAACCTTTTGGTGAGGTAATAGTATTATTCATCAATAACATACTCCGTTTGATGCAGTAACAGTACTATTTGACATAACGTTTCTCGCTGTCTGTTATTCCCGTGCAGTTCGTGTTTAGCCATAGAAAAATCCATCCCCAAAGCCACACAATGGGATACAGAATACAGAAAAACAATAATAAAATTGCGTAGAAAAGAATTTCAGAATGTCATTTCGAGCGGAGTCCGGTCCCCCTTTGGGCGGAACGGACGGAGTCGAGAAATCTGCCTTATCGGCTCCGTGACCAGATTTCTCCACTTCACGTCCCTTGGGGACGCTTCGGTCGAAATGACAAGTGTGGTCTTTTCTATAGGCATAATAAAATTCCAAATCATGTCCGTGTCGATGATTGGCAGCCTCAAGCGGAAGCTTTCGGATGACCGTATAGACCATATCTGGCTAAACACATACCCCGCGAAAACGGGAATCCATTGCTACGAAACGATAAATGGATACCCGCCTGCGCGGGTATGACAGTATGAACTCGTCTTGGCGAAGGCCAAGCCGTAGCCAGATCGGTCAGTTTGAGTAATATACTTGAAGTCTACCGATCCTTTGTTCTTAGACAGCACGCTTTCTATTTCAACTTTTTCTCCATCTGATAGTACTCCAGGTGCCTGCTGTTGTCAACTTCGACAAGGCCTCTATCAACTGTCAAATATCCTAACGATTCATAAAACTTTCTTGCATTTGCCAACGCGCGCAACTGGAGAATTTTTACTCCATTAGCTGCAGCCCGCCTCTCAAGCTCGTTCATAATCACTCTACCCAGCCCTTGTTTCTGGTGACCAGGGTCAATAAACACTCTTAAGATAGTGTCACCTATAACACTACCTGTGCCAACAATTTTCCCCTGCGTTTCCACAACGACAATATATCCATCACGGGCTGCCTTAAGGATATTTCCATCCCAGTTGTACATATCAAAATAATTCATAACTTCTTTAAGATAGAAACCGTTGTAGCAAACATCTATCGTCCTGTTTATCAGCTCTTTTACGTCGTCCAAATCCGCTAATCTAAATTCCCTTACAGATATTTGCCTTTTCGCTACCATCTTTTTTGCCCTTCTTTTTTAGGTCCAATTAAAAAGGCCTTTCAAAGCGCTCGGCTCTGAAAGGCCTTCGATATTTCTTATATTTTTCTGTTCAGAGCATCTTACGCTTCTCCTTGATAACTGCGCTAAACCAAAACCTAAATGCACAGAATGTGCCTTTGGGCCCAAATCGGCCTGACACCCTGAACAAATTATCTTGTGACAAATGTTCCATTAACTCTATTCCTGTAGAAAAATCACATTTTCGATTATCTATTATAGCGACTTTTCAATTAAAGTCAATAATATTTTACACAGATTCTGAGTCATTACTCAATATATAACAATCACATACGAGATTTCCGACCAGCCAAACAGTAGTTACATGGCGAAAAAAACGCGATTTATTCTTCACTAATTTGCTTAAGGAAACATTAGTCGGGGCAGGATATTATTTTTTTTAGGGCTGATACAAATGGGCGGTACTGGACTTGAACCAGTGACCTCCTGCGTGTCGAGCAGGCGCTCTGACCACCTGAGCTAACCGCCCTAAAACTGTACCTCCAGAATATAATCCCAACAAATAAAAATCAAGAACTTTTTATGACCTGCCTACGCCGAAGTTCATCCTTCGCAGTGCTACGGAGAATGGACGGCTACGCGCAGGCAGGATTGAACCGAGCTTCAGTCTCGGCAAGGCACGTATCGAATGTGATAAAGCAAACGAACGAGCCGAGCCTTGACGGAAATGTGTATAACGCGGTTCTCGTGCTTCGCAGAGTAGCATAAGATGTGCTTCAGCCGACAGTAACTATTACATCAGGTTTTTTCTGATAACTACCGCAGTTGACATGGTTCGCTGCATATCTCCGCTTTGGACCATCATAGAAATCTGAACACTCTTACAATCTGAGCCATCAAGCGTAGGAGTCTTAATAAAATTCATCAAAGTAACGTTTTCACACAGGATATATTCCTGACTGTCGCTATTGGTTATCAAATAAAGTTTATTATCCGCACTTCTGTACTCGTAGGTTAAATCTTGCCCGTCAGCGGTGAAAAAGCTGCATTCATTGTTCGGTGCATCGGGGTCGACCCAATACCCCGTCCGAAGCTGGCTTGTCATACGAAGCAGAGCCTGCCGAGCGTTGTTAATTGTTTTGAAGATTTCTTCGTTTTCCCGGTAATTGATTACCGAGGCATTAAAAGCTACAGCTACAGCGGCGAGCAGCATGCCTGTTATCGCCAAA
>CAZQKO010000195.1:0-3717 GCA_964593945.1 uncultured Pirellulales bacterium | reverse complement strand
TTCGTATTAAACCATAGCTCTTTTCGGTAACTTTTCATTAGATTCTTGCCTCCAGAAACTCTTCTAAACCTTCCGATTGTAGCACACTTTGTGTTGTGCCGAAATATCATCTTGAAAATTTCAGAAGAACCGTCACCGTGGTTCGACCGAGGTCAGTGTCGACGGCTAATCGAAATATTTAGCTCCGCAATCTCTTTCGACCTGGCTCAAGACAGGCTTCGGCTATGCTCAGAGCCTGCCCTGAGCTTGTCGAAGGGACAGGTTTATTACGGGGTTTTTATTCGGGATCGTGTTTAACCTTTAACATGGAAAATTTACTTATTGACATTTTATCTAAGCAATGTAAGATTCAACGAGAATAACAAAGGTCAGACGATTGGAAAAGATAGGAGACCGGCTGTGATACGCAGATTGGCCTTAATCCTGGCAGTATTTATGTTCGTATTTCTCGCCTGGGCGTTATATATCGGCGGCGATGGCGTATCAATCATCATAAACGGACGTGAAATCACCAGTCCTTTCGGCGCCCTGATCGGCGCATGGAGCTTCATATTGACACTGGTCATCCTGTTTTGCGTAGCGATACTCTTGGCTTTTGTTTTTGTTGGAGTAGGCCTTATCGTTCTGGGCAGCCTTGCTTTGGTAGGACTGATACTTGCAGCAATCGCATTTCCATTTTTGCTGCCGATACTTATCCCACTATTTATCGTCTGGGTATTTTGCTCTATTGTCTGCAGGCTATTTTTTAAATAATCCTGCTTTTTATTTCATCCAATCGCGTTTTGGCCTCCGTATCCGTAGCAAAGAACTTCTCGAGCTTCTCACAAGGATACTCGCTGCAATACGCGCAATTCTCAATCGCCTTACTTCTTGCGCATTTCCTTATTTCGCACTTTGTACAGCCTGAGAAAAGCCGTCCTTTTTCTGTCTTGCATCCGTCACAGTCGGTGACATCCTCTGCCTGCATTTTCTCCTTGTACAGATCGTTTATTTGGCGTGCAATCTCAATCCTCATTTGGAGTTTCTTATTTTGGTCCTGTTCTCTTGTGGCCAAATAAATGGGGCATTTGTGACAGGTTAAACCGCAAAAACTTATCATCTCTTTCATTTTTATTCCTCTTTTTTATGATAAATCTATTTTAAAAGGCAGACTCAAGTGCAGTCTTATGGTCTTATCAAAGGATGCAGCGAGCCAACGCTTGACCGGCGTAGCCTCTCCTAAAGATGCGAGGATATTATGGTCTGCGGTTTTGGCGGTCTTGCTTCCCATGCAAAAAGCCCCAAGTGTATTCGAAATAATTCTCAGTCTGTCGCAAAGGGGGCTTAGCTTGATGTTTCTCATACAACACGCACAAGGTTTTGCCGGATAAAGGTCTCCACCGATTGCTTTGAGGATAATAACAAGACCTCCGACAAAATCCCAGTGACATGGCATCAGTAAATCAATAGCCATAGCCAGTGATACCTTTGATTTCCGGCCATCTACCGTATCATGTATAATTGTCTTTTTGGTTTTCTCAAGAAAGGTTAGGTCATTTTTGTAAAACTCTCCCGCCGGTTTCGCCCCTGGTTCACCATAGTCTCCGATGTCCAGGGCCAACCTATGATAGCGTTTACTCGGCTCCAAAGCCTCTGTAATCCTATCGACTACCCGCTGAACCTGCCATATTTTAAGAGGGTTTGGCTGGCCAATAAAGCTGAAAAGCTGCTCTGCTGAGATGCCAGCGACATCGATATTCATGCCCTTAGAAGCTGGATTTTTGCACCAGCGCGAAAGTATGCGTCGGGCGTTTTGTAATTCCTTTTTGCGTTTTGGCGGTCGCGCTTTGGATTCCTTCGGACAGCGCCCGGTACCTATGGCTTTGATAATACGCTCCGCCTCTTTGTCAGCCTCATGATAACATGCCTCGAAACGTGTGATAAGCTGTCTTATAGTTACTGTTTGGTCATCTAACGAAGCGATAGAATCTTCCATTTTATCAATAGCCCGCAGTTCCTTATCTTCCAGAAAGTTTCTATCATCAGGTGCATAACAGTTCTGCCAGCAGGGTTTTAGATTGGTACTCATTTTATTAATTACTTTCCCGTTGGTAGCGTAAGCCATAAATTATTTTTGAATTAATTTCCTATAGACTGCTTCGATAGTATCGACCATCGTTTCTGGTGCAAACTTTTCTTTCACAAATTCCCGACCCGTTCTGCCCAGCCTTTCTCGTAAATCCTTGTCTTTTATCAATTCAGCACAGGCCTTTGTTAATTGCTCGACACTCTTTGGTTCAATCAGCCGACCGGTGTTTTCATTCACCACTTCTCTTGCACCATCTACATCAAAAGATATAGCGGGCTTACCGCAGAGCATCGCCTGCGGCAGTGTACGTGCGAGTCCCTCCCTCAGTGAGCAGTGCACAAGGATATCCGAGGACTGTATTGCAAGCGGAATCCGGCTCGGCGACAATAGGCCGGTAAATTTGATTCTATCAGATAATCCAAGCTGCCGGACCTGCTGTTTATAATCGTCCGAAAGATTACCGTCACCAACGAATAGCCAGACAACGTTTTTGAATTGCTTAGCGAGCCGCTTAGCGGATTCAATAATATAATCATGTCCCTTGAGCATAAAAAGTCGCGCGATAATAACAAGCACAATTGATCCTTCCGGGATTTCGTATTTCCGGCGAAACTTTTTTATTTGCTCTTGTGAGATTGGCTGCAGAAAACTATCCTCCTCGATAGCTGAATAGGCAGTGACAAACTGCTCAGGCCTGCCGATGCCGGCAGTAAGTGCCTGCTCAGTCATCGCATCAGCAACGCTTATAAAAAAATCCGTTCGCTTAGCTGCCGATTTTTCAACTGCGATGTAAAATTTATTGAGCAAATTGCTTTGATACGGATGAAAAGCAAGGCCGTGAATTGTATGGACTATTTTCGGTCTGTGCTGTTTTACCCTGTCATTGCGAGGAGACCCGTCCAGCGATGGGCGGGACGACGAAGCAATCTCAGGTTCATGGATCAGATTGCCGCGGCCGCCTAAGGTGGCCTCGCAATGACAAAGACTGTGTGCCACAAATCTGCCTAATATCCCTGCCTTTGCCGAGTGCGTGTGGACGATGTCTGGCTGAATAGCCCGAAGATAGCGTTTAATCTTTTTATAGCTTATAAAATCTTTTATCGGCTCGATAGCACGCCGAAGCTGGTCGATTACAATTACTTTATATTTCTGACTTTTTGTTTGATTGAAGAGTTCGCCTTCTGGGCCTATAGCCGGGCCTGTAATGAGCGTGACATCGTGTCCGCGTTCTGCCAGTAACTTACAGGTTATGAGCGTATTTTCCTGCGCACCACCGAGAATCAACCTGGTTATTATATGAACAACCTTCAATATTCTATTCTCATTAGGCATAATCCGGCAGCGGGGGCCATCGGTCCTGCTGCCCTTCGGTCTTTTGCCTGCAAAACCTCGCTCATCTTCTCCGGCTTCCACCTGCCGATGCCAACCTCGACGAGTGTGCCGACAATATTTCTGACCATATTATACAAGAAGCTGTCGCCTTCGACATCAATATACACCCAGTCATCTTCAGTAGCGACATCACAGCGAAAGATTGTGCGCACTTTATTCTCTCGCTTATCGCCTGCTGTTGCGAATGATTTGAAATCCATTGTTCCGACCAGCGTTTTAGCTGCTTCGGCCATCGCAGCGATATTGAGCTTGGCCGG
>CAZQKO010000194.1:0-3726 GCA_964593945.1 uncultured Pirellulales bacterium | reverse complement strand
GCCTTTACAATTCTCGGGGTTGTTCTAACGAAACGTATCAGTAAAGCCTTCGGCAAATCATCAACTTATGCAGCCTTTTTGGGAATAGCCGGTATAACTTCAGCGCTCCTCATTTTCTTAGGCCCACAAAGTATCACTCTTATGTTTGTTCTCAATTTTATAACATCGTTTGCGGTTGGGCCTGTATCTGTACTGCAGTGGGCCATCTATACGGATACGGCAGATTATTCGGAATGGAAAAAGGGACGCCGGGCTACCGGGCTTGTGATGTCTGCCTCATTGTTCGCGCTGAAGCTTGGGATCGCCTTGGGAGCTGCAGCTAATGCATGGATACTGGCAGCTTATGGTTATCAGCCTAATATTGAGCAAACTGCAAAAGGATTGTTAGGTATACGTATGGTTATGAGTGTTTATCCTGCCATTTTCGCTATAATTGGCATGGTCCTTATGTTCTTTTATCCATTAAAAAAACAGTTGATGATGCAGGTTGAGACCGAGCTGGTCGAACGTCGTAAACAAGCTCAAAATGATTGAAGTTTGAGAAAGTGATGACTATGGCAACAAAAAAACTGATGATTGTAATCTTATTGTCTTTGACCACACTATGGTCTGCCACTGCCGATGCCGGAGGCTCTGATAAACCTGCTCTTAAAGATGTGTTCGCAGGGCATTTCCTGATCGGCGGCGCTTTTAACCGTAATCTGGTCTCGGGCAAAGACCCTAATGCGGCTGCCATCGCGATAGAGCACTTCAATACTGCAACATCAGAAAATGACATGAAGTGGTCCCTCATCCACCCTAAGCCGGACCAATATAACTGGGAACCAGCCGATCGTTTTGTGGATTTCGCCGAAAAGAACAATATGGTTCCTATCGGACACTGCCTCGTCTGGCACGTTCAGGTCCCTCGCTGGACATTTCGTGACGATTCCGGAAATCTATTAACACGTGATGCGCTGCTTGCCAGAATGAAAGACCACATTATGTCCGTTGTCGGTCGTTACAAAGGCCACATTAAAGGCTGGGATGTTGTAAATGAAGCTCTTAAAGATGACGGCACGTTACGTAACAGCCGATGGCTGCGGATTATTGGTGAAGGTTCGGTGGAAAAGCAGTATGATTTCATTGCGAAGGCCTTCGAATATGCCCACCAGGCCGATCCCAATGCAGAATTATACTACAACGATTACAGCCTTGATACTAAAAAGGAAAAGTGCGACGGCGCGGCAGCAATCGTGAAACACCTCAAATCCAAAGGCCTCCGAATCGATGGTGTTGGTATCCAGTTGCACAGCGGTTTGGATTATCCTGATAAGGAATCCCTTGAGTATAGCATCGCCGCTTTGGCGGCAACCGGCGTTAAAGTCATGATTACCGAGCTGGATATCAGGACGCGGACTCGCGGATACAGAGGAGCGGATATCAGCAGGATTAACAGACAGGATACAAACGATCCCAACGCCATGGCTGATCAGACACAGGAAAGACTTGCTCAAAAGTATGCCGAGCTTTTCTCGATTTTCGTCAAATACAAGAAGGATATCACCCGCGTCACCTTCTGGGGTGTTTATGACAGAACATCATGGATCGGAGGTTCCCCCCTGCTGTTCGACCGAAACTATCAGCCCAAACAGGCTTTTGATGCCGTAATTAATGTTGTGCAAAACGAAAATTAATCTCCATCTTTGTTTTGGAGAAAGGTTATCATTTATGTATCTGTATATAAAAAGACAGGCTTCAATAATATTACTGTTATTGATATGGCTCACCAACTGTTCAGGACAGAACAACACGACCTTTAACAATCCTATTATTTCCGGCTTCTATCCGGATCCCAGTATCTGTCGTGTGGGTGATGATTACTATCTGGTCACAAGCTCGTTTGAATACTTTCCCGGCGTCCCAATTTTTCACAGCAAAGACCTCGTACATTGGCGACAGATCGGATATTGCCTGACACGCAAAAGCCAGTTGCCCCTCGATAAGGTTCGAGCTTCAGGCGGCATTTATGCACCGACGATTCGGTACAACAAAGGCACTTTTTACATGGTGACCACCAACGTCGATGGCGGAGGCAATTTTTACGTCACTGCTAAAAATCCAGCCGGTCCCTGGTCTGAGCCGATTTGGCTTGATCGCAGCGGTATGGACCCTTCATTGCTTTTTGATGATGACGGCAAAGTTTACTACTGTCGGCACGAAGGTCAGGGCGACGGCTATATCGCTCAGAGAACGCTCAATCTTGAAACAGGCAAACTCGAGGGTGATTTGAAAAAAATATGGGGTGGTACCGGAGGCATCTGGGCTGAAGGACCACACCTTTATAAAATCAATGAAAAATATTATCTTATGATATCCGAGGGTGGAACCAGCTACGATCATAGAGTGACCATCGCGCGCAGCGATTCTCCCTGGGGGCCGTTCGAGGCCAACCCGAACAATCCCATTCTCACCCATCGTAATCGCCCCGACAGTCCGATTCAGGCACTCGGACACGCAGATTTGGTCGAAACTCCTGATGGCTGGTGGCTGGTCTGTCTGGGAATTCGGCCACAAGGTGGCCGCTTTCACCACATCGGCAGGGAAACATTTCTCGCACCTGTCACCTGGAACGATGAAGACTGGCCTATAGTCAATGGCACATTAGAGCTAAAACTTGCCGCACCAAAACTCCCTCAGCATACCTTTGAAGAACCGCCCGCCAGAGATAATTTCGACGGTGACAAGCTGGCTATGCAGTGGAATTTTCTTAGGAATCCTTATGAAGGCGATTATTCCCTTACCGCTCGTCCCGGATACCTCCGACTTAATGGTTCAGCCGTGACATTTAACGACCAGGACTCGCCGGCCTTTGTGGGTCGCCGCCAGACGGATTTCAACTGCGTAGCTTCAACACAGCTCGAATTTGACCCCAATAGCGAAAATGAGGAAGCCGGCCTTGTTGCCCGTGCGTTTGACCAATTCCATTATGAAATTGGAATCACACTTAAGGATGGTATTCGCCAGGCCTTCTTTAGAAAAGTTGTCAGGGGCGAAATAACCGACCCCGTGAAATATGTTGATGTAAAGCCTGGGCCGGTAATACTGTCGATCAAGGCGTTGCCGTTATCTTATGAATTTTCCTGCCAGTCATCTACAGGGGCTCGCGAAGTATTAGGCACGGCCCTGACTAAGGATTTGTCCGTAGAAATAATCGGTTTTGAACGAGGGATGTGTTTTACAGGTGTGTATTTTGGAATGTACGCTACAGGCAACGGCCAAAAAAGTACAAGTCCGGCGGATTTCGACTGGTTTGAATACAAAAATAAATAAGGAGAAAAGTCAAGTGAAGAGCAGTGAAAATACAAAAGACCAGCCCGTTTTGAAAGATGTATTTAAGGACGACTTTTATATTGGCGCCGCTCTTAGCCTGAACCAGATTTCAGGTAATGAGCCGGAAGCCATCGCCCTTGTAGAAAAACAATTTAACAGCATCACGCCGGAAAATATTCTAAAATGGGAAGAGGTCCATCCGGAGCCGAATAAATATAATTTCGCCCCGGCTGACCGTTATGTGGCTTTCGGCCAGAAGAACAAAATGTTTGTAGTCGGTCACACTCTCGTCTGGTTTTATCAGACGCCGGACTGGGTGTTCCAGGATGAATCCGGCAAACCCTTAAGCCGCGAGGCGTTGCTTAAGCGAATGAAAGAGCACATCTTCACCGTGATGGGCCGTTATAAAGGCCG
>CAZQKO010000193.1:0-3759 GCA_964593945.1 uncultured Pirellulales bacterium | reverse complement strand
CGATATGCCGGTAATCTGTGATAACACTGTTGCAACGCCGATACTATTTCGGCCGATTGAATATGGTATCGACATCGTGGTCCATAGCTGTACTAAATTTATCGGTGGACACGGCACGAGTATCGGCGGGGCTATTATAGATTCGGGTAAATTCGACTGGACAAACGGCAGGTATCCTGAGCTGACCGAGCCGGACCTGAGCTATCACGGCGTCAAATATGTCGAATCGTTCGGTGAATTGGCGTATATTGTCAAGGCCCGGACACAATTTTTGCGGGATATGGGCTCATGTATGTCGCCGTTTAATGCGTTTTTGTTTTTGCAGGGGCTAGAGACCTTGCATTTGCGTATGCCTCGGCACAGTGAAAACGCGCTGAAACTCGCTAAATGGCTGGAAAAACATGAGCAGGTTTCCTGGGTCAATTATCCGGGGCTGGAATCACATACGGATTATAAACTTGCCAAAAAGTATTTACCTAACGGTCAGGGTGCAATACTCGGCTTTGGGATTAAGGGGGGCAGAGAAGCTGGAATTAAGTTTATTAACAATGTAAAGTTAGCCAGCCACCTTGCCAATATTGGCGACAGTAAGACGTTGGTGATACATCCAGCCAGTACGACCCATCAACAACTTAGCGAAGAAGAACAGCTTGCAGCCGGCGTAACGGAAGATTATGTTCGTGTCTCAGTGGGAACGGAACATATCGATGATATAATAAGTGATTTTGAGAATGCGTTGAAGGCAAGTACGAAATGAATATCGAACAAGGAATAATGAATTTCGAACAATAAGTTCTCTTGAACGAGATACGAGATAAGAGATACGAATCATGTGGGATTACACGGATAAAGTTAGAGACCATTTCTTTAATCCGCGAAATGTTGGCGAAATAGAAAATCCCGACGGCGTGGGCGAAGTTGGCTCATTAGCCTGTGGAGATGCCTTGAAGCTGATGTTCAAGCTCGATGAGAACGGCAGGATTAAAGATGCAAGATTCAAGACTTTCGGTTGTGCAAGTGCCATAGCAACATCATCGGTATTGACCGAGATGATAAAAGGCAAAACATTGGATGAAGCTGCAAAAGTTACGAATAAAGATATTGCCGATTATCTCGGCGGTTTGCCGGAGCAAAAAATGCACTGCTCCGTTATGGGTAGGGAAGCCCTTGAAGCAGCAATTGAAAATTACCGCACCGGCGGCAAGAAGAAACACGAGCTTGAAGGCAAAATCGTTTGTACCTGTTTTGGTGTCACCGAGAAAGAGATTGATAGAGTAATCCGAGAAAACGATTTGACAACCATCGAGCAGGTGACAAACTACTGCAAGGCAGGTGGAGGGTGCGGCGGATGCCAGGGCGAAATTGAAAAGATAATAGATAGAATTCAGGGTGATAAAGCAAAAGAAAAGGCTGAGACAGTACCTAAACGGGCCGGCAAGCTGACCAATATCCAAAAGATACAGCTCATTCAGCAAACAATAAATGAGCAGATAAGACCTGCTCTGCGTGCTCACGGCGGCAATATCGAGCTGATAGATGTTGAGGGAAATAAGGTTATTGTTGCCTTTAGAGGTATGTGTGCACAGTGCAGGCTGACTGAGTTTACAATGAAAGATGTGGTCGAAGCAAAACTAAGAGAATTTGTCAATGAGGAGCTTTTTGTCGAGGAAGATAAGGATTCCGCCCAGGAGCCACATAATCACAGGGAATAAACGATGAAAACCATATACTTTGACAACAACGCGACAACAAAAGTGGCTGAAGAAGTGCTTGAGGAAATGGAACCGTTCTTTTGTGAGCTTTATGGCAATCCATCAAGCATGCACACATTTGGCGGCCAAATCGGTCATAAGATTCGTCGCGCCCGTGAGCAAGTTGCTGATCTGCTTGGCTGTGACCCCAGCGAGATAATATTAACCAGCGGTGGCACAGAAAGTGACAACGCTGCGATCAAAGGAGCACTAACTGCGGTTCCAAATAAGCGCAAAGTAATAACCACCAGAGTTGAACATCCGGCCGTGTTGGCGGCTTGCCGAGAGCTCGAAAATCATGACTACACCGTTATTGAGCTGAGCGTAGATAAATATGGTCGACTCGACATTGAAGAATTGGAGGAAAGTATTGACGATGATACAGCTCTTGTTACGGTAATGTATGCAAACAACGAGACAGGCGTAATATTCCCAATGGATAAAGTAGTAGAGCTTGTTGCAAGCAGGGGGGTAGTATTTCATACGGACGCGGTGCAGGCGGTTGGTAAGATTCCGCTAAATTTATCCCAAAGCAATATTGATTTGCTTAGCCTGTCGGGCCATAAACTGCATGGGCCGAAGGGGGTCGGTGTTCTTTACGTCCGCAAGGGGACAAGGCTGTCGCCTTATATGTTAGGTGGCCATCAGGAAAGTGGTAGAAGAGCCGGGACAGAAAATGTGCCGGGAATCGTCGGCCTCGGTAAGGCCTGCGAATTGGCAGCAAAAAACATCAAAGAAGAAAACAGGAAAGTGAAGTACCTGCGGGATAAATTAGAGAATGCAATATTAAAAAGTTGTCCTGATTGCCGGCTCAACGGTGATAAAGATAATCGGTTGCCTAATACAAGTAATATCAGCTTTGAGTATATCGAGGGCGAAGCGATTCTACTTTTGCTCGACAGGTTTGGCATTTGCGCCAGTAGCGGCTCAGCCTGCACATCCGGCTCATTGGAGCCGAGCCACGTTTTGCGGGCGATGGGTGTGCCGTTCACCGCCGCGCATGGTTCAATCCGGTTCAGCTTGAGCAGATACAACACTGAAGAGGAAGTCGATTACACTATCGAAAAAATGCCTCAAATCGTTAACAAACTTCGTGAACTTTCGCCGTTTGTGGTTAATAATAGAGAGAGCTATTAACCACCGGTTGGTGATTTGTAAAGGCAATGTCATGTCAATTGTTTCTGCAATAGTGTTGTTGTTTTTGGTTTTAGACCCTTTGGCCAATGTTCCGCTGTTTTTGGTAGTTCTGTCGAATGTTGATGAAGGCAGACGCAGGACCGTTATAGTTCGTGAGCTACTCTTTGCTTTGGTTGTTTTGCTAATATTTCTGTTTGCCGGCCGGTATATTCTCCAGATTTTATGTGTTTCACAGGCGTCGCTGGGTATTGCCGGCGGAGTTATACTCTTGCTGATTGCAATAAAGATGATATTTACCGGCTTCGAGTTGGTCTTTAAGGTGGAGGTGGAAAGCGAGCCCTTTATTTTTCCGCTGGCCGTTCCCCTTGTTGCTGGGCCGTCTGCGATGACAACTATAATTCTGATTATGGGAAAAGACCCCTCACGGTGGCTCGATTGGCTTTTGGCGGTTATATGTGCATGGTTTGCCACCAGTGTGATTTTATTTTTCTCGAGCAGTCTGAGCAAAATTCTTGGCAGGCGGGGTCTGTTAGCCTGCGAGCGTTTGATGGGGATGCTTTTGACCACGGTTGCGGTAGAGATGTTCGTAACGGGCATTCGGCAATCATTTTTTCTGAAATGAATTAATAGATGTTTGGGAAAAAGATGTAGGTAATCATCAACCAGCTCCGCAAATTATCATCTTTTGTAGCTAAATAATCAGTAGGTTTTATTGTTGAACAGCGCATTCAACTTATAAATGCAACAAGTGAATCCGCCACAGCTTATTACTTATACATTTTGTCGAAATAACCCTGGGCGGAGACGACCGCGGCACGCATCATATCCTCGGCCTTGGCTGTTTCGCGTTTGGCAAGCACAGCCATTAGCT
>CAZQKO010000192.1:0-3908 GCA_964593945.1 uncultured Pirellulales bacterium | reverse complement strand
TTATTTGCTGAAGCTGGCCGTCCTCACCGAATTTGCCGTGCAGCGCAACAAAGAATACATCGATGCTGTCATCCTGGAGTATGTCCAGATTGTCGGGTTTAATGTCAGAGGTCACGACGTCCAAGCCGGCTTCTTTTAATGCCTGGGCGACGCTACTGCCGCTTTGGATACTGATGTCACGCTCTTCGCCGATACCCCCCATGAGCACAGCTACCTTTAATTTACTATTTGATATTTCCATTTTGATATGATTGTTTATTTGGTAAATGGTTAAAGTTATTAGGAATTGAGAATTTAAAATGAAGAATTCAAAGTATTACTTTTTAATTCTCAATTTGCTTTGTAGAAAAGACCAGATGTCATTTCGACCGAAGTCCCGATTCATCGGGACGAAGCGGAGAAATCTACTAATAGCAGATTTCTCGACTCACCTTCGGTTCGCTCGAAATGACAAAATACACTGCTTCTACAGAGCATTCTAAATTTTCAATTCTAAATTCGTTATGGAAGTTACCAATTACCAACTTCTATTTCCAGATTTCTATTTCAAGTTCCAGGTCTATATCAAACTGCTCTTTGACTCTTTGTTCTATAGTGTCTATAAGTCTCATTATATCCCGGCTGGTACAACCATTTTCCGCGATGATAAAATTTGCATGTTTTTCGCTGACGACGGCACCGCCTATCTTCAATCCTTTAAGACCTGCCCTATCAATCAAAGCGCCGGCTGAGGCACCTTTGGGATTCTTGAATATGCAGCCGCAGTTCCTGGTATTCAGAGGCTGATTATTCTTCTTGTAAATCCACATTTCTTTTACCGTTCGCATAATTTGCTCTGGATCGGCGTTGGCCAACTCAAAATGTGCGCTTAAGATGAATTTCGCAGTGATATTTGTGCTGCGATAGTCGAATACAAGCTCAGGTTTTTTCTTTTCAAAGATATTGCCATGAATATCCATGACAGTGACGAATTCAACGGCTGAGCCGATATCTCCGAAGTTTCCCCCCGCATTCATTCGTACTGCTCCGCCGATCGACCCCGGTATGCCTGTCAGCCCTTCGATGCCCGAGAGTCCCTTTTGCACACACGTTAAAACCAGCTTGCTCAGCTCAACACCCGCCCCTGCGGTAACCTTTTGTTCATCAAACTTTGTCTGCGCGAACACATCCGCTTCAAGCTTTATCACAGCCGCCCGCAACCCTTCATCACTTATAAGCAGATCCGACCCAAAACCCAGCACATAAATCGGTATCTTGTTTTCATTGCATTGCCGAACCGCCTCTTTGAGTTGCTTGACCGTTTTCGGCCTGATAAAATAATCAGCCGGTCCGCCCAAACCGTACCATGTATGCTTGGCCAACGGATAATTGGTTTCAACTATTTTCTCTAAGCCGCTGAATATATTCATCAGCCACCTTCCAAATATCACCGGCACCCATAGTAACCACTAAGTCGCCGGCAGTTACATTCTCCTGTAGATAATCGCAGATACCTGCGAAACTATCGATAAAAACTGCATTTGATTTATTGGCTCGTATCCTTTCGACGAGAATCTGCGAGTTCACTTCTTTTTTACTCGCCTCCGAATCCCGCACGAAATAGATTTCCGGCACTATTATTACATCGGCCAGCTTAAAGCTTTCCGCAAAATCATCAAGCAAAAATCTAGTTCTGCTGTACTGATGCGGCTGAAAAACACACCAAATCCGCATCGGCTGGTATCTTTGATGCACAGCTTCAAGCGACGAGCGAATCTCGGTCGGGTGATGAGCGTAATCGTCGAGGACAGTTATCGTATTGCGTATTGCGTATTGCGTATTGCGTACATCCGTTGCAGGACGCATCACGCACGACGCATCACGCACGACGAACTGCGCCTTTAACATTAGTCGTCGGTCAATGCCGGTAAAGCCGGGCAGCAAGCTGAGTATTTTTTCTGATGATAGTCCGACCCTGGTCGCCATCGCTGTGACCGCCAGCGCATTTAGGATATTGTGCCTGCCCGGCAAGGAAATTCTTGTCAAGCCTAACGGTCCGCCATTATGACAGACCTCAAATTCATAAAGCCCATCGTTCAGCACGATATTGCGTGCGAAGAAGTTGCATTTTTCATCCAACCCAAAGGTTTCATACTGGAGATAGTCCGAGAACCGCTTGATAATTTTTGCCACATTCGGGTCCTGGCCGTTAGATATCAACACGCCATCTGATTTCACTCCGAGGGTAAACAGGCCGAACGCTTCAACAATTTCACCCTCATTTTTGTAGTAATCCAAATGGTCCTGCTCGATGTTAAGAACGCAGGCAATTTTAGGCTTCATATTCAGAAAGCTGCGGTCGTATTCACAGGCCTCTGCCACAAAATATGTGCTGTCTCCTGCTCCGGAAGAGCTGCCAAGCTGAGTGACATCTGCTCCGACGATGAAGTTTGCATCTATGCCGGCCTGTCTCAGCAGCCAGCTAAGCCAGCCGCTGGCAGTGCTCTTGCCGTGAGTGCCGGCTACGGCGATGCCGTCATAACGATCCATCAGCTGCCCTAACATTTGAGCGTATTTATAAACTTTGTATCCTCTTTCGCGCGCCAGTTTCAATTCGGGATTTTCTTCTTTTATTGCCGCCGAAATAACAACCGCATCCGTATCTCGGCCAAGGTTATCAGAGTTATGGCCGATTTTTATATCAGCTCCCATTTGGCAGAGCCGGTCTGTAACGCTGCTTGCTGTTTGGTCTGAGCCGGTGACAATCGCGCTATTCTTTATTAAAAGCTGCGCCAGTCCGCTCATCCCGATACCGCCTGCGCCGATAAAATGGAATCGTTTGCCCGCCAGGCTCAGTCCACCTGGAGTATTTATAACTTCATACTTTTGAGCAGCTTTTACACCTGGATTATTCATTTCATATAACCTTGTAATGCGGGATGAATATCGCTTGTAATCCTTCTGCATATTCCGCTGATTCATAACATCCTTTCCACGTAGAGCAGATGACAGAACGCAGATAACAGAAGTCAGAATTTTATTATCTGTTTTCTGTCGTCTGTCGTCTGTTCTCTGTCTTCCAAACCAAAGCCAATGTAGCACAGAAATAAAGTAAAGAAAAGAAAAAAGCAGGTTGGGTGGGGCTTCCTGCTCCGGCTCGGCGCTCATCACGACGGTCAAAGGCCATCCCCAAGCTGCGCCCTTCAATATCTCTCAGGGCTGGCTTGAGGCTGCCACCCTTTATAACTTCATTGGTGGCAGCCTCATCCCTTAGGGATGGGGATGGTTTTCCCTTTGCCAAACATGCACAAAGCCTTCCTACATTACTCATTCGGAAATATACTCAATTAAATCGCCCGGCGTGCAGTTCAATACTTTGCACAAGCTGTTCAAAGTGGAAAAGCGAATTGCCCGCGCCTTATTGGTCTTTAGGATTGAGAGGTTATTAACCGCTAAGCCTGTCGCCTCTGCCAAGTCTTTTAGCTTCATCCGCCGATCCAAAAGCACATAATCCAGCCGAATGTTAATCATTTACCCGCCTCCTTTCAGACCAGCGTTTTTGACTCTTCAATAATAGGCATGAGTCGCCGCGGAATCCACCCTGTTCGATTATTTTGCATAACTAACATGTATATATTAACGAATAACATTAAATTATCAACGCAAAAAAATGATTTTGACCGTTAGTTTGTCCCTCAGAAGAAAGTTGTGCCGTAAGGCATCCTGTGGACTGCTGCTGTTCGAAATACGATGACCGAAAGGGAATCCGCCCCCCGCCGTTTTGTCCCTAAGGGACGAAGCCCGCCTGCCCAGAGTGTCCTGCAAAGGCCCATTGTACCATCGAACGAGGTACGGCGGGCAGGCTGCGGGGGCCAAATAAAAAGAAAACACCGGATAACATCTTGTTACCCGATGTTTTCAGGAGGGGA
>CAZQKO010000191.1:0-3936 GCA_964593945.1 uncultured Pirellulales bacterium | reverse complement strand
TAACGTCGCCACTGGGCACGACCGTCCGAGCGGGGGCCACCTATGCGAACCGCTGGAATGGGGTCGTTCGCAGTGAATGATTGGCTGTCAGCAGCCTGGCCGTCCACGTAGACAACCATCGTATTGGCGGAAACGCTGTAGGTAACGGCAACATGATGCCACTGATTGTCGTTGAGCTTGGCGCCGCTGGTATCAAGGTCCCCGTATGTGTCAACACCGAAGTCGGCAATATACAAGTCACCCGCTCCATTACACTCCACACTATGATCGCCACTCGTGCCCAAAAACACGAAAATAGGACCCCACGCCTGGAAGGTTGTAGGCATGTTCATCCAGAACGAGGTTGTCGCTTCACTAATATTCAACAGGTTTGTTGTTATTGGGGCATCACACATAGTGAATGGCCCAGTGGCGGTTACAAACTCAAGAGCATTCGCATCATAGCCTTCGGTGGTCCACCTCACTTGGTTTTCATTTACTGGATTGATGGTTCCATCATGCCAGTAGTCCGTTTCATCCCAAAACTCGACGCCGGACCCTTCATCCAGTTTCCACCAGCCGATAAGCTCGGCATTAGCCGTGCTCATCAACACCAAACCCAGCATTAAAATAAAAGAAAGAAAAATCATTCTTTTACACATAATATTCCTCCTTCTCGAGAAAGTTAAAAAACCTGTAATCATATTTTAGCCACACACCAAAATTACCATTGTATTCAGTTAAAATGACCAACCCCGATGAATCGGGATCCCTCCCTATAATTATGTGCCAACCTGACTCTATTTTAGTACGCAGAATTTGGCAAACCCATTTTAACTTATAGCCTGAATAGTCCTTTTTTCCTCCTCAGGGAGATGAATCCTTTTGAAAATGCTTATACCTTACCCTGAATTATACTACCACAACGTATATTATAGCAAATTCCAGGCTTATACAGTGATTATTTTGCGCAAAATATTTATCATTTTGCGTAGTCCTGGACAAGCTGATGAAGGGACAAAAAATAGCAAAGGCCGAAAAGCAAGTGACTATTTCTCCTTTGCATGTTGTAACCAGACAATCAACAGACATCATGGCTATAGAAGACCGGCAGGTCACAGAGGCGGTACAATTTATTCGCAAGCATTCCAAAGACGTGATCCTGGCAGGTGACGTTGCGGAAGCTGTTGGCCTATCCCGCCGGGCTTTGCAGCAGCGTTTCCGGAAAGTACTGGCGCACTCAGTGCACGAAGAGATCAAATACGCTCGTGTTAATCAGATGGCTAACATGCTGGCCAGCACAAACCTGTCGATATCCCAGATTGCACAATTACTTGGTTATCCATATCCCAATAATATATCCCGCTGTTTCAAGCAAAAAAAGGGAATCAGCCCATCAGCCTACCGCAAGAAATTCGGGTTTAAATAGACCCTTGTGACATGACTCGGTCGGGAATTTACGATTTCCAATCAGCAATCGAAAATCCGTCTGGACGCGGGGGGTGGCATAAACGGGCTGGCTTTGTGGAATGTCCGAGGAACATACCAAAAATTTATCAAATTAACCTTTACTTAGCCGCTCCACCGCAATATAGTTGCTGTGTCGATAGGTAATTGCATGGAGGATTACAAAATGGCTGAGCAGAATAAACAAAAAAGCCCTTTGGTGGCTATACTAATTTCCGTAATTATAATTGCTATTATAGTAGTCTGGGCGATGGTAAAGCCCAAACCTGCTGAACCTACAAACGAAGGGCAGGTTAATCAGCAAGACTCCGGTCAGCCAGTTAGCGATGATACCGCGACTACACCCTTGACAGGAAACACCGGGGCAGATACCGGCCTTAAGCCAAGTCTGAAAGGGGTCATCGAGGAAGCAAAAACCTGGGGGCCAGCCTTCGAATCCTGGATTGGCAAATCGGCGCCGGATTTCAGCCTGACGGACCTTACCGGCAAACAGCACAGACTTAGCAATTATCGCGGCAAAAATGTAATGATTATCTTTTGGGCAACCTGGTGTACTCCCTGTGTAAGGGAGATTCCGGATCTAATAGAGTTACGAAACCAGGTCAGCCAAGACAAATTAGCAATGCTTGCTATATCGAATGAGAGCCCATCTTTGCTGGAAAAGTTCGTCGCTCAGCAAAAGATCAATTATACGGTCTTTTCAAACCAGGAAACCATGCCGACGCCTTTCAATCTGGTAAATTTTATCCCCTGCAGTTTCTTTATCGATCCGCAAGGCAGGATAAAACTGGCTACCGCTGGTCTATTATCACCGAAGGATATGAATGCCATACTGCAAGCCCAATAAGCACTAACACCTGTCCAGCTCCGGCTCAGCCTTCTGGCTACGGCTTGGCGCCTACGCCAGGACGAGTCGCCGAGATGAGACAAAAAATCAAGAATTTCTCTGGACAATATCGAGCGGAGTGGTTAGAATCCAAACTTCGACAGATTTTAGTCCGATGTTTATACTAAGAGCCTATCCGAATAACCGGGTCGTTATGAGGCCGAGCGAAAAGTTCAAGGCCAAGGCGGCAGGCCAAAAAGGCTCGGAGGCGTGGTTTACTCCACGTTGAGAACGTTTTTGACCGACAACGCAGGCATCGGGCTTTGCAGCCGGCCGCAATAGAGCGGGTTATTTAGATAGGTACTAAGACAGAGGTAGTAAATATGGCGCATAAAAAGGGACAAGGTTCTACCAGGAACGGCAGAGACAGCAACGCCCAATATAGAGGCGTGAAGCTGTTCGGCGGCCAGGCTGTAAAGGCCGGCTCTATTATCGTTCGGCAGTGCGGAACAAAGTTCTTCCCCGGCTCTAATGTCGGTATGGGCAGGGACTATACTTTGTTCGCGATTGCCGATGGAACAATCTGCTTCCAAGGCAGAAAAGTTCACGTAGTTTGACAAAAAAATAAGGCAGGTAACAAGAAAAGAAGGATGGTTTTTACCATCCTTTTTTTGTAGACGCAATACGAACGTTATGTTTATCGACGAAGCACAAATCTGGGTCAAAGCCGGGGACGGCGGCAACGGCTGTGTGGGCTTTCGACGGGAAAAGTTCATACCAAAAGGTGGGCCTGATGGCGGCGACGGCGGAAAAGGCGGAAGTGTATATTTCCATGCCGTCGAAAACCTCGATACCCTGCTGGATTTTACCGGCAGACACCACTGGCAGGCGGAGAACGGCCGACCCGGCTTGGGAAATAACAAACACGGCGCTGACGGCCAAGACCTGATTATACGTGTCCCGCCAGGCACACTAATATACGATATGGATCTGAATCTGCTTCTGAAAGACCTCAATGAGATTGGCATGAAGGTGTGTGTCTGCCGGAGTGGAAAGGGTGGAAAAGGAAATAAGGCCTTTGCCACTCCCATAAACCAGGCGCCCAGATATGCCGAGCAGGGCCAAAAAGGCCAGGAAAGAAATATTCGGCTGGAACTAAAGCTCATCGCCGACATCGGCCTCGTCGGCATGCCCAATGCCGGCAAAAGCACACTTATCTCCCGCTGCTCAGCCGCAAGGCCCAAAATTGCCGCGTATCCCTTCACTACAATCGAGCCGGTGCTGGGTATTGTTGAGTTAAGCAACTTCCGCCGATTTGTCGTGGCTGACCTTCCCGGCCTAATCGAAGGCGCCCATCGTGGAGCAGGGCTTGGGCACGAATTTTTAAGACACATTGAAAGAACTAAAATTTTGGTACACATCCTTGACATAATGCCGATGGACGGCTCTGACCCGGCTGAAAATTATTTTCAGATACGCCGGGAACTGGAATTATACAGTAAAACCTTAGCAGAAAAAGACGAAGTAATCGTGGCTAACAAAATAGACCTTGAACCAAATGGAAAATCAGTAGCTGATTTGAGAAAGAAGCTCAACAAAGAGATCCACGCTATTTCAGCAGTTACCGGCTCCGGAATCAAGGAACTAATAGAACTTTTATGGCA
>CAZQKO010000190.1:0-3941 GCA_964593945.1 uncultured Pirellulales bacterium | reverse complement strand
GGCTGGGAGCGTCACGTTCCTACCGTTCTGGAAATGGCTGGATTATGATGAAACCAGCACCCTGAACGCTCGAGCGATTCTACTTCATATCAGTAATTTTTCACTCACCGGCTGAAAGTATTTTTACCATGTATAATGAACCTTGTAGGTGATAACTTTCTCTTGGCCTGCCGGTATATTGATGTGAAATTCCATTGTTTGGCTGTCTGTTTTCAGGAAGTCATTTGACGTTTCTACAATTTCCCAGTTAATCCACCGATACAGGTGCTCAACCACTCTGACTTCTACGGCGTCCTTTTCCTTGCGATTGCGTACTTTGATTTCAAACGATTCATCCAGCCAGTTCCGTTCCGTATCAATCTGATAATTGAGTCTTTTTCTTTCACCTATAAGATCGAAGGCATTTCCTGTTCTGACACGGACTGTTTCATCGCGTGGTGTGTGGTCAATTAAATTTTCACCTGTGAATTCCAGTTGTCCATCGTCATCAAGCCTATAGAACCTCATTCGGCCTTGCGGCAGAGGGATGCCCAGATGGTTCTCTTTCGAGTTTTTTAGTTCCCTCATAACCCACACTTTAGGATTGCATTGTGTGCCATAATCCTTATTTTGTCGGATGTTTTCCATAGCATAGCGCCGATAGCGACCAAGATCGAGCTTCGCACCGTCATAGACGTAAATTCGCTTGGCTTCGACGCCCTCTGCACGCAGAAACTCAACCTGTTTGGTTTCTCTATCGCGAATGGTGGTAGGACGGTTCAAGGTATAGATGTGATAGTCTTCAAAAGCTTTTTCCGATACCGGCGGCCCATCTCGTGACGGAGCAGACAACCCATAACCTACCAAACGTTCTATATCTTGGATTTTGCTGACATCGCCGGCCAAAAGTTTAATACGTGCATTGTCGAACGTCTTGCCGCTTTGATTGTCTATAGTCACCCAGCCGATGACCTGGATTGTATCACCCTTCTCTTGGGCGAGCATATTATAGTCGGCTTTCCAATTTAAGCCTTTGGTTATATAGGATAGTTCGGCATTAAGGCTTCCCTTTTTATCTGTTTGAAGAATCCAGTGAATCGTAGGTTTCAATATCGTCTCATCTGCAAGTGATGGAAAGAGCGGCTTGCCGGGAAGGCTGAAGCGCAGCTTATTGTCCACTTCTATGATTGGCTGCCCTGTTGAAACTTTTTCCTTTATCACTTGACGGATAATATATTCCTCCCAGTATTGGCGTGTATCTAATTTAAGAGGGGTATAACCACTGCGGATAATTCTGCCGCGAACGATTTTTCCATTGCCTTTCTCATCGCTTATGAGGAAATCGATTTCCTTTCCCTCATATAGCGAAAGCAGCAACTCTTCGGAAACAGGATCGGCTCGATAGTTTTGTTCGAGAATCTGTATTGCGCGTTTGCCTTTTGGGTCGCGGAGAATCACCGAATCCGGCTCAAGATGCGCGGTAAGGTCCGTGACACTAACTTCATTAATTCCCTTCGACAGGTCGAGATCCAGATTATCGCGTACCACCGCAAAATTCTGGTTGTAGATTGTTAGACATGGTTCCGCCAGCGCTGAACAAGCTGTAAAGAGAAAAACTGTAGTAACGATTTTAACATAGCTTGAATTACCCATAATAATCTCCTTTCCTTCTTTTTTTCAGTGTGATTAAATCCGCAAAACAAAGATGTATTCTGTTTATAAATAGTTATGTAATATTACTTACATAAAATACGGTAGTCAATAATCCAACAAAAAAACTTGCAAGTTATTGTTGACCGGAGTTTTTTCTGCAAAAACTATGTTAATCCCAAATTTTCTGTAGTATTATACCGCCGACAATAAAGACCAGCCCGATTATTGTTGATGGGAAAATCTCTTCGCCGGCGACAAGATGAATCACTACCAGCGAAAAGAAAGGGGCTAACAGAACCAGATTCGCGACGTGCGCGGTGGTCTTTGCTAATTTTAGCGCTCGCAGCCACACCAGGAAAGTGACACCCATTTCAAATAATCCAATATAAGCAGCCCCCCAAATACCTCTACAGCTTGGAATTTTTGTTTCAGCAAAAAGTAGCATCGCTGTGAATATGTAAACCGAGCCGAACGCAAAATTCAGAAATAGTCCGACCGCTTCATCACGTTTATCTTTTACATTATATATCCAGAATAGCGACCAGATTAATGTGCTGCCTAATGCTAACAAAAAACCTGTAGGATTACTGAATTGAAATCCCCCAATATCACCTTGTGTTGCAATGATAAAAACGCCTAAAAAGCTGATAGTTATCGCGAGAAAGCTTGGTAGCTTGATTTTTTGATGGAGCAGCGGAATGGATAGCAGCACAAGCATTATAGGCCAAACCCAGTTTATAGTCATTGCTTCCTGCGCTCGAAGTATATTGTATGCATTTGACAGTACTACATAATAGAGAAAAGGATTGAGAAATCCTAATAGGGCGGACGTTAGATAATCTTTTTTCGATAAGGTCTTAAGTAAGGCTATTTTCCCGGAGAACAATAATTGCATAAAAAATGCGGCTGTTGACACGATCGAGGCGAAGAAAAGAAGCGGCAGAACATCTATATAACGTAGAGAGATTTTAAAAGCTGAGGCCGCTGTTGACCATAGCAAAACTGCAACCGAAGCATAAAAATAGGCTCGTTTTTGATTTGTCGAATCAGTCGTCACAGGGTAGCATTATAAATAGAGTATTGTCTGATGTCGTTATCAAAATTAATGAATTAAATATAGGGGCTTAAAGGTAATGCATCGTTTTTTTGTTGCCGAAGAGGGCCTGCGTGGCCAACAGGTAGTTTTCACGGGCCGACAGGCCCATCAAATTCGAAATGTCCTGCGGATGAAATCCGGTGACCACGTCATCGTGTTGGATAACACCGGCTGCGAATACACGGTAATCTTAACTAAGGTTGGCCGACAGGATGTTGTAGGCGAAGTGGTATCCAGGCAACAGGCTCAGGCAGAGCCGAACACGCAGATTACACTATACCAAAGTCTCCTGGCTCGCGAGAAGTTTGAATGGGTGCTGCAAAAGTGCACCGAGGTGGGCGTCGCATCTTTTGTACCGATAGTGACCGAGCGAAGTATTGTTCGCAGACAAGACGCAATAACGCCACGTAAACTTTCCCGCTGGAAGGACATAATTACCGAGGCTGCCGAACAGTCGGGCCGAGATCGAATCCCACAGCTCAATGCGCCTGTCAATTTCGCAGATGCTGTATGCAGGCTCAGTTGTTTTGACCGTTGTCTCATCGGTTCGCCGGTGGCAGCCGGCTCAAGTGTACGAGAAATATTGCAAATCGGTCATGCTGAACCGGTTGCAGTGGCTTTGTTTATCGGCCCGGAGGGTGGCTTTACAGATGACGAAATTGCTGACGCTTGCAGCCAGGGAGCTACAGCCTTTAGCCTTGGAAAACGGATTTTGCGAACGGAGACCGCGGCTGTCGTTGCCTCAGCAGTTATCCTGTATGAGCTGGGCGAATTAGCACCTTAATCCGGCAGATTAAGCGAAGGTATAATAAGTAGTTCGGCTGCTTTGATGCTACCCCCCCCAATTTAACCAAATTTTATTTGTCTGAAACAATAAGAAATCGTACAATCATTCAAATGTTTGATTGGATTTTTTACTATGCTTGATTTATCGAAAAAAAGGTATCGGTTGAGAGTAGTTATTCCGGCTTATCCGGCTTTTAACATTTATTCTCGCATCGCCAGGAAGACCACCGCCTTGGGGCCGGTATGCGTTGCTACTGCCGTTAATAAAATGGAAAAGTGGGATGCTGAGGTTATAGATGAGAACAACCTTCGCAGGTACGGCCCCAGAGGTAGTTTGACTGGAGCCGACCACGAGTTTTTACAACAGCACAGACCAGCAGATGTCGTTGGGTTCTATGGAGGATTGACGAGCACTATACCCAGACTC
>CAZQKO010000189.1:0-4020 GCA_964593945.1 uncultured Pirellulales bacterium | reverse complement strand
ATTATGAGAAAAATATTGTATTGGACATTTGGTGAAAACAAACCCAATCAAAGCCAATTCCGACAAACCTGCCCCCTAAGGGGCACGGCGAGCAATTATGACAAACAACCGTATACCTAAGGCACAAGTTAAATTGTCAACACAGACTAATTCACCAGACATCGACAAATGGCTCAAATTGATTAGAGCCGATGGCATCGGTCCGGTTACTTTTACTCGGCTGATAAGGCACTTTGGCTCAGTAGATCGAGCTATGGGAGCTTCCGTCAGTGAGCTGACCAGAATAAATGATGTAGGTTTCAAGACCGCTGAGCGGATTGCTGCAACGCGCGAAAAATTCGATGTCGCCAATGAGCTGGAACTGGCTGACAAACTCGGAGTCTGGATAATCAACATAGAAGATAAGCGTTATCCACCGATGCTGAAGCAGATTTACGACCCGCCGCCGATTCTTTATATAAAGGGTACTTTGAGCAGGCAGGACAACTTGGCGATTTCCATAGTCGGCACCCGGCGGTGCAGCTTGTACGGCCAGGAGCAGGCTTCGCGATTCGCTCATTTTTTAGGCTCGGCGGGTTTTACTATCGTCTCCGGAATGGCTCGCGGTATAGACACCGCTGCTCATCACGGCGCGCTGTCGGCCAGCGGTCGTACGATTGCAGTACAGGGCTGCGGCCTGGCAAATATATTTCCGCCGGAGAACAAGAAGCTCTTCGAGCTTATAGCTGAATCCGGCGCCTGCATCAGTGAATTGCCGCTCCAGTATGAGCCGTTAGCCGAGAATTTTCCGCCTCGCAACCGGATAATAGCCGGACTGTCACTGGGGACAATCGTCATCGAGGCGGGCCTGCATTCCGGAGCGCTGATAACCGCAAAAGAGGCGCTGGAGAACAACCGCGAGGTAATGGCGGTGCCGGGAAAAATTGATTCGCCGTTGAGTAAAGGCGCTCACCAGCTATTAAAACAAGGTGCGAGGCTAATTGAGTCTGTTGAGGATGTAATGGAGGCCCTGGGCTATATCGGCGAGCAACTGCAAAGCCACGTTAGCGAAGCGGCGGTAAAGGCATCTGAAAAGGTTGAGACGCTTTTATTCGACGCGAGCCAGCTAAAGCTCAGTGACGATGAGAAGACGATTTACAACTGCCTGAGCAAAGAGCCGATACAGATTGACCAGATAATCACAGATACGGCTCTGCCGCCGGGCAATATAAATGCAGGTTTAATCTCGCTGAGGCTCAAAGGACTAATAAAGCAACTGCCGGGTAATATGTTTTTGCGAAGATAGTAAATGGCTGAATACAAAATGAAATACCAATGTTTAGCCGTCACCGGTATGGCGACGACAAATCTTATGGAAGAGCTGATACACAGGAGTGAAAAACTATGAGTGGTGTTTATACTGAAACTCTGAATAAGCTCATCGAGGAATTTAGCAAGATGCCAGGAATTGGGCCTAAAACGGCGGAACGGCTGGCGTTTTATATTCTAAAAGCCGAGCAGACAGAAGCTATGGCTCTGGCGGAGGCGATAAAAGACGTCAAGACCAAAATCAAGCGTTGCCAAATCTGCTATAATTATTCAGAGCAGCCAATCTGCTCTATCTGCTCCGACCCCCGGCGGGATAAGAATCTAATCTGCATCGTCGAGCAGCCGAAAGATGTGATCGCATTAGAGAAAACCGGCACCTGCAAATGGGTGTATCACGTCCTCGGCGGTCATATCGCACCACTGGAAGGAATAGAGCCGGAGCATTTGACTATCGACAAGCTCGTCGAGCGGATACGCACAGGCAATGTCCAGGAAGTGATAATGGCCACCAATCCTAATATGGCCGGCGACGGCACTGTACTTTATATAAGCTCGCTGATAAAATCCACCGGCGTAAAAATCACCCGCTTGGCCAGGGGGCTTCCTACCGGCACTACTATCGAATATGCAAGCGGCAAAATGCTTACAGATGCGATAATCGGCAGACAGGAATTAGACTAAAGTGTTTTGATAGACATCCAAGCGTTGACGAGGCTTTTAAGTACACTTATAATAAAGGTAAAGGAGCGAGGGGACACAATAAACAAGTCTTTCAGGCAAGCTTATGAAGATGGAGATGACAGGTCAGATGCGGATGGAGCAGCGAATGAAGCTCGCTCCGCACATGATTCAATCAATGGAGATTCTCCAGCTTCCGATCCTCGCACTTCAGGAAAGAATCGAGCAGGAGCTAAATAATAATCCTGTTCTGGAGATGGCTGAGCCTTCAAGCACTGAAGAGGCTGAGCCGACCGAACGGGATACCCAGCAGGATGATATCAGCCAAAAAGATTTAATCGTCGATACGGACAACAACAAGGCCGAAGACTTTGAGCGGCTGGAAAGTCTGGAGGGCGAGTTCAAAGAATACATAGAGCAGGCCGGACCATCCTACACCCGCAGGCAAGCCGATGGGCCTGATAAAAAACTTGAGGCCTTAAAAAATACAGCCGCACCTCCCGTGTCACTCAACGAGCATTTAACAGAACAGTGGCGATTAATCGATGCCGAAGAGCCTGTGAAAAAAGCCGGCAGTATGATCATAGATTACATCGATGATAGAGGGTATCTGACTGTAAGATTAGAGCAGCTGCACAATAAAGATAGAAATGACTTCACCCTTGATGATTTGAAAAAGGCCCTGGAGCTGGTACAAAGATTAGAGCCTGCCGGTGTCGGGGCACGTGACTTAAAAGAATGTTTGCTTATTCAAATAGCCCAAAGCGGTGAAGAGGGACCCCATTTTGCAAAAGAAAAGCAAAATGGGAACCCAGATATGAGCTTTGAATATCGGCTGGTAGCAGAATATATGGATGAGCTGCTGGAGAATCGCCTGCCGGACATTGCTAAGAAGATGAGCTGCAGCATCGACAGAATCAATCAGGCTGTCGAACGATTGAGTAAACTGGATACCTCACCTGGACTGCAAATAGGTCGCGACCGAAACCATCCCATCACGCCCGACGTAATAGTAGAATCTCCCAATGATTCGGACGGTTATTCTGTGCGGATGGTCGATTCCAATCTTCCGAGCTTAAAACTAAGCAGCTACTATCTGAAAATGGCGAAAGACACGAAGATCGGCGAAAAGGCGCGAAAGTTTTTACAAAACAGTTTTCGCTCGGCCCAGTGGGTAATAGATGCGATAGAGCAGCGAAAAAATACGCTGCTGAAAGTGACAGAATCGGTTGTAAAACATCAGAGGGACTTTTTCGACAAAGGTACGCTTTATCTTCGCCCACTGCCAATGTCAAAAGTGGCCGATGACGTTGGCGTGCATCTGGCTACGGTTTCACGGGCGGTTGCCGGTAAATATATACAATGCTTCTGGGGAGTGCTGCCTTTGCGTAAATTCTTCAGCGGTGGAATGCAGGACGATAACGGCCAGGCCCACAGCTGGGAGGCGATAAGGGTCAAGCTGCAGGAAATTATCGATGCCGAAGACAAAACCAAGCCCTTAAGTGATGAGCAGATACGCCAGAAATTAGCGGAGGCCGGCATCACAAACCTGGCCAGACGCACAGTGGCCAAATACCGCAAGCTATTGAACATCCCCACCGCGCGATTCCGGAAAAAGTACTGATTATCCTATCAGTGTCGCTCAAATTTACTTCACGACAACGATTTCACCCTTTATCGGTGAGTAGTCACTCTTTAACTGTTTCTTGCCATTTTCTAACAACATTACCTCCTGGAAGCAGCACTTAATTCCGGTGCCATCCTGTATTATGGGAGTATTTTGAAGGTGATAGTGCAGGTGCGGCTCGGAAGAGTTGCCTGAGTTTCCACATAGACCTATTAGCTGCCCCCTTTCGACTTTATCGCCGACTTTTACCTTTACACTGCCGAATTTTAGATGGGCCAGTATCGACACTTCGTATTCACTGTGCTGAATAAAGACCGCATTTCCCAATGCCGAATACGGATTCATAGAGCCGGGGACATTATCTCTAACACCATTGATGACATCCGTTACAACTCCCTCGGCTGGCG
>CAZQKO010000188.1:0-4061 GCA_964593945.1 uncultured Pirellulales bacterium | reverse complement strand
GGCTCGACTGTTCCGACCAAACCGACCTTCTTGCCTATAAACTTGCTTAAATCTGTTTCTGAGAGCTGGTCACTTGGTAAAGCATAACACGTCATTTTGCCAGAGTCATCAACAGTTCGGTAATGGCCGGCACCGTATGTCTCAAAAGTTTGGAACTGCCCAATAGTCATAAACCTGCCCAAGTCTTTGAATTTAGCCATCTTGGTGGCGTGGGCCTTATCTATCCCCTCCATGACTTTTTGTAGTTGTGTGTTCTGGAGCTGAGCTTCCTTGGCTATTTGTACAGCCAGTTCAAAACCTTCTATTTGTCTAATCACAAACTCTGCGTAGCGAGCAGCCTTACCAGAGTCTTTTTTGTCGGCAATATCTTTCATTGCCTTTTTTATCTCTGCATAATTCTGTTGGTCTATCGGTTTGGCCCGTTCTGCTTTGATTTTCTCCTGCAGAGCGTAAAATTCTTTGAGTTTCTCAGACTCAACAGAAGCTATAGTAGGAACCCCTAAGGGGGCATCGGTTAAATATGTCCCCGTCGTGGGAGGGGGACCTGCAATAACCGGGCCGGCTGGCTTGGCATACTGGCTGCTCACCCAAAGATAGGCGCCGCTCGGCGGAGCAATTTTGTAATAATCGTCCTTCTCCTCGCCTAATAATTTGACTTTATCCCCCCGTTTAAGGGCCACCTGCTCGTAGGTAGAGTGCATCGGCTTTACCTCATCAGAGCCGGCATATACACTAACATCGCCGGTAACGACACCAACGGTGGTATCATCCAGATTAACAGTGATATATTGCATTGAAATCCAGGAGAAGCTGCCTGCCGGTGGAACAATGCAGGACCAGCCGAATTGCGTTCTGACCACTTCGACTCTGTCACCCTTGTAGAATTTACCGCAATCATAAAAATTCGTGCCTGGGCCGGAACGAATGCGGACATCATTGCCTGTTATCTCGGCAACGTAGGGAAAAACGTGAGCAGCGGCAGCATTGGCGTCACCAATCGAAGCAGATTCTTCAGGCGAAGTCGCGGCTGGTTGAGCAAAGCCGACAGATGCTATAGCTGCTAATAAAACAAGAAGAAAAGCGGATTTATAAATTTGGTTTAATTTTAGTTGTGCCGGGCTTCCTGGGCAATTTTTTTGAAACTCCATTTTCTGCCTCCCGTAAAAATTAGTTAATTGGTAACTGTTTGAATAGTAACTGGTCCCTAAGGGACTGGTTAAATAGTTATTGGTTAAATGGTATATTCAATATCCAGTTACCATTCACCAAGTACCAGTAACAAATCACAAATTACCTTCTTTGGCATAAAATTACCACTCTTTTTAGATATTGTCAAATTTTTATTATCGCAAATTTGGCCGCTATAGTGGTTAAGGGTGAGGCTTAGGCTTGGAGTCGGGCAAGTTCGTCTTTGCACATCTTCAATTGTCCGGGATCGGAGAGCTTTTCAGCGGCCACCTTCAGATGCTTTACCGCTTTCTGTGGGTTATGGAGATAACGTGAGTACAATAGGCCGAGCATCAGCTCCACCTGCTCGGCATATTCGTAACTGCTGTAATGAGTTAAGAACTGTTCGTAGGGCTGAGCCGCTTCAGCGGTCCTTTTATCGTTGACTAATTGATTGGCAATATCCAATAGTTGCTGGCGTGGCAGAACCAGGTTGCTGTCAAGCTTCATAAGTTCCAGATAGGCATCGGCTGCAGCGGGCAGGTTGCGCTGAGCAAGCCGATTAGTGATTTCATTGCGAAGCTTTGTTATTTTGCCTTCGTTTCCGCTAACAGTTGAGCTGGTATTTTTTACCTCTCTTACCTTTATCGGTTTCCTTCCTATCGGGCCGGTAAATGGGTCGTAACTGCCTGATACAACATCGCGGAATTGACGCCGTCGATTCCACCGCTTTATCATTGCCCACAAGTCGAAATTACTGCTGCCAAGCAAACCGCTTGCGAGAAGTGCCAATATAGCTGCGATGCCAAACGCATATCCCGCCATGTGGGCACCGTAAGCGATGGGTGCAGGAGCAAAGCGCGGTTCGATAATGTTATCCCAGATAACTAACTTGAAAGCGATAAAGTACAACGCCGGTATTTCTATTGTTCCTATGAAAAAGAAAAAGTAAAGGACAGTTATTAAGGTCTGGGGAAATAATACAAGATATGCACCGGTAACAGCAGCGACGGCTCCGCTGGCTCCCAGAGTGGATACAATCGAGGAAGAATTGGCAGCCGCATGACCTATGCCGCTGAGTATTGCCCCAGCAAGGTAAAAGCCAAGATATCCAAGGTGCCCGATTTTGTCGTTTACATTGTTGCCGAACAGATACAGAAAGAACATGTTTCCGATAATGTGCGGGTAGCTTCCATGCAGGAATGCGTAGCTTACAAACTGCCACCACTGCCACTTGTTGGGGGTGAGCATAAATTGCTTCGCCCAGGGTCGAAGAATTCGTGTAACTTCTCTTGTATAAGGATTGACAACCGGCGAATACGTGAGTAAAAAAATCAACACGTTGATGACTATCAAAGCGTAATTTGTGTATGGTGTTCGTCTCGGAGAAACGTTTGTACGAATAGGTAGCAGCATTATACAATTATCTTAAATAAACGATCTATTCAGACTCACATTGTAATGGCAAATAGCTCCATGGACAAGACATAAAAAAACCCCGCGCCAATTGAGCCTGCTGCTTTGATCCCAGCCTTATCTAAGGCCGGTTCTTCCGCAGAAGGACAATTGGTGCAGGGCCGTACTAAGTGAAAAAAGGTTAATACAAAAAGTTTTCTCTCCCTCCGAAGACGCCAAAAGAACAGTGTGGTATTTATATTCCACCCTGTCTCCCCCCCAGCAATATCCTAATCTAATAAAAATATAAGAATAAAATGGCCGAAATCCAAACGCCTTAGTAAAAAATACTTTATTTTTTGTTCTATGAGTGTTAATGAAGATACTCACGGTAAAATTTTTCAAAAGAATATGAAGAACAGAGCCGCGACCGTTAGGGAGCGGTAATTATGATTATTGATTGAGATAATGAACAGAGAGATAATAACAAAGCGCATCAAGGCAATTCGTCGCGAGCTTCGCAATCAGGGAACAGATTGCCTTATCGTGATTAATCCTGCCAATGTAACTTACACGACCGGCTTTATGGGTTCCGATAGCTGGGCTCTGATTACCAAAAGACAAACTTTTCTTTTAACCGACAGCAGATACGCCGAGCAGGCTCAGAAAGAATGTATCGGCTGCAAAATCATCATGCGGGCTAATTCCGAGCCTATAGCCCAGGCTGCGGCCAAGCTGGTACGGCAGCTTAAGTCGGTCCGAATCGATAATGTACGAATTGAAAGGTCTGTCTCACTTGCCGGCTTCGATGTATTACAAAAATGTATGAAAACCCGGCTCAAAACAGCGGATAGTTTCATCGAGTCTCTTCGGAGCATTAAAGACAGTGGGGAAATCAACTGTATTCGGCGGGCTGCTTCTATAGCGGCAAAGGCTTTTGAGCAGATTTTTTGCCAGATAAAGCCGGGGATGACAGAGAATGAGCTTGCGGGTCTGCTCGATTTTCAGATTCGCAAACTTGGCGCGGTAAATAGCTTCGATACTATTGTCGCCTTCGGCCCGAATGCCTCACGTCCTCATCATCAGCCGGGCAGAAAGACCCTTAAAAGAAACGATACCGTGCTGATAGACTTCGGCGCCAAATACAAGGGATATTGCAGTGACATTACCCGATGTTTTGCGGTTGGTACGCCGACGGCTCCGTCTGAAGCCGGATTTGTCAATTTCTATAAAAGGGTCTTTGACGTGGTGGAGCAGGCACAGGCGGCCGCTATAAAGATGGTCAGGGCCGATGCCGAAATCGTACGGATTGATGCTGCTGCCAGAGAGGTAATTCGCAAGAATGGTTTGCCTGTCTACGAGCACGGCTCGGGACATGGTTTTGGTTTGGAGATACATGAGCTGCCTTTCATAAAAGCTGTGACCACCGGCAGACTGCAGGCCGGCGAGGTTATTACAATTGAGCCGGGCGTCTATATCCCCGGCAAATTGGGTGTGCG
>CAZQKO010000187.1:0-4118 GCA_964593945.1 uncultured Pirellulales bacterium | reverse complement strand
CGATTTTTTAACCTGATAAAGTTGCAGAAATTTCAGCGATTATTCCGAAATATCATACAGATAAATAATTGAGCTTCCGTTAAGAAGCAATTACTTGTTGTGTCTTTGGCGCGTTCACCCCGTGAGATGGATGGCCTGCGGCCTATCTCACGGGGCAAACTGGGCTGTAAATTAGATTGATAATATGCACACAATAGATAAAATAACGAATCTTGGTAACATAAAAACGTGATCCTGAAGGAGCATTACTATGGAGACCAAAAAGCAAGAAAAGCCAAAACATCTCGGCAGGGGGCTGGAATCATTATTAGGTCCTATAAAATATAACGTTTCAGCAATAAAACCGCCTGTGACGGAGCAGGAACCAGCTCCTAACTTTCCGGCTGACAAAGAGTTAAGTGAATCTCTACGGGAAATCAGTTTGAACGCCATATCGACAAATCCGTATCAGGCACGGACGGTGTGGAATGAGCAGGAGCTGGAGGAATTGGCTAAGTCCATCAAGGCCAACGGCATAATTCAGCCCATTATTGTCCGCCCTGCTGGGCCTGGATACGAACTAATAGCCGGTGAGCGCCGATTCCGAGCCGCTCAGATAGCTTCGTTGACAACAATACCGGCTCTTGTTCGGCAGGCAACCGATGAACAAATGTTAGAATTGGCATTGGTGGAGAACATACACCGGATCGACCTTAACTCGATCGAACGAGCCAAGGCCTACCAAAACTATTTAAGCACCTTCTGCCTGACCCAGGCCGAGGCCGCTGAAAGGCTCGGCGAAGACCGCTCTGTTATCGCTAACTATCTGCGCTTGCTGGACTTACCGGATGAAATAAAACAAATGCTCAGCAACGGCCAGTTGGCTATGGGCCATGCACGGGCGATACTCGCCCTGCCGACCGATGAGCTTCGGCGAAAGTTAGCCAACCGGGCGCTGGCAGGCCGACTTAGCGTACGCGAGGTCGAAAGATTAGTCCGAAGATACCTTACAAGCACCGGCCGGACTACAATTACCGCGCGCTCAAAACCAGCTCATATTCAGGACCTCGAAAGCAAAATAAGCCAGCAGCTCGGCACAAAAGTCAGCATTGAAACCCGCAAAAACGGCCAAAGAGGCAGGATTATCATCGAATTCTACTCTTTGGACGAGTTCGACAGTATCGCAGAAAGACTCGGCCTTGCGACCATAGAGCAGGTTTGAATAGGGGGCTAAAATCAAATTTGCCTATTTTCCACAAAAATGGTAAAATATTAGTGTGCTTATCGGACAAACAACTGGTGGAAAGGCAATAAATCCAGACCACCCACAGAGAAAGTTAAGAGCTTCCACCAAGCCACAAGACATCGGAAATTTCTTAAAGAAAGGTGAATAATATGTTGTGCGTAAAGAAACCTCACTGGATGGTGTCCCTCATCACAGTGACAATGACATTACTTGGTGCCGGTCTGTGCGTCGCGCAAGACCAGGCGGATAAAACTGATTACGTCGCCGAGCTTAATAAAATAGGCATAGCAGGGCGTCCTGAAAGCGATAACGCAGCGCCTTACTACCAAAAGGCAATAGAACTTTTGATAAAAAAGCCTACGGACCTAACAATATCAACAAGAACCTGGCCAAAAGAACAGCCCACGCAACAACAGGCCTTGTTAAGAAAATGGGTGCAGGATAACAGCAGCGCACTTGAGCAACTGCAACTTGGCAGTCAGAAATCATATTGCTGGTTCACGCAAACCGACCAGAAACCGCAGACCGAAATGCCTCGCTTAACACCAATAAAGGAATTAGCAATGGCACTACAGGCTCGGGCGATGCTTCAGGCTGAAGACGGCGGAGTCAGCGGTGCTGTCAACGATATAGTGACTCTATATAGATCTGGAGCACATATTGCAGCAGGGCCGAAACTCCTCGTAGAAAAACTGGTAGGGATTGGTGTAAAGAGCTTTTCTACAAGTGCTGCGTTTAACATCCTCGATGAAAAAATGATTGACACCGACTCGACGAAGAATCTACAGAATCAATTGGAGCAGCTCTCGGCGAACTACAGTGAGCCGTTTGATATTCGTGGCGAAAAAATTTATATGCAGGAGCAAATTGAAACAGACCCTCAATACCATGCTTTTAAGCCGTACTTGAAAAACGCTCTTGAATACTATGACACAATGGCGGCCAAAACTCCCTGGCAGATACATACTGAGCCAGCTCAGTCCCCACCAAGTGATAATCCTTTGACGACTGATATGACTAAGATAATAGAAATAGAATATCGCAGCAGGGCGGACACACAGGCCTTAATAACAACGCTCGCCATTCTGCGATATAAAAGTGACAAAGGTATGTATCCTGCATCGCTTCCGGAGCTTGTTCCAGCCGGCTATATTAAAGAGCTTCCGACAGACCCATTTAGCAACAATCCTTTTGTTTATAAGCAAACAAGAGAGTCCTTTACGCTCTACAGTTTCGGAGTAGATTACGATGATGATGGCGGTGACATGGCTCGAGACGGCAAAGGCAATGTAAGAATGTGGGCCAACGAAGGCGACGCAGTCTACTGGCCTGTTCAATCAACGGAAAGTGCACGGAAGCAAGCAGATGAGCGAAAACTTCCGACCGGGCCTGAGCAGGAAAAATTAACCGAGTCACTCCACAATGCTATAATAGGCGGGGACATTGACCGGATCAAATCGATCATCTCGAAAGGCGCGGATGTCACCGCAAAGAACAGACAAACCTGGACGTCACTACAAACCGCTCTTTGGTACGGCAACAATGAAACGGTGGAGCTGCTAATCTCCGAAGGAGCCGATGTTAATGCACAGGATAACAGTGGTAATACGCCCTTGCACTTCGCAGCAATTAAAGGCAATAGCGATGCGGTAAATCTGCTTATTGAAAAGGGCGCAAATATCAATACAAAGACAAATGCTGAGCAGACACCACTGATGTTCGCGGCGGATAACGGCCACAAGGAAATCGTGGAATTGCTGATTTCCAAAGGCGCGGATGTCAACGCACAAGCGGGCAATGATAATGCTCTGTCATTAGCAAGAAGGAAAAACCGTAATGAAATGGTGGACCTGCTGCTCAAACACGGTGCCACAGAACCGGCTCAGCTCCTTATGGACGAAGGACTTTATGGCCGTAGAGGCCAAACAGAGGGACCCACGCGCCAGCGGCCCGGGGGACTTTCGTACCAGGGCTTTGAGGGACAGGCTCAGCCGGGAAGCAGCCTCGTTGTAATCTCAAGAACCAGTGAAGAAATACTTGCCGATGCCAATGAAATAAAAGCCAGGGTCAAGACATATGAAGGCCTTGCAGAATCGTTGGAGGAAGTTGAAAGCAAAAGTCGGCTTGAAAAAAGTGCGTGGGCCCAGAGAAGGATTGATAACAGAACAAGTCTAATCAGAGTAGTGGAAGAACAGGTTAAGCTAGAGATGACTTTTGTACGCAAGATCGCTGCCGAAGAAAAAGCTGAAAAAACAACAAAGACGATTGATAATGTGTTATTAAGCAGGGACGATATCTCCGGCAAAGTTCGCAAAGAGCTTTCAGCGCAGAGAAGAGAGGCAAGGCAGAGCCAACAGCAAGAGGTTTCACGTGGTCGAGGCATGGCCAGAGGCAGCAGGGGCACAAGAGGCAGAAATCTTCAAGAAGGATACCAGCAGGGATACGGCGGTACTGCCGGACCGGGACAGGAAATGAGACGCGAAGGCGTATATGGACGTAGAGGCGAGCCTGGCGAAGGTGAACAGTTGGATTCCGAAACCTGGAACAAGATCAACCAGTGGCTCCAAACAACGCTCGATAACAAGGAAGCCCTGATGCAATTTGTATACACAGATGTCCGGACGCAGTATGCTTTTATACAAGCCGTTGCTGTTGAGGAGGAAGCGAAAAAGACAACAGCAGCTATTGATGGGATATTGCTTAACAGAGAGGAGCGGTTCGAAGACATCGTTCTGAGAATGGAAGAGTTGGCGGAGAGAGAAGCACAGCAAGAGCAGGACGGGCGTGGCCGCAACACAAGAGCCACCAGAGGCAGGGCTGGGCAAGACTGGTCTCAGCAGGGACAGGGGAATGAATCTGCACCCCGATCTCGCCGACGGTAAAATTACACGAT
>CAZQKO010000186.1:741-4151 GCA_964593945.1 uncultured Pirellulales bacterium | reverse complement strand
CGAATCGGTGGTGAATACGGTTGGTATTAGCCAGTATTCTTTTGGTTTGAAATTGCAGATTTCCCTCTCTCTTTCAACAATTATTTTAACGGCGACCGATTGAACTCGGCCTGCGGAAAGGCCACGAGCAACCTTTTTCCACAGCAGGGGACTAATTTCATAGCCGACTATCCGGTCGAGAATTCGCCGAGCCTGTTGTGCCATAACCTTGTCTATATTGATTTTGCCTGGCTCATCGAACGCATGTATTATAGCTGATTTGGTAATAGCATTGAAGATTACACGGTAGGTTCTTTCCTCCGGTATGCCGAGGATTTGAGCTAAGTGCCATGCAATTGCTTCGCCCTCACGGTCAAGGTCGGTAGCCAGATAAAGGTCCTGACATTCTTTTGCCGCGGCTTTCAGAGTTTTGACTGTACGCTGTCGGCTGGAAGTAATTTCGTAAGTGGGTTCAAAATTATTTTCGATATCCACGCCGAAATTTTTTGAGGGCAGATCCCGGACGTGTCCCATAGAAGATTTGACTTCGAAATCCGGGCCGAGATATTTATTTATCGTCTTGGCTTTTGCAGGCGATTCGACAATAACCAGAGATTTATGTGAATTCGATTGTGCCATTTTTTTACTACGGGACAAAAACCCCCAAATAAATTTGGGGGCTAAACATTGTTTATTCACTCATCGGCGATTTTTACAACGGAATTTAGAATTGGACAAATATAGGGAGCTTGCTGGAATGTCAAGAAACAATTTGCAAATTTTGGGTAAGGTTTGGCAAAACAAGTATATTTAACCCCGCAATCCTTCGGCCTTGCTCGGGACAGGCAGGACAGGTTTATTGCAGGATTTTTGCGGGGCACAAACCATTATTACGGAATCAGAGCCAAGGTCCAGGGTTGTGTGAAGACGGTGCCGTAAGCGTTGCTGATTTCAGCCCTTATATACTTAAAGCCTGAATCGGACGGATACTCAGTCAGATCTATGGAATTGCCTTGCGCTATCCTTTGTCCATTAGCTATCCAGCTGACCTGACCATCGGTATATATGGTGATATTATGTTTGCTGGCTGTTATCGCTGAGATTATAGGATACTTACCTTTGTTTTGTTTTCCTGCACCCCTATCGTGAATGGCGAAGAGGCAGCCCTTTTCCAGTGAATTTCTGTAATCAGCCGTATTATAGGAAGGAAGCATCACCATAATCTTACCGCTATCTATGAAAGGTTCGTCGCTGTTGTTCCAGGGTCCCCACCAGTCGTTAACCGCGAAGGCCCATATCTTTGTACCTTTATTGGTGAGCAGGTCGTCCCAAACGGCCTGGAAATGTTCGTTATAATCAAGCTGAGACTGCCCAAGAAGCCACAACCGGTAGTAGTGGGCGTTTACAATCTCGATTCCTTTGTAGTTCTGCAGATTCAGATAGTAATTTGCATTTTCCGTGGGATGCGCTATTATTGCCATTCCTCCATATAGATTAATCAGGTCTATACACTCCTGGCTGGTTTGGTAGTGCCATTGCTGCTTGATGGGCGAATAGGCAGGTTCCCACAATTCTATGTATGTGGTAAGAAATGGCGAGGTGATATGGTGACAACCAATCTCCTCCATGGAAGGGATGAAAAGCCTTATATTATTTAAGGTGGCAAGTACCTCTTCGTCGCTATTGAAACCAGAAAGAAACTGGTGAACCGGCCAGAGTCTGTAATCGCAGTAGTCTGTTCCGCCGGATTGTTTCCCTGCGTAATCCAAGGGGACAATTACATTATAGCCTGCCTGGTCGTATCCGTTTATTCTGTCTAAAGATAATCGGCCCATATGGTCATGGTGCTGAGCCAGCGCTCTATGCCACCCGTACCAATCCACGCCATCATAAGGATCATAAGCTATGGTATAGCCTTTATTTGTTTGCCAATATTTTGCCCAGAGGGCAAAGTCAGCAAAGTCAACAGTATAGCTGTGATCAAGGTCGGAGCTAAAATAGGAGCCGTCTTCCGGATATTTATGGTTCAGCCATTTATCGGTGAAAGTTCTAAGCTCAAACCACTCGTCAAGACCGGTCTTTTTAGGTTCAGCGCTGATTTTTGTAATCGGGCCGAGTATCAGCGCCAGAGCCGACAATAATAGCCCTAAAGAGCCGAACGTACTTTTTTTCATCACACATCTCCTGCCAGATGCATTAAAAGTGCACTATCTACCCCCCATTTAATTCCGTGGGATTTCCTCCGATTTCGGATATCATTATACCAAAAGTGACTTGGTCTGTCAAGAGTTTTGTGTGACGAAACTACGTTTGGTTTATGTTATAGGACGTGACAAAAATTTACAACTCGTCTTTCGTTTATCGGTTGCGCTGCTCGTTTCGTAAAACGTCTTACGTAAAACGTAACCGTTACGAGTTGCGCAACCGCAACCGATTGACACCTGTGTTCATGCTTCAGTTTTTAGAAGCTGTTCAAGCAAGGCTTTTAGTTTTCGGATGGCGTTGCCGCGATGCGAGATGGCGTTTTTTTCTTCTGCGGTTAATTGGCCGACTGTTTTATTAAGATGCGGCACAAAGAATATTGGGTCATAGCCGAAGCCGTTTTCTCCGATTTCTTTTTCTGTTATAAGACCTTCCAGTGTCCCCTTGGTTTCTATGAGAATTTTATCAGGGCTTGCCAGGCACAGGCAGCAAACGAATCTTGCGGTTCTTTTTTCTTTAGGGACGCCGGTCAGTAGTTTAAGAACCTTTGCTATATTTTTGTGATCTAACAGTGTTCTGTCTTTATCCTTTGCACCTGAGAAACGTGCCGATTTTACACCTGGCTCGCCACCGAGTGCATCTACTACGAGACCTGAGTCGTCGGCTAATGTCCAAAGGCCGGTGGCTTTAGCGTAGCCGTTCGTTTTTTTTCGTGCGTTTTCGGCAAAGGTTAAGCCATCCTCTTCAATTTCGCCGATATCAGCAAAATCAGAGAGCCCTACCCACTCGATATTAACATCAAGCATCGCTCTTATCTCAGCGATTTTGCCCGGATTCGTAGTAGCAATCAGAATCTCTCTTTTCATTGATCTTCAACAAACAAGATACTTAATCTTGTGTTTCATGTACAGTTTTTCACTAACTCTATCCGAGGTCTGCTGATTCGAGAGCCGAATTGTAGTTTTCGCGGGTCAACTTTTTTATTAAATTTAATGGGGTCTTTAAAAATAAAGGGGAGTTTTTTTATTTCCTCCTTCCAGTCAATTTCATCTTCCCTGTTCTGTGCGAGTTCAAAACTAAACTTATCGAAGAATCCTTTGTCATTCAAGCCGAGTTTCTCTTTTATGACGGATATATAATGGGGGTTTATCTCGTATCCTATTGAATTTCTTTCAAGATTCTTTGCAGCCAAAGAAGTTGTGCCACTGCCAAGAAATGGGTCAAGAACC
>CAZQKO010000186.1:0-632 GCA_964593945.1 uncultured Pirellulales bacterium | reverse complement strand
TTCCATTCTTTAATTGTCATTTTTGATTTTTCTTTAATCTCTTTGCTTACTCTGAGAGGATTGCCGTGTTTTTTGAAGATCAGAATAAATTCGTAGTCAATCTTGAGGATTCCATTCCGCGGATACGGAAATGATCCCATTATTGTTGCGCCACCAGTCGTGTTACAGGTCGTGACCTTTTGCCATATAATCGCCCCCATATAATCAAATCCGATAGTTTCGCAGAACCTAATAATCTCAGTTCTGATTGGAATGACCTTATATCGTCCGTAATAGACAGATCTGGCAAACTGGTCGCCGATATTAACGCATAACCGACATCCTTTCTTCAATACACGATGGCATTCATTCCAGACCAAATTTAGATTATTGATGTAATCTTCGTAGCTGTCATCAAATCCTATTTGACTGCCATTGCCGTAATCTTTTAGCTGCCAGTATGGAGGTGATGTAATAATCAAATGGACGGATTCATCAGATACTTCCGTCATATTTCTTGAATCGCCAATAATTATTTTATGATTGGTCATCGTTAAAGCATCTTAATTTTTTTGAAAAACTGGTTGTAAGCTCTTTTGATTCTAATATTCTCAGCTTGATGGGCTTTTTATGTTAATTTTCTTCTTTGAGCT
>CAZQKO010000185.1:0-4179 GCA_964593945.1 uncultured Pirellulales bacterium | reverse complement strand
AATGCTTATGACCACCAGCAATTCAACAATCGTAAATCCCCTTATCCGAACTCGCATCATCGATTTCTCCCCATAGATAAGATTAGAGCTAAGATTGTTCTTTCAAAAAAATGTACATTGGTTCGGTATCATTTCACCTATTCGAAACTAAGCAGTTAGATGAAGTTTATTAACTTTGGAAGCCTAACTTTTAGTCTAAATAATTTACTTTTCATTTGGGTACGTCAAACAATTGTTTCAATCGAGTTTCCATTACATTAAACTATAAATAAACTTCCGATTTGATAAACGATAAGAGTTATCACATAAGCTAAAACAGTTAGGCCAAAGAATTGGAACAGCGCCCAGCGCCACAAACCTGTCTCTTGCTTCGTCATCACGACCGTCACCACACACGGCGCATAAATCAGGCAAAACAGCATAATACAAAAACCCGTCAGCGGTGTATAGTTCGCCTGGAGCTTATCCCGCAAAGTCATCTCTCCTGCATCTTCGCCGCCGACCGCATATACTATAGCCAATTGTGAAACGAACACTTCTTTGGCTGCGGTTGCACCGATAAGAGCTGTTCCGATTTTCCAGTCGAAACCAAGCGGTCTCAAGGCCGGCTCTATCGCCTGTCCCCACCGTCCAACTACTGAATACTTGAGGCTGACCTGCCGAGCCTGGTCGCTATTCAACCCTTTCAGGGATTTCGAATCAGGTTTAGGGAAACTGCTCACCACCCAGAGCAAAATCGATATGGCAAGGATTATTGTGCCTGCCTTTCGCAGATACATCCAGCCTCGCTGCCATGTATGGATACACAGAGATTTGAAGGTGGGCATACGATATGGGGGAAGCTCCATAACAAATGGTATTGTTTCACCCTTGAAAACTGTAAGACGCAAAACCTTGATGCAGATAATCGCCAGGACAATGCCTATCAGATAGATAAGCCAAAGCATTGGCCCACGCCATCCTTCTGGGAAGAAAGCTGGTATTATCAACATATAAATCGTCAGCCTTGCGCCGCAGCTCATCAATGGAATCACCATTATCGTCGTGAGCCTGTTGCGTCGGTTTTCGAGTATTCGTGTAGCTATAATGGCCGGCACAGAACAGCCAAAACCGATAAGCATGGGTATAAAGCTTTTGCCATGCAGACCGATTTTGTGCATTAGCCGATCCATAACAAAGGCCGCTCGGGCCATATAGCCGGAATCCTCAAGAAGTGCTATAACAAAAAACAACAGCAGAATATTAGGCAGAAATACAATCACCCCCCCCACTCCGGCTATGACGCCGTCCACTAAAAGAGACCTTATCCAGCTCTCGCTGTCAATTGGCCAAAGACCGGCTATCGACCTACCGGCCCAGCCGAAAAAAAGCTCAAACCCTTCCATCGGGTATTTGCCCACCTTGAACGTCAGTAAAAAAACCAAATACATTAATACCAAAAAAATCGGCAGCCCCAACACACGATTGGTTACTACGGCATCTATCATGTCACTGGTGCTGTGACGGGACTCCACGGTAGTTTTAATGGTTTCCTGGCACGCGCCCGATATAAAGCCGTAGCGTCTGTCGGCCATTATAATTTCCGGCTCATCGCTGAAAATACCTCTGAGATGCTCGGTACTTGCTGTGACAGTATCGAGAATTTCCTTATTCTTTATTTTCTCGGTTATGTCACCATCCTGCTCCAGCAACTTCACCGCTAACCATCGAGAGCCATACTTTTCCATTAATTGTTTTTCTGCGGTGCAAATCAGTGTTTCGATATTTGCCAATTCCGTCTCGATCTCATCTCCATAATTAATCCTTTTGGTATGCTGCACCGTGTCTTGCCCCCGCCGGAGGTGGATTTCGATAACGGCATCGAGAAGCTCAGGTTTGCCCTCGCCTTTGCTGGCAACCGTGGAAACAATTGGTGATTGTAAAAGAATAGACAACTGTTTGATATCAAACACCATCCCTCTTTGCCTGGCGATGTCACTCATATTGAAAGCTAAAACCAAAGGCACATTCATCTCAATCAACTGAGTAGCCAAATAAAGGTTCCGCTCAATATTGGAGGCATCGACAATATCAACTACAACATCAGGCTGCTCATCGATTATGAAATTACGAGCAATAAGCTCTTCTATTGAATAGGCTGTCAAGCTGTAAGTCCCCGGCAAATCTACAAATGTGATTTCATAACCTTTATATCTGCACAGCCCTTTTTTCTTTTCTACCGTCACTCCAGGATAATTTCCGACATGCTGGCGAGCGCCGGTCAGCATATTGAAAATAGTGGTTTTCCCACTATTGGGATTGCCCGCTATAGCTACGGTTATCTTCTTTAAAACCATTGTGTTTCTTGCTGGTTATTGGTAACTGGTTATTAGTAACCATTTAAGCAATTACCATAAGGAGGTTTTACTTTTCATTTTACAATAATCTTATGGGCCATACCCCTGCCGAGCATCATTTTGGAACCTTTAACAATAATCACAAAAGGACCGGGGTGAGTATTATTAACAACTGTTATTTGAACATTTGGCACAAGCCCCATAGATGCAAGTCTGCTGTTCAATCCTCGCCCGGCTTCTATTCTTGCTATCTTTACTGTCTCGCCGTCCCGCACAGTGGATAAAGGTCTTGTTTGCTTCTGCTCCATTGCTATCAGCCTATCTATCTTACCTTCGTATTCGTTTACCACTCGCACTTCTTTTTCTACAGAATTTTTGGAATTCGTCCGCTAAATCTCGACCGTTTTTGCCGCTTTCGGTCATGAACTCGATAAAGGACAGGAGCCTTGAAATAATGCCCGGCCCAAGCGCATGCTCAGCTTTGCAGGCAGCCTTTTGAGCAATATCCGGCTCAACACCTAATATCTTGATGAAAAAATACTTAAGAATATTATGTTTCCTGACAACCTCGGCTGCAGCTGCCTGGCCGGTTTTGGTAAGTGTGACATAGCCGTATGGCTCATAATTGGCTAAGCCTTTATCCTTTAACAGCCGTAAAGCTCCGGTAACAGAAGCCCTTGATACCCCGAGCAGCTTCGCTATGTCCTTGCTGCGGGCGATCTTTGACTGCCTGGCTATATTAAAAATAGCCTCAAGATAATCCTCCAAAGAAGCACTTAAATCATTGTCTTTATTCGCGACCATAATCTTTCTGCCATAATAAGTACATCTTCCCTAATATAGTTAGTTGCTCCTAACTTTGTCAAGGATAAATCTTAATATTATCAAAAAATTTTCGCGAGTGATTGGTAAGTAGTCCGGTGCTTGATGCCCGATGCTGGATCGAAGTCCGCCACGGGCGGATTCGCTTGTGGCGGGCTTAATACTCGATACTCGAATGTCAATCCTGGAGACTCGACACTAAATGCGTGAGTCATAATACCTAAGATACTTAGGTATTCTTGCCAGTTGATGAATCCGTATTTTGTGTAAGATACCGGGTACTTGCTGCTAAGAGCCTATCCGAATAACCCCTGAATTGCCGATATACTCAAAGGCAATGATGCCTTTGAAAGGGTTTAGGGATGAAAGAACGAAAAGCAAAAAACAAATACAGGATTTCAGACGAATTGTGGGGAAAAATCGAGCCTCTGATACCGAAGCATCCGAATACACATCGTTTCGGCGGTGGTAGGCCACGGGTGCCGGATCGCAAGGTAATGGACGGTATCTTTTTTGTACTGCGAACCGGCTGCCAATGGAATGCCTTGAATGCAACCGGTATTTGCTCCAGCAGCACGGCCCACTCACGATTTCAGGAGTGGACCAAAGCCGGAGTTTTTCTGAAACTCTGGGCACTGGCTTTGCAAGGCTATGACGAGTTGAAAGGGATTGATTGGTCTTGGCAATCGATGGATGGTGCCATAACAAAAGCCCCGCTGGGCGGGGGGAAAAACCGGCCCAAACCCTACGGATCGGGCCAAAAAAGGCGTTAAACGGAGTTTGTTGACCGAGGCGGCAGGTGTGCCGATTGGTCTGGCGATTGAGGGGGCAAATCGGCATGATTGCAAAATGGTAGAGGCAACTATAGATAGTATTCCGGTAGAACGTCCTGAGCCTACAGAGCAACAGTCTCAGGGTATGTGTTTGGATAAAGGTTATGATTCTGGTGAGGTGCGAGATTTGGTGAAAGAGTTTGGTTATACCGCTCATATTCGTTCGCGTGGCGAAGAAGCACAAGCGA
>CAZQKO010000184.1:0-4185 GCA_964593945.1 uncultured Pirellulales bacterium | reverse complement strand
CAAGCTCTTCCAATATTTCAGCACTTCGCTTGACGATGGATTTCGGCACGCCGGCTAATTTGGCAACGTGGATGCCATAGCTTTTATCCGTTCCGCCGGGCAGAATCTTGTGCAGAAAGACCACTTCGTCCATCCATTCCCGAACGGCAACGTTGCAATTTTTAATGTTCGTAAACAATTCCGCAAGTTCCGTCAGCTCGTGATAATGTGTTGCGAAGAGAGTCCGGCATTTTATGTTGTTTGCTATATGCTCGGTAATAGCCCAGGCAAGGGCAAGCCCGTCGTAAGTGCTTGTGCCGCGACCGACCTCATCGAGAATGACGAGGGACTCGCCTGTAGCATTGTTGATAATGTTGGCAGTCTCGGTCATTTCGACCATAAAAGTCGATTGGCCGCGAACCAGCTCATCGGAAGCTCCGACGCGGGTAAAGATTTTATCAACTAAGCCGATAGTGGCCTGCGAAGCGGGAATGAAAGAGCCGGTCTGCGCCATCAGAACCAAGAGGGCATTTTGTCTTATATAGGTGCTTTTGCCGGACATATTCGGGCCTGTGATAACGAGGATGTCACCGGCACCGCTGCCAAGCTCGATGTCGTTAGGCACAAACTCCGGGCCGAGCACTTCTGCTAAAACCGGGTGTTTACCGTCGCTGATGAGAAGCTCGCCGCCGCTGGTCATTTTTGGACGGATGTAGTTCCGCCGCCTGGCTAAGTACGCCAACGCAGCTAAGCAGTCGCACTGGGCGAGCGTATCTGCAAGTGCCTGCAGCCGGCTTATGTACTGAGCAGCCTGCCGGCGAACCTGGTCGAACAATTGCTGTTCCAATTCGAGGGCTTTTTCATTGGCACTGAGGGCCTGGGTTTCGTACTCTTTGAGCTCCTCAGTGATGTAGCGTTCTGCGTTTTTGATTGTCTGCTTGCGGACGTAGTCAGCCGGGACTTTGTCCGCTGCGGAGTGAGTGACTTCGATGTAGTAGCCGAAAACCTTGTTGTAACCGATTTTAAGATTGCCGATGCCGGTCCGCTCGATTTGCTGTTTCTGATATTGCCGCAGCCAGCTTTGGCCGTCTCTGGAAATTGAACGAAGCCGGTCCAGCTCTTCGGAAAAGCCGGCTCGAATTACACCGCCATCTCGAAGATGCGAGGGAGGGTCCTGCTCAATCGCAGCCTCAAGCAGGTCGGCTAATTCGTCTATGCTGTCACACTGGCCGGCTAACCGTATCAGCAGGTCGGCTTTAAACTGCTGCAGAACCTGGCGCAATTTCGGTATTTGTCGAAGTGTCGCAGTAAGAGCAATCAAATCTCTCGGCGTTGCTCTGAACGTACTGATGCGGGCTGTGATTCTTTCGGTATCGGATATATTTGAAAGCAATTTGCGAATGTCGGTTAATTTGGTGTCACTATCTTTTAATTCTTCGATAGCGTCCTGTCGCAGCTCGATTGCACCAAGCTCGCACAGCGGCATGCACAGCCAGGCTCTTATCATTCTGCCTCCCATACCGGTTAGAGTCTGGTCGAGGCATTCGAGAAGCGACCCTTTTTGGCTTTCGCTGCGAAGAGTTCGCAGGATTTCAAGACTCCGCAGGCTGGTTGGGTCGATTTGCAGAAATTTTTGACGATTTACTTTTTTCAGATTCTGGATATGGCCGAGCGTTGTTTTTTGAGTCTCGTTGAGATATTCGATAATAGCACCGGCAGGAGAAATCAAGCCATCATCGGTGTCACTGATGCCGAAACCTTCGAGGGTGGTTGTGCCGAAATGTTTGAGCAATCGCTGCCTTGCCTGATAGGGATCGAAATACCAGGCGGGTCGCTCGGTTACTGTGGCTTTGGTCAGTTGAGAGATGTCTTTGGCAAGCTTCCTCGTCTCAGCTTCGAAAAGTTCGCCGCGTCTGTCGGCGAGGAGACACTCTGCTGGGTTTAGTCTGAGCAGCTCATCGGGTAAGTTTTTTTCTGGCAGCTTTTGAACGAAGAAGTGGCCGGTCGAAATATCGACCCAGCTTATTGCAGCTTCCTGCTTTATGCCCAGACTTGCAGCGCAGAGGAAATTGTCCTCTTTGGCGTTCAGCAGGATGTCATCGGTGAGTGTGCCTGGAGTGACAATTCGCACGACGTCGCGCTTAACAACGCCTTTTGCGGTTTTGGGGTCTTCGACCTGCTCGCAGACGGCGACTTTGTAGCCGGCCTGCAGCATTTTCTTGAGGTATCCTTCGACAGCGTGATACGGCACACCGGCCAGCGGGATAGGATTTTCACCTTTGCTTCGGCTGGTCAGCGCTATGCCACAGACCCGCGAGCAGGTTTCAGCATCCTCGTAGAAGGTCTCGTAGAAATCGCCCATGCGAAAAAACAGTATGCAGTCCGGATATTTGCGCTTGAACTGGTGAAACTGCTTCATCGCCGGCGTCAGTTTTTCGGTCACTTTTTATCATCCTTCCATAAAGCAACTATTCCGGATACCAGCAGGGTGGGAGATTAATTCCTTTGGTTATTATCACCCAATTGTATTCGTCAAGGTATTTGGCTAGCGTCTTAGGTGGTTCAATTTCCAACTTATCAGAAAGATAATTAGCAGGTGTTTGTTGCGTGTTTGATACAGCTTTTTGAAACTCTTGATTTACGATCTTTGCGAACTGTTGAATCTTTGCTAAAAAAGCGTAATATCCTTTGGGGGTCTGGTTAATTTGGGGGTCACATGTATGATAATAGTTGGCTATGTCCTCATCCCACATAACAAAGAGCCTGGGCTGAAGAATGTGGAGAAGTTTTGCCGTTGTTGTCGGACCAATATGTTTGATCTGGTCATATCTGCTATACAGATGCTGGACGACTTCTTTCACTGTTTTTCTTCTACGGTTCACTTCTATGGAGTGGTTGAAATCAACCTTTGTAATTTCAAATTGATACAAAGCTTGTAAATACGGTACGGTTTCTCGAAATGCTTCTTGAATGGCTCTGGCCAATTGTGGTGTATGAGCTATCCGGCATCCATAGCCTTGAAGAAAACCAACGATTGTATCAACTATATTAGGTACGTCCAGATTATCAGGATTAGGCGAGTCTGCCCAGATCTGCCTCGTAAAGTCCTCGTTGCGCATCAGTTGTATGTACGCGTCGTTGGTGTACCATATATGAAACAAGAAAGCTGCCCAACTGAATTTTTGCCAAGAAAACAATTCATTGTCAGCAGTGATTTGGTTTTTCTTCATCATCATACTGCAAGATTATACACTCAACTATCTGTTTAACAACTCTGTTATGATTGAGAGTACCTGCTGTTTGGATTTGGCCTTTTTCGGCCATTTATTTTAGTGTTCATAGCTAACTTTACGGGCTACATGGCTTTTAGAGAGAAATTTTAAGATTTGAAGGAAATTTTTGAAGTTGAGAAATTTTTTGTGCTTGACAGGTAAATAGTAGCTAATTATAATGTATTTAACTGTAAAATAATGTAAGGAGTTCAAAATATGTCATATGCTGGTGTTAAAAGATTATCAGAAGAACGTCCAGACTGGATTCCTATTGTGACGGAATGTCTTGAATGTGCCCAAAAGTATGAGGAATTTGCAGGAAAATGGGTATTAATTGGTCTGGCAGAGAAAAGAAAAGAAAAAGTATGGAAACCCGGATTACGAACCCTTGTAGCTTATGGAATCTTGAAGAAGATTCGCACAACCAGAGGTGGAAGAAGGGCTTATTACATTATGCCTGATCCAGAGGGTGTGAAAAAAGCCTTACATGAGTTAGGATTTTTGAAATAGATGAAGTACGGTTTAAATAGATCACCTTACTACGCTTAGCTGGGCAAAGTGTTTCGTTGCTGGCGTTCTTTCGCAGCCATAGGTGCAGATTATGTACAGACCGGCCCATTTAGCAAGTGGCCCAGCCGCAAGTTAAGAGGCTTTCCTCTATTTACTCCTTTTATTTCTATATTTTTGATAAATTGTTCTTGCATAGCTTTTCCTCAATGTGTATAATTATGTATAAATTACACATTAAGGGAGATTTAATAATGAGAACGAATGTTGTGCTTGATGACAATTTGGTCAGTTCTGCTCTTAGTCTTTCCGGGTTTAAAACCAAGAAAAAAGCTATTGAAGAGGGACTAAAATTACTTGTACAGGTAAATCGCCAGAAAAGAATCAAGGCCTTTCGCGGCAAATTAAACTGGACAGGCAACTTAAA
>CAZQKO010000183.1:1872-4191 GCA_964593945.1 uncultured Pirellulales bacterium | reverse complement strand
CTAAAACAAACGAAACGCTCGGTGACATCGGAGCCGGCCAGGCAATAGCCGCTACTGCAATAGCACTTTTGAGAAAAAAGAAAAGAAGAAGACTTTAATAAATAAAAGCACGAAGCACTAAATCCGAAGCACTAAACAAAATAAGTGAGCTAAAGTTTGGAGTGCCTAAAGTGCTGCCTTAAGGCATCCTGTGGACTAAAATTGAGACTATAACTTTAGCTCACTTTAGGCACTTTAGCTCATTTTAGGCACTTTGCATTTTTCGTGATTCGGATTTCGGATTTAAGAAGGTCTTATGGGATTGAATCTTTACAACAGCCTGACGAGAAGAAAAGAGGAATTCCAGCCGCTGGAAGAAGGCAAGGTCGGGATTTACGTCTGTGGTCCAACCGTATATGGAGAAACGCATTTAGGACATGCAAAAAGCTATGTAAGCTTTGACGTCCTCGTTCGATATCTTCGTTACCTCGGATATGATGTTACCTACGTCCAAAACATAACCGATGTCGGCCATTTGCTCGGTGACGCCCAAGAAGGCGAAGACCGAATGATGGTCGCTGCCGCAAAAGAGCATAAACACCCAATGGCTATAGCAGAGTACTATACTCGCAATTACTTTGAGGATATGGACAAGCTCAACTGCGCCAGGCCCGACATCAGCCCACGTGCAACCGGTCATATAGTCGAGCAGATAGAGCTGGTAAAGAAGCTTCTTGACAAAGGCTACGCCTACGAAGCTAACGGCTCGGTCTATTTCGATGTATCCAAATTCAAAGACTACGGCAAACTATCCGGCAGAAACACGGAAGAAATGTTAACCGGCGTTCGCATGGAGGTCTCGCCGGACAAAAAAAAACCGGTTGATTTTGCACTTTGGAAGAAAGCCGAACCGAATCATATTATGCAGTGGCCAAGCCCGTGGGGGATGGGTTTTCCAGGCTGGCATCTCGAATGCTCCGTGATGGCTATGAAGTATTTAGGTAAGACCATCGATATACATGGCGGCGGATTAGATAACAAATTTCCACATCATGAATGCGAAATAGCCCAATCGGAGGCTGCAAATGGTGCGCAGTTCGTTCGATATTGGATCCACAATAATATGGTAACTGTCGATGGCCAGAAAATGAGCCGAAGTCTTAATAACTTCATTAATTTAAGACAGGCTTTTTCCGGTACCCACGAAAGATTGACCAGATACTATGAGCCGCTTGCTATAAGACAATTAGTTCTTAACAGTCACTACCGAAGCCCGCTAGATTTCTCAGATGCGGCTCTGTTTGGTGCACAGAGCGGCTATAAAAGAATAACAGAAACGGTCGAAACACTGCGTAAAAAAATGGCTCAAGCCCGCAAGGGTGAGCTTGACCCTGAAACGGCTAAGCCGCTTAAGCAATTAAGGGAAAAATTCGAAGCGGCAATGAATGATGATTTAAATACCTCCGTCGCGCTCTCGGTTATATTCGAGCTGGTAAGGCTTGCAAACAAACTGCTCGAAGATAGCAAAACAACGATAGAAACTCTCAATGCAACGGATGTTTTACTCAACCGACTGGGCGGAGAGGTCTTGGGTATTGTAAAAGATGAATATATACAAACAGGCCGAGCAGACGATGAGTTTGTTGGAAAAATGGTTGATATCGTGATTGAGCAGCGTAACGAAGCTCGCAAGGAGAGGAATTTTACGAAAGCGGATAATCTTCGCAGACGTTTATACGATATCGGCATAATTTTGGAAGATAAGCCTGACGGAACTGAGTGGAGATGGAAATGAGAATCCTCGGTATAGACCCGGGCCTGCAGGTCTGTGGATACGCTTTTATGGAGGCAGAGCAATACACAGAAAAACTTATTGAGGCGGGTGTTTTCAGAACAGAACGCTCCTCACTGATAGAAGCTAAGCTGAACCAGATAGCTGTGGATATAGATTCACTTTTGGAAAAGTTCAGGCCTGAGATTGTTGCGGTCGAGCAGTTATATTCGCACTATACACATCCAAGGACAGCGATATTGATGGGGCATGCAAGAGGAGTTATACTACAACGATGTGCACAGGCTGGCGTAGAGGTTAAAAGCTTCAATGCCACCCGTATAAAAAAGTCGATAACCGGCAATGGCAGAGCATCAAAGGAGCAGGTGCAAAAGACCATACAGACACTCTTGGCCCTGCCGCAGCTTCCAGAGCCGAGCGATGTAGCCGATGCAATTGCAGCAGCGCTGTGCTGCGCAAATGAGGTGAACAATATTTTGGCTGGTAGGGCAAGCCCCACCCTACAATCCCAAAAGTGAGCATGAGAAACGAGTGTTTAGCCCCCCAAT
>CAZQKO010000183.1:0-1772 GCA_964593945.1 uncultured Pirellulales bacterium | reverse complement strand
GCAAAGAGAAATGAGATTATGATAGCAAGAATCGAAGGAAAACTTCTTCAGCTCAATACCGACAGCGCTGTCGTGCAGGTCGGCTCAGTCTGCTATGAAGTGATGCTGCCGAGCTATTGCGTAAGTGCCTTGTCGGATAAAATCGGTTCAAATATCATCCTTTGCACTATGGAATATTATGAAGGTACGCCGGGCGGCGGCAACCTGATACCGAGAATAGTCGGTTTTTTAAGTGCAGAGGAGAGGAACTTTTTCATCAAATTTATCAGCGTCAAAGGAATCGGTATAAGAAGGGCCTTGCGGTCGCTGAGTATACCCATAGCAACCATAGCAACGGCAATAGAAAATGCCGATGACAAGACGTTGCTGACGCTTGAGGGCGTAGGCAAAAGGATGGCTCAGCAAATTATTGCCGAGTTAAAGGGCAAATTAAAAACTTATGCATTAGGAGCCGAATCAGTACGAATGGAAGCGAGATTTAAACCATTCCAGGTTCAGGCGCTGGAGGTCCTTATCGCCTGGGGCGAAAAGAGAAACGAGGCGATGGAGCTGATTCAATTGGCCTGTGAAAGGCATCCTGATATCAGAACCGCTGAGGCTCTTGTGCCTTTGGTGTACAGACTAAAACAAGGAGTAGAAGTATAAAACAAAAATCAAAATAACCTATAAAAGTAAGTGCAAGGTGCAAATGTCATTGCGAGCCTGAACAAAGTGAAGGCGTGGCAATCTCCGAATCATGAACGTTTGAGATTGCTTCGTCGTCCCGCCCAGCTCTGGGCGGGTCTCCTCGCAATGACAATTTATGCCTTTTTGAACTTTGATTTGTGATTTTAATATTTTATTTTTGATATTTAATTTCACGACATGGCTATAGATAGAACCATAAGCGGACAGGCATTAAATGAGATAGAGGAGAATTTTAACATCTCGCTCCGGCCTAAAAGGCTGGATGAATGTATAGGCCAGTGCAATGTTAAAGAGAAACTTGCTATAGCCATAGAAGCAGCTCAGCAAAGGTCCGAGCCGTTGGAGCATATTTTGTTCTACGGCCCGCCGGGCCTTGGCAAGACCACACTGGCTCATGTTGTGGCAAACGAAATGGGGACACAAATACGATGCTCATCGGGGCCGGCTTTGGCAAAAGCCGGTGACGTGATGGGACTTTTAAGCAATATAAACACTGCCGATGTACTTTTTATCGATGAGATTCATCGGCTGAGCACACCTGTCGAAGAGTTTATTTATCCGGCGATGGAAGAATTCAGGGTTGACTTTACGGTCGACAGCGGCTTGCATGCAAAGACTATAAATTTTCCGCTGAAACGTTTTACCCTGATAGGCGCAACCACGCGTGCAGGTCTTTTAAGCGCGCCTCTCCGCAGTCGATTTGGCATGTTATATCACCTGGATTTTTATAATAGCGAGGAGCTTACAGAGATTTTGGCCAGATCTTCGCGACTTTTGCAGTTGCAGTACGAAGATGGAACACTGGAGCTGATTGCCAGCAGATCCCGCGGAACACCGCGAGTGGCCAACCGGCTGCTAAAGCGAGTGCGTGACTATGCGCAGGTCAAAGGCTCAGGGATTCTTAGTACCGACATAGTCGAAAACGCTCTGTTGATGGAGCAGATCGACACGTTGGGACTGGATGAATTAGACAGGGCATTTCTGCGTGCGCTGATTAATGTATATGAAGGAGGCCCAGCCGGCATTGAAGCAATTGCAGCTACACTCGGCGAAGAGAGGGACACACTTGAGGACGTGGTTGAGCC
>CAZQKO010000182.1:0-4198 GCA_964593945.1 uncultured Pirellulales bacterium | reverse complement strand
GTTTAACGAAGCGAAAATATACTCCAAAAACCGCCGTAAATAAAGCCAAAAATGCAATGACAACTAATACACAGCACAATAGACCTCCTGCCGGCTGAATATAAAACGACTCGAAAATCTTACCTTGCGAAAAGGCCAGCATCGCGGTCGTCATTCCACAGGTTGGACAGGGCAGGCCGGTTCTTTGCTTGAATCCGCAGGGGCCAAGCAGCCGTTCTATATCAAACTTGCCAGTTGCCGCCAGCCAGGCTGTTCCAAATGAGACGGCTACCACCAAAAAAACTACCGTGGCGGCAATCCGCTGATGAAATGATGCCCGGCAAAATAATTTCGGCTTATTTAGCTGTTGGCTTGCTTGCATAACTGCGTTAGAATAGGGCAGTCTAATAATTATGTCAAGGTAAAGGGCACTTTACAAAAATGGTATTAGAACAGAGTGATTTGAGCAGGATGTTGGAAACCGCCATTGTGGCGGCTCGGCTGGCCGGCCAACGGGCTATGGAAGAAATCAATTTCACCAAGGCCTCCGAGAAGAATGCTACGGAGTTGGTAACCCAGGCTGATACGCGATGTCAAAAGATAATCATCGACAGAATCAAGGAAAACTACCCGGACCACGGCTTCATCGCTGAAGAGGGTGAGCAAGGCAGGATATTCAAGCAGCCACCTCGCGGAGACCAGGCAATCTGGTGGGTAATAGACCCCATAGACGGAACGAACAATTACGCACACCAGGTACTCCTGTTTGCAGTCTGTGTTGCGGCTGTGTACAAAGGCGAGCCGATAGTCGGAGTAATTTTCGATCCCGCTACTGAATCGATGTACACCGCCGTTAAAGACGGTGAGGCGCAATTAAATGGCAGACGAATCATGGCCGGCGAAGAGGACATAAACCAATTCTCGAGCATCGGCCTGAACAGTCATTTCGAATGCAGTGGAGGTGTACCGGCTTGGGTCGGCGAGATTATTCAGCGAACAACGTTCCGCAATTTGGGCACGACCGCCCTTCAAATGGTGTACGTGGCAAAAGGCGGTCTTATTGCTACGATTGTTAATACTCCAAAGCTATGGGACATAGCAGCAGGTGTTGTTATTGCCGAAGCTGCCGGGGCTGTAGTTAGCAATTGGCAAGGTGAAAAAATCTTTCCCGTTGACTTGGATAACTATCAAGGTGCCGAGTTTCAGACGATAGCAGCTAATAAAAAGGTACATCCCCAAATCGTGGAGCTTCTAAAATGATTTGCGATTTTCAATTTCCAATTTCCAATTAACATTGTGATACCAGATGAACTGAAGAAAAGAACGCAGCAGTTCGCTTTGCGTGTAATTCGCTTAGTGGAGTCTCTTCCCAAAATCCGCACTGCAATTGTTATCGGTAATCAATTATTAAATTGTGCCACATCTGTAGGTGCCAATTACCGAGCTGCCTGCAGGGGCAGATCAAAAGCAGATTTTATTTCAAAATTGGGTATTGTTGAGGAAGAAACAGATGAATCAGCCTATTGGCTGGAAATGCTTGTTGCGGCCAAGGTTGTGGAACCCAACGCAGTAGCAGAATTGCTTAAAGAAGCTAATGAGTTGACCGCCATTATAGCTGCATCACGTAAGACTGCTAAAAATAATAGATGAATTGAAAAATTATAAATCGACAATCGACAATCGTAAATCCCTTTCCCTTATCTTGGATCAGAAATAGGCTGCAATGCGACGACTCGTACTTTGTCGGTGTTAGAATTGACGTTACTTCTATCGAGTAGAGCTAAGACTCTTTTCTGTGGGCCGTCAGTGCCGATGCGGACAAGTATGTAAGCTGTGAAGACATCGCTTCGTACGGTAACAAGGTTACTGATACGCGAGAAAATTACATCCTGCTCCTCAAAATCCTGTCCTGCACCGTCGCTCGGCGTCAGGTCGGGAAAAGTTGTTAAATCGGTCTGGTCGGTTGCGTAGTAATCCATCTGAACGACTTGCATCAGTTGGCCAATGCTCTTGAAACCTTTTTCAGTCATGTCTCGATATGCAACAATTGCCCGGGCGATATCAGGCCTCATCCAGGGTAGTTGTGCAGTCACGAACCAGGGAGCGGTATTAACATTTATCCGCCCTTTTATTCTCGTCTCATTCGTCCCCGGGTCAATGACCGTCAGATATTGGAAAATATTGCTAAAAGCCTGGTTCTTCAAATCAAGACGAATCAAATCTTCAGAAGGCTCTGTCGCGAGTTGCATGCCAATCATGTCATTTGGGTTGATGCTCGGCCCGATAGTAAGAACCTTGGTGATGTCACCCACTGTAGCAAAAGGTTCCCTAACACTTTCAAGATTGTAGTTCTTTCTGCTTGCCGTTATTCTATTAGGCACACCCAGCGTATTTGCAGTGGATTGTAATTCTTGATATATTACATTCCAGTTGATGTCGGACCTGCAATAAAACTGAGATGTGCCCTTAGCGCTATCCCATGCAAACCAGGCATCTACAGTTATCTGCTGGTCAAGATAAAGGTCTGTAGCCGCAACACTTCTGAGGAGGTAAATGTCGTACTTCTCACTTAATACGTATGTTGGTGGATCCGGGCTATCAAGGACGTATCTTGCCAGCTCCAAATTGGTGTCTTCTTTACCACCACCTGTTGATATTAAGTTCGCAACACCGAATACGTTAGAGGCGGTGGAGCTATTGGTTATTACAAATCGGCTTTTAGCTGCTATCGCACGGCCTGCGAGGTTTATTGTGCCGACGACGCCACTGCCCAGCCGAAGCTCCAGCCTGAAATCTCCCAGCGGAATGTCTATATTGAAAGGATTATAAAGCTCAATCGCAAAATAGTTGTTAGCCGGATTAGCAGGGTTGCTATCGCTGATACTAAATGCAATCCCACTTATAAACGGCTGTACCTCGAAACCATAATAGGTCCTGGAGGCGGTGGGAAGAAAGGTGGCAGCAGTATCTGAATCACGAAAGTCAATTATATTAACTGCCAACTGAGCTGCAATCTGCTCGGCCCGATCAAGTCGGGGGTTGGCAGAATCAATACTGCTGAGCAACGCCTCGTATATTTTGTCTAATGGGTCGGTATTTATATTGACTGATTTGACGCCATTCGGGTCAATAGTTCGATCCATATTGTAGGTGGTAGTAATGTGGCGATATGTATAGTTCGGGTCAATACCACCGGAGTCGTATGCTCTTTTGAACCAGTTGTCTAATTCCTGGCCACCGGTTGTAACGGGAGTTGATATAGCGTTCCTTCTGAACTCGACTCCCCATTCCTCAAGTCTTGTATCTATCGAGGTATTGTTCAGCAGGAATCTGTACCTAAGCTCAAGCTCATCGGAGATATCAAAGGGGGTGTATAATCCGTTTGGCTCACCATAACGCCAGATGACTTCTTTCTTATATTTATTCAAATCAAGATAGTCGATATCGTCGCCGTTATTTGCTCTTGCTTTAAGCAAGTCTGTTTCGTCGGCGGACGTAGAAGGATAGTCTGGCCTGCCGGCTAAAGCCATAAGATTTATTTGCAGTTGATTTGAGCCGTCCACCACTTCACGGTTGCCGTTGGGATCGAATTTAAAGGCTGTATTGGCATTGAGCATTCCGCCGTTGTCAATAATCCTAATGGCGGCGTAAATGGGTTTACCCTTGCTGGATGTTATATCATCGAGTTTTATCCATTTTGAATCGCCTATGCCGTCACCATCGGCATCGGCATTAGCGACCGGTTGGTTGGAATCGGTTATTGTTATTGGAGCATATTCAGGCAAAACCTTCGCCTGAATGTCTGTGGTATGACCTGACAGATATCCTGTAACATCGCTTATCTGCCGCCAGTAGTAGTTGCCGCTCGATTCATAAGGCTCAAGATTTGCAAGCCACATGTCCTGCGAGCCCGGATAGTCATAGTATTCCGTCTCTTCTACTCCGGGAACGTCTAAAATCAATTCTTCTGATATCCTGGCGATGATTGTTTCGATCGCAAAGTTCGATTCTTTACTATCTGCGACGGCAGATGTTGCTATCTTATCCACACGGGACATCATAACAAACAGTACTCCGACAATAGCCAGCAGGCTGGTCAGAACCACCGTCAGAATAAGAGCTGAACCGATAGGTTTCTGTTTAACAGGAATTTTTTTACCTGATGTTTTCATTCTAAAGTGCCTAAAGTGAGCTAAAGTGCCTAAAATGAACTAAAATT
>CAZQKO010000181.1:0-4200 GCA_964593945.1 uncultured Pirellulales bacterium | reverse complement strand
GATTCCCTACTATTGCTGATTCTGATATCCCGCAGATTCTACCAACGGGTGTATGCACATACGAGCATGTAGTCTCAAACATTCCCCACGACCAGATTGTGGAAAAGGCAATCGAGGTTCGTGGCCTAAAGATAAAGGTCGCGGAAATAGATATTCCCGTGGCGCATAGTCCCGCATTTGAAGGTGAGCGTATTCGCAAAGAGGATATGCACTGCGAGTTCGGCGGCCAGAGAACACCAGCTTTTGAGTGGCTTCGGATGGCCGAACTAGCCGATGTCGAGGACGGCAAAGTGGAGGTAAAAGGGCCGGATGTAGATAAGGTTAAAGAAGGCGGAAGGCTGCCGCTGGGAATTGTGGTTGAAGTAGCCGGTAGAAAAATGCAGCCCGACTTTGAGCCTGTGCTGGAGCGGCAAATACATACATTTATGAACGAGGCACAAGGGCTTTGGCATATGGGCCAGCGAGACATAAGCTGGATACGAATCTCCAAAGATGCTTTTAAGGCAGACTTCAGCCTTAAACATATCGGAAAGCTCCTACACGCGATGTACCATGAACGGTACTCTAACATTTTGGATAAAGTACAGGTCAAGATTTTCACTGATGAGGCGAGGGTTACAGGGCTTCAGGAGATGGCCCGGAAGGTATTCAGCGAGCGCGATAAACGTATTGCGGGCATGACCGATGAAGATGTCGAGACATTTTATTCGTGCACGCTATGTCAAAGTTTCGCTCCGAACCACGTCTGTGTAGTTTCACCGGAAAGACCCGGTTTGTGCGGTGCTTATAGCTGGCTGGACTGCCGGGCCGCATACGAGATAATTCCAACCGGGCCGAATCAGCCCATATCGAAAGGTAAGTGCATCGAGCCGACCATCGGACAGTGGGACAAAGTAAACGCATTTGTTCGTGAGGCAAGTCGCGGCAATGTCGAGCGTATGAGCCAGTATAGTATGATTACCGATCCGATGACTTCGTGCGGCTGCTTCGAGTGTATCACTGCGGTGCTGCCGTCCACGGGTGGGATAATGATTGCCAACCGTGAGTTCGCGGAGATGACACCCTGCGGAATGAAGTTTTCGACACTTGCCGGAACGGTCGGCGGAGGACAGCAGACGCCGGGCTTCATCGGACATTCAAAACACTACATAAACTCAAGGAAGTTCATTGCCGCTGAAGGTGGAATCAAACGTATCGTATGGATGCCCACGATGCTCAAAGAAGAAATCAAAGATAACTTCGTCAAAAGGGCAGATGAGCTTGGCCTTGGTGGAGAGGATTTCCTGGCCAAGGTTGCAGATGAAACAAACGCCACTACCGAGGAAGAGGTTCTTGAGTTTGTTTCTAAAGTCGGCCACCCTGCGACGACAATGGAGCCAATGTTCTAATTCGTCGTGCATTGTGCGTATTGCGTTATGCGTAAAGGATTAACGCAATACGACATACGCAATACGCAATACGAGAAAGGAAGTTTTTATGGCTTTGACAGGATTGGAAATTTTTAAGTTATTGCCGAAAACTAATTGTAAGAAATGTGGTATGCCGACTTGTTTGGCTTTTGCTATGGCGCTTGCTCAGAAGCGTGTTAAGCTGGATGACTGTCCTGATGTTTCACAAGAGGCTCGGCAGAAACTGGCAGAGGCCGCCGCACCGCCAATGCGCAAAGTAGTATTCGGCCCGCTGCCCCGACTTGCGTCGGGAGACGCAGGGGCAAGCAGTGGTGATAACCAGGTGCAGGTCGGCCAAGAGACAGTTTTGTTTAGGCATGAAGAAAAATTTTATAATCCTACAGTTCTGGCTGTTACCGTCTCGGATAAACTTACTGGGCAGGACCTAAAAAAACGCATAGAAGCCATAAATTCACTGCAATTTGAGCGGGTAGGGACAAAGATTGGCGTTAAAGCCATAGCGATAGTCAACGAAAGTGGCAAGGCTGCCGCATTTGCGCAAGCTGCTGCAGCGGTAAAAAATAATAGCAACCTTGCTCCAATCTTGATGACGGAGTCGCCTGAAGCGATGGCTGAGGCGGTCAAAAAAACTAAAGAATCAGTACCTTTGCTGGCCTCGGCGAAGGCAGATACAGCAGAAGCAATAGCTAAAATCGCTAAAGAGAATAGTTGTCCCCTCGTCGCAAAAGCAGATTCTATTGAGGCTCTTTCTGAGCTGAGTGAAAAGATTAAAGCACAGGGTGTTGAAGATATTGTGCTTTGTCTGGAGACTTCGGGCTTGCGGGATAAGTTATATACTTTAACCAGAATGCGTGCTTTGTCCCTGAAAAAGGTCTTTAGGCCATTGGGCTATCCTGCTATATCGTTTGTGCAAGGTAGTGACGTTGGTCAGCAGTTAGCCGCAGCGACGAGTCTGATTTGTAAGTATTCCGGCATCGTGGTAGTTGATACAATCGAGCCATACGCTATCTTGGCGATGCTCACCTGTGTAATGAATATCTTTACCGATCCGCAGAAACCTGTCATGGTAGAGCCGAAAGTGTACCCTATCGGTGAACCCGATGAGAAGTCGCCGCTTATGTTTACCACGAATTTCTCCCTGACTTATTACACCGTAGAATCGGATGTTGAAGCCAGTAGAGTGCCGAGTTATATCCTTGTGGTGGATACCGAAGGTACAAGTGTGCTGACAGCCTATTCAGGGGATAAGCTCAACGAAAAGACCGTGGCTGACGCTATGGCCAAGAATAACGTGGAAAAGTTAGTTAAACATCGAAAGCTAATCATCCCCGGCTACGTAGCCGTAATGAGCGGCAAGCTTGAGGAAGCTACAAATTGGGATGTTTTAGTAGGACCCAGAGAAAGCTCCATGATACCGAAGTACATGCAGGAAGTGTGGAAATAAAAGTGCCTAAAGTGAGCTAAAGTGAACTAAAGTAAAAAAATAATCCATAACTTTAGGCACTTTAGTCACTCCAAACTTTATGAACTTCGACGGCGAGAATGCAAGATAGCAAAAAGAAAAAGTGTATTGTTCGTTTTGAGCCAAGCAGCTTGAAGGCCGAGGTTCAATGTGGAACAAGCCTGCTTGAGGCGGCACATAAAGCGGGTATTTATTTAAGCAGCATTTGCGGCGGAGATGGATACTGCGGCAAATGCAAAGTAATAATCGATGAGGGGCAATTTCAAAGCAGGCCCACCACTTTACTCACTCCGGATGAGATACGACAAAACGTTGTTTTAGCCTGCCAGACTACAGTGCTTTCCAATGTGATTGTAACTGTTCCAAAGTCCCATACTCTGGAGACAAGCCAAATTCTTATGGACGCCACCGCCCACAGGTTTAGCGAGCTTGCCGGTGAAGTGCGGGCAGGAGTATTTGAGTTTGATCCTTTGGTTCAGAAGATTTTCGTTGAGATGTCGCCGCCGACTGTGCACGACCATACGGCGGACCATGAGCGCCTGTATTTGGCTATCCGAGAGCAAATTGACGCTCCTATAATGCAAACCGGTTTCCGTATCCTCCAAAAGCTGCCCCGGCTGTTGACCGCCTTTGGCTACAAGGCTACCGTGACCATAGGCCGCCGAGACCAGACTACCGAGGTTATCGAAGTTGAAGCGGGAAACCACGGCGGAAGAAACTTTGCAGTGGCCGTCGATCTGGGCACAACGACGGTAGTGGCCCATTTAGTCGATCTTATAAAAGCTACGACAATAGATACTGAGGCCACATATAACAGCCAAATAAACTTCGGCGAAGACTATATCCGCCGAATCATCTATGCCGAAGAAAATGATGCGTTTGATGAGATGCAGAATCGCATCGTTCACGATGTGAACGATTTGATTGTGACACTGGCAGCGAGGCAGAGAGTCGATTTGCAGGAGATAACTACAGTAATATGTGCCGGCAATACTGCGATGGTGCATTTTTTGCTGAATCTTGATCCGACGCGAATCCGCAGAGAGCCGTATGTTGCCTCAGCCGGTTTTGTGCCGCCAATCCGGGCCGCTGAGACAGGAATCCAGATCAATAAGCGAGGCCTATTATACTGTCTGCCAAGTGTCGCTGCTTATGTCGGCAGTGACATTGTGGCAGGTGTCTTAACCACTCGGATTTTTACAAAGAAAGGCATTTCCCTTTTTGCTGATATCGGAACGAACGGCGAGGTAGTCCTTGGCAATCGTGACTGGCTTGTCTGTGCCTCAAGCTCGGCAGGGCCTGCGTTTGAAGGTAGTGGTGTTAAGCACG
>CAZQKO010000180.1:0-4218 GCA_964593945.1 uncultured Pirellulales bacterium | reverse complement strand
GCTACACCTTTGCCGCCCTTGAACTTCAAATATATCGGAAAGATATGACCTACAATAGCTGCACAACCTACTGCAAGCCACAACCAGAGTACTATCACTTGTTCGATGTATGAATCTGTAGACAAAGATATAGTAAAAGGCCTTGCTGCGAGCATCGGGAGCAAGCCCTTTAGCATATCGAACAGAAAACACACATAGGCCCATCTTCTGCCGAGAGCGCGGGCTACGTTTGTCGCACCAATATTGCCTGAGCCTATAGTTCGTAAATCCTTCCCATGCGCTTTCGCAATAAGCAGGCCGAAAGGTATAGAGCCAAGCATATACGAGCTAATTATTAAAACAATAAATATCATTTTCCTGTCCGGCTACGGCTCGGCACCTCGCCGAGACGAGCTTGCTGAACGTTCATAAATACTCTTTGCTTCCTCCGTCTGATTATATTTCAAAAGTCTCTTTTGGCCAATTCTTAAGCAGGCGTGCGCGGTCTTTTGCCCGATATCGCTGATATGTCCAATTAAATCTATGCACTTTCATTCCATCGAGATCTGTCAGAATAGGACCGTCCTTTGTAACCAAAATGTTTGTATGTTTCAAATCGCCATGACTGATGCGATGCTTGCCGAGCTTGTCAAGAAGCCCCCTGATTTGCTGAGTTACTTCTGAACGTTCCTGCTGGGTAACGTCACCGTCACGCAGGAAATCATAAAGCCTCTGTCCCCGGATATACTCGGTTGCTATATAAGATTTCCATACGAGAAATCCTTTATAATTCTCGATATAGGCAAGCCCTTTTGGTGCAGCTATGTTCAAAATGCCAAGCCGATGGGTGTGCAGCCACCCTCTATAGGCACGCGATTTCTTTATCGTATGCCGCAGTGAATGGATAAATCCCCTATGGTTATACCGTTTGATCACAACATCCACACCGTTCCATGTTAAACGTGACACATAACAGGTATCACCATTTTTAAGAATCTGTCCCTTATCCATCAGAGAGTCTATTTGCTCTATAAAACCAAGTGGATCAGCACCTTGGCAAAAATCCTTGTTAAAAACAGCTATATTCTCACCGGCATCGATCCGCAAGTATTTCTTGCTCGTTCGCAGGCACTTTTTCAAACCTTTTCTTATGACTATTTTTCGATGTATAAGTATCTGCTTGTGGATTAACATCTCATCTGATTTTCTAAAGGACCATCCGCGTGCTTTCAAATATTCCCTACAAAGCTGTGGAATAGATTCAGTATTGCTATCTGCCAAACAAGATGCCAACGAAGCTAATTGAGAAATACCTTTGTTTCTTGTCACCGGACGCGATGAAAACTGCATCTGTCCGGGATCAAGCACAAAAACTTTATTGCCATCCAGCAGGAAATTTCCAAAATTAAGGTCTTTTTGCAAAACCCCCCTGTTGTGCTCATTAGCCAGCTCTTTACCAATCAAAACAAGCAAATCAAGCCTTTTGGCCTTTTCTTTTATTCTGTTAAAAACATCCAGAACAGTTAATGAATTGACGATTTTTTCCACAACCAGTGCCAATCGGCCATCTTCTGTTTTTCCAAAAAATAAAGCCTCAGGGGAATTTAATCCTCGCTGCTGCAGTAATCTCAAGCCTCGCCACTCTCTCTTAAGATGACGCTTTGCACTAATTCTATGTGAAAACGATTTTACAATCACAGCTCGATCTTTCCAGAAAGCATCATAAACCTCTCGCCTTCCCGGAATAGACCGCAAAAGACTTGCACACGTTAATGTCTCCGTCTTTCCTGATGGACACCTAATTAAAAGTTGAAAGGGAAATTCAGCCATTTAATGCCTATGTACAAAAAATTAAAAATTCGCCATTATCTTCGTTTTTCGATTATTGATTTATAAACCGAGACTAATTGCTCGGCAACTCTGCTAATGGAGATTTTTTCCTTAAGATTATCCGCAGCAATCGCCTGGGATGCTTTTTGGATATTGTCTGTATTTGTGAAATAGCTGATTGTCTCTGCCAGTGCTGGAACATCTTCAGGGGAATCAAGAATTTTGCCGTGCCGATTATTAACGAAAAAATCGGTTGCCCCGTTAAATCTGGTGGTTATTACCGGTTTGCCTGCCACTAATGCTTCGAGAATGAATCGTGAACATGGATCATAAAAAGTAGGTAAAACAGCTACATCACCTATCGATAGTATGTTTTGAACATGACTGACAGGGCCTAAGAAAATGACCCTCTTGTCCACCGTGGATGAACCGATCTCTTTTGAAAGCTGAAGATATCGGCTTGTTTTGTCATTGCCAACAACGATTAAAAATCCAGGCCGTGGTGTTTTGCGAACTGTTGCTAATTGCATTGCTCTTATTAGAACAGCGAGTCCCTTCAATCGGAAATTATTTGCCACGAATAAGAAAAAGACAGGATTATCTGACTCTTTAATTCCTAACTGAGCCAGTATCTGTGAACGGAGTTTGTAAGTCCTCTTTGAGTCGATTTTTGTGCGTATTTTTATTCCGTTAGGCACCACTATTATACGCTCATCGCTGACGGAATAGTGTCGCTTGAACTGCTCGGCAACATACTGTGAGATGGCTACAATTATCGGCTTGTCGGGCTGTTTACATAGTTTACGTTCGGCATGTAAAAGTACACTACGGCGAAAATTGGCAAAGGCAGTCAGTTTCTTGTAGGAAATCTTGAATTTATTTTGGAAGCTTTCTGCGCTACGCAAAACTGATTCAGCATAAGTACCTCCGCGCGGCTGGTAAATATCTGCGAAGGTAAATGGTATAACGCTGTGGATTAAGCAATAAGGATTTTCCGACAAATATTTTCTAAGAGCCCTGGTGAAGGTAAAGTAACAAGTGCGTTTGCCTAGCTTGTCCCGGCATAGAATGTGAATGTTTTTAGTACCCCTATAGCCTTTTGCTGCGAGTATATCTACTGCGATGCCCGTCTTTGAGATGGCGGTTGCCATCTCAAAAACCGAGCGCTCCGCCCCACCAAGGTTGATATCCGCCCGCTCTATTATAATCGCGATTTTCATTTCTTTGTAAAATATAAGACTTAATCTCACTGGGACATAAAAGGAGCAAACCTATTGTGCTTCGCATCATGTCGAGCCATACGATTTGTCCTATGTAATATCTTGCGAATAAAAATTTTATCCCCATTTACAAGCTTATTTCTACCAACATAGAAAAGGTAAAAACGCAGCCGATCCGTGCTTGAAAAATATTTCGCTGGAGCCGAATAATACAACTGAGCTATATCTTTGACTTGAAATCGCCGACGCAAAATAGTAGGCCTGAAGGCACGTGCCAGGTCTATTAGATAAAAATCACCGCTGTCACTATAGAATATATGTGAAAAGTAGAGGTCGCGGTGGCGATAACCTGTCTCGTGAAACTTTCTTACAAAGCTCGCTAATTGGTCGATAAAGTTACTTCGCAATCTCAAATTTTCACCCCGTGCCGGCCCATAGAAAAAACCTGGCAATCTTCGCTCCAAGGACTCTGCATTAGGAATCTTTTCGGTGATGATAAAGCTTCTTTTTTCAAACAAACGTCCCCACTGTTGGCCGAAAGAAACTATTTTGGGGGTATTTATTCCTGCTTCTGCAAGGCTGTTTACCTGCTCGAACTCGATAAAGCTGCAGCTTTTAAAACTACGATGTGTCAGCCAATTCCTAACTTGCACCAAAATTGGAGGCTTTTCATAGCGCTTCAAGAATAATGTAGTTAAAGGTGAATTTATTTCAAATCGCAGCCGAGCCCGGTAAGCAGCGAGATTATTCTTAACCAGATTTTTCGCTGCGTTGAATGAAAAAACAGCATCGACAGAAGTTAAGCCCAATTTGCTAAATGACGTTTCATAATCAGGATCGATAAAGAAAGAGTTCGATGTTTCTACGAACTTCCGTCGCGCATAGACGATGGCTCGTTTAGGATTATTGCCAAATAATTGTTTTGCAGCATCGCAAACCATTTCCACAGTGATTGCCTGCATACACAAATGTTGGTTTTTTTTACATAGTGGTTTTGCACAGGGAGCACAAGGGACATTGCCAACTATTTGTATTTCACTTTCATAATTGGTTTCTGTCCAGGCAGGGTCATTTGGCCCAAAAAGAGTGACGACCTTACGCTGTAAAGCTATAGCTATATGCCGAGGACCTGTATCGTTTGTTATCACTAAGGAAGCTCTTGAAAAAAGCGCTTTTAATTCACCAAGAT
>CAZQKO010000179.1:0-4293 GCA_964593945.1 uncultured Pirellulales bacterium | reverse complement strand
GGCACGGCGAGCAAACTTGACATGCACCCTAATTCGAGTCATTGGGCAGATAAATGCAACGTTGACTTTCTTTAGTTTTGATGTTACTTTATCGCCGGTTCGATTAAGGAATTGAATAGTGGAATTATCCTGGCCAATTAAATTAAGAATCGCAGCTGTAGCTACCACGGGGATTTTATTGATAGGTATTTTGGCTTGGCCTTTAGCGGCTCCGCACGACCCGCTTGGGGCGGTACGTTTCAGCAACTTAAGTCATTTAGGTGCAACATATTTGATATTAATAGCTTTTTTAGTTGGTTTTATTTCCTACTTTATTTCCTGGCCATACGGCCGAGAAATAGGCGTCTTAGCCGTCCCCTCCGGTTTGGCCATTTGGGCCGACCGCTCAGGCAGTTTGGCCGAACTAATACAGTTAAGTCCAACATTATCTCAGCGACAGGCATTATTTGCATCACTTAAATGGGAACCATTTTTCTGGCTGCTCATTATCGCCGCAGGACTTGCGGGCGTGCTTTTCGGACAAAAAATATGGTCGAGGTCTAATAAAGCTGAGACATCGGTCAAATCCAATCCTCAGCCGGCCAAATATTTAAATGTAATAGTTGCGCTAATTGGTTCAGCTTTTATAGCTCATTTTTGCATCAAAATATTAGCTCAGAGCTTTACAATGTCCAATCACACACTTGTTGCTCAGCCGGCTGTTGGCCAGATTATCTTTGCTGTTTTGGTTTCTTTTGGGCTGGCAGCTTTCGTAGCCAAGAAATTTCTCAATACAAGCTATATTTGGCCCACAATTGCCAGCGTTTTAGTAACAGCTTTTGCAGTAACAACTTACGCTAAACAAGATGTATTACAGGACTTTATGGAAAGCTGGCCTGCAACTTTCTTTTCCGGTTCGGTTGTTTGCGTATTGCCCCTGCAAATGGTGGTTTTTGGCTCATTAGGCTCGATCGCTGGCTACTGGATGGCCATCCGCTATACTTACCACGGAAAACACGAACAAAAGTAACGAAAGCGAATTTAGTAAATCTTTTTTCAACTCTTTAGCTTTGCATAAGTTCCTATATTTTAGGTGTTTACGCGCAAAATGTGTAATTATTGGCGTCTATTGATTAAAGAAAACTAAAATTGGTTGTTTTCGGCCTCAAAATTAGCCGAAATATAGGTGAGTTTGATTTTTTGTCGGTTGGTTTTTTTTTGAAGGAATAAGTTATGGGGCGAACAATTAGACAATTTTTCTCGTATAATATGGAGATAAGACCTTCCGACAAAAGGAGTTAGCGATGTTGGTCCTAAGCAGACAGAGAGATGAATCGATTATGATCGGCGACGATGTTGAGATAGTTATCGTCGACGTCCGCGGGGATAAGGTCCGATTGGGCATAACGGCTCCAAGGCACATACCTGTTCACCGCAGGGAGATCTACGACGCGATTCAACGCGAAAAAGCGGAGGGAAAGGAGCCTCGAAAGCTGCCTGACAAGACCGCACAAAAGGATCTCTCGAAGGAAGACGGGAAACAGCCTGAAAAGGGATCCGAAAAGCAGCCGGAGAAAACTGCGTAGAAGGATCTTGGTAAGGAGCCCCAAAAGCAGAGTAATTAGGCAGCCGGTATTAATTCCTTACTCACACATGCCTGCCGTCCTCTCCGTGGAACCCGCGCAGTCTCAACGGTTCTTGATCACGGTAGTATTTTTGCTCTACGCCTTTATTTCTTCCAGACAGCTACACTTATTTTTTCGGCTTACGGTATCTGTTTTGTTTTAAGGAGCCTACAGTTTCTTTAGCCATCTGAACCGAAAGACATCACGAATCCTTTCGTTGAAGCGGATACCTATACGTTGAGTGCTGGCCTTGAACTCGGCTCGTTGCAGGTCTTCAGCAGTCGGCTTGTCTGGATTTTTACTGAACAGCAGGCCAAACAGGCCCGCAAGCGAACCAAGAAATGAACTTATTTTAATACGAACTGACATACTTATAATTTGTTAATTTTCGATTTCCGATTGCCAATTGTCGATTTGAAATCGAAGGTCGGAAATCTGAATTCGGCAATATCAATCATCTTTGCACCGCTACCTTCAGAGAAGCTAATAGCTCTTCGCCGGTCCTGCTTATTAATTCGGATTTGCCGAACAATTGGTGCCTGTCTAAAATCTCCGGCTTATTATCATAATATCTCTGCACCGCCCCGACGCCGCCTTCGGCTGCTCCTGCGGTTTTATATTCGCCATCCAGGAGCCAGAGGCTCACCTCATCATCGTACTCAGCCGGATAAATCATCGCTACTGCAAATTTATCGTCACTATATTTAGCGAGGTGCACCTTCGCTCTGCAGGGCGGACTGCTCTTAACGGCTAAATTAACGAGCCGTTTGAAATCGCCCCCGGCGGTTTCGAGGTCACTGCTGTAAAAGAACATTCCAGCCTCAAGTTGGAATGTTTCTGCAGGCACACCTTTTAGTTCGAGTTTACCGTCGGGATAAGCCTTATGGATTTTATAGACCTTGCCGTTTTTATACCTTTCGCTTTCTAACAGCTCGGCCACCTCCTCAGCGGTAAAGCCTACGCCTACGTGGTCGCCGAAGTCGAAGATATACAGGCCGACATATTTTTCGCTATTTTCTAACTTAGGCACCTTCATGGTCGCTTATTATAGCTGAATATCCAACAGACTGCACGTATTTTTTGCAGCAGATACACATGTGTTGGCGGCTAAATGTGCATCGATACCTATAGATAAAAACGAGCAAAAGAGAATTTTTTGCATTTGACAAGCGCAACATACAAGAGATATGATAAACTGCACTCAACAAAGGGAAAGCAGCATAACTAAATCGACATATAATTTTGGAGCTGTCCATAAAGTAGAAAGGAGAGGATTATGCCGTTTTATAAAAACTTGAGAAAGAAAGAGAACCGCCATTTTGCGCAGCGGACGATTGAGCATTTGCTGGTGTTGCGCAATCAGCTTCGAAGGGATATTCCGGCGAGGACCCAACGGGATACGCTCTTGTTGGCAACGTGGAATATTTGTGACTTCGACTCGAACAAATTCGGACAAGGGCCGCGACTGAATGAGTCGTTCTACTATATCGCGGAGGTCATCGCATCGTTCGATCTGGTCGCCGTTCAGGAGGTAGCTGTCGATTTAGGACCTCTGAATCGAGTTATGAAAATCCTGGGGCCCAATTGGGAACACATCGTTACCGATGTTACCGAAGGGCCGAGCGGCAACAAGGAGCGGCTTGCATTCGTCTTCGACAAGCGCAAGGTAATGTTTCGGAACATCGCAGGAGAGATTGTGCTGCCGCTGAGTCAGACTATCGGAGGCGAAGCAGTGGACATCAAGCTGCCGAAGTCACACAGTATCGAATTTACGAAAAACACAAGCCTCAGGCTGCCTGACGGCTCCGCTGTGGAGATGAAGAAAGGCGAAACGCTTGAGCTGCCTGATAGAGAGCACGTAATCCACCTGCCGGAAGGGCAGAAAATAGCCAGGTACCAACAGTTCGCACGGACACCGTATCTGGTGGCGTTTCAGGCTGGGTGGTTCAAGTTTAACCTGTGTACCGTGCATCTTTACTATGGCTCTGCTTCAGGGGCGAAATACGAACGCCGCGTCAAAGAAATATCAGCCATCTCCAAGTTCCTGGCTGAGCGGGCAAAGGAGATCCGCCAGCGAGAGAAAACCGGCGAGAACTTTATTCTGCTGGGCGACTTCAACATTGTGAAGCCGGGCGATCCAACCATGAATGCCCTGAAGAAGAACGGTTTCACACTTCCGGAAAAGCTCTACAAAAGCAACGTGAGCGAGAGTATGTACTATGATCAGATAGCTTTTATGGTCAGGAAAGATGAGCTTGAGATGGGGCCGAGCGAGAACAACAACGATGTGTTCCGGTTCTTCCAGTCGGTTTTTCAGGACGGCGAATACGCGACCTACCATGACCTTATGCGGAATAAAAAGCTTCGCGACTGCCACGAAAAGGGGACAAAACCTGTCCTGAGCAAAGTCGAAGGAAAGGCTGGTCAGCCTCGGACCGAATCGGAGAAAAAATCGTACTACAGGAACGAGTGGCGGACTTGGCAGATGTCGGATCACTGTCCGCTCTGGGTTGAACTGAAAATTGATTTCAGCGACAGGTACCTTAATCGTATCCAGAAGGAGTTAGGCAGCACATAATCAACTTTGGTGTTCCATTTTTAGGTAGGTGAAGGACGTATTTCACGCCGCAGCTGGAAAGGGTGAAAGACGGGATTTGAACCCGCGACCCCTGGATCCACAGTCCAGTGC
>CAZQKO010000178.1:0-4384 GCA_964593945.1 uncultured Pirellulales bacterium | reverse complement strand
TGGTGAGCCTGTCGAACCACTTCCGTATTATAGTGTAATTTTACACCTGAAATGTGCGCTAAAAATAGCGTTTCTGAGACTTTTTCTAATCTGATTGAAAACCCAACTGCAAGTGGACAAATAGGATACATTTGATGTTGTCAGACGGCAACATTATTAGCCCATTTTTAATTCGGCAGGGGGTATTTAGACAGGAAAAAGCTGTTTAGCTCTTCGTGTCATAAAAATTTTATGTTGCCAGCAAAGAGAACATCTGGTTGTAGCCAAAAATCGATAAAATATGTTGCCTTTTGGCAACATTTGCTCTTGACAATAGATAATATAGGTGGTATAGTTAATATATGTATGATTCCCAAAAGCCACATCAAGTAAATTCAGGTAAAATCTCCATTCAATTTGAAGACCAACACCCAGAAGGATTCTTGGAGCTCGGACTGCTTGGTAGGTCGATTGTCCAATTATTGCCGATTGGGGTGGTAGTATTCGATTCGGATTTGAGGGTTGTCGAATCGAATTCTATGGCAGCAAAACTGATTAATCTTGGTGATTACATTGATAAATCTTTGGCTAAAGGCACCGACAATCCTGAAAAGGCAAGATTGGAATGGTCAGAAAAATTAAAATCGGCATTAGCAGCAGGACAGACGCGCAGATTTGAGGGCGTAAACTACGTGTATAGTGGTAGATCGAGACTTTTGCGAATTTTATTTAACCCGATTATAGAACCAAAGGCTCAAAAGGCACTGGCAGGCAGCATCTTAATCGAAGACACAACCGAAAAGGCCGGTATCCAAATGAAGTTGGCCAAAGCCGAGAGATTGGCTGCCATTGGCAGGCACGCTTCAAAAATAGCCCACGAGTTAAACAGCCCTTTGGATGGAGTCCTTAGATACATTAATCTTGCTGCGAGAATTGTTGAGCAGGCCAATCTCACAAAACCCAAAGAATATTTAGACCGGTCTCGGCAAGCGCTCTTAAGAATGGTTCAAATCTTGAGCGAGTTATTGGAGTTTTCCCGGAGCACTCATGTACCGTTAGAATATACTAATATAGAGCAGATTATCGGAGATGCACTAAGAACAGCAGATACTAAGGCCGAAACCTTAAATATTCAAATTTTAAGACAATATACTCATGACATTCCAAAAATAAGAGGTGGTAATTTATTTCAGGTTTTCTGTAATATCATAAAGAACGCATACGACGCGATGCCGGAGGGTGGCCAGCTGCATATCTCAACACGTTTAGAACAGGATGATACTGTCGTGGCAGAGTTTCGAGACACAGGCAAAGGTTTCGCACCGGAGAATCAAGAGGCGATGTTCGAGCCATTCTTTACCACAAAGGAAAAGGGAACCGGATTGGGATTGGCAGTATGTAAGGACATAGTCGAAAGGTATCATGGACGGATAACCGCTGAAAATGCACCACAGGGCGGTAGTATATTCACCGTGTATTTAGCGTTGGCAGATAATTCATAAAGTCCGTTCTCCGTAGTGCCTACTTCCCTAAGGGACTGCGAAGGCTGGAACTACGAAGGATGAAATTGCAAAGAACAGCATTATGATAGACAAAAATATTCTTATTGTTGAAGACGATAAAATCATATTGGATTCGTTATGCGAATTTTTGTCACTCGAAGGATACCAAACAAGCGGCTCTGAAACCTTTAGAGGTGCTTTATCCAGACTACAGAGACAAAGCTATTGTCTTTTAATTGTTGATCTTAATCTACCGGATGGAGACGGGTTTGAATTATTGGATATAACCAGGAAAAGGTATCCACAAACCGTTGTTATAGTCATAACCGGCTACGGTACCATAGAAAGTGCGGTCAGGACCATAAAACACGGCGCCTATGATTATCTTACAAAGCCAATCATTGATGATGAGTTGCGCCTTGCGGTGGAAAGGGCGGTTAATCAGCAATCAATTATAAGTGAAAACGAAAGACTGCGAATGCAGCTTGAACAGAAGTACAGCTTGGAGAATATAATTAGCCATAACTACAAGATGGCAAAGATATTTGAGCTTGTTGAAGCTGTTGCAGACACCAATACCACAATTCTGATGGCTGGCCCATCCGGCACGGGCAAAAGCATGTTGGCAAGAGCGATTCACTACCGTTCCAGCCGACGCAATAAACCGTTTGTAGAGGTAAGCTGTGGTGCTCTGCCGGAGACACTGCTGGAAAGCGAGCTGTTCGGCCATGTTAAAGGGTCATTCACCGGCGCTGTGAATAATAAAGATGGCAAATTCCTCGCTGCAGATGGTGGCACAATCTTTCTCGATGAGGTCGCCAACGCCTCGCCGGCTCTACAGGTAAAACTGCTGCGCGTTTTAGAGGACAGGCAATTTGAGCCGGTCGGCAGTAATAAGACCCAAACTGTCGATACGCGGATTATGATTGCCTCAAATCGCAATCTCACTGAGGAGGTAAAACAGGGTAGATTCCGGGAGGATTTGTATTACCGGATAAATGTAGTAACAATAGAGCTGCCGCCTTTACGCGAGAGGGTCGGCGATATACCGCTGCTGGCAAGGCATTTTCTGTGGATGTACTGTACCCGGCATAATAAGCAAAAGCTCGGCATTACCGATGAGGCAATGGAGTGTTTAGAGCGTTACTCCTGGCCCGGAAATGTTCGTGAGCTGGAAAATCTGATGGAGCGGGCGGTCTTACTGAGCAAGGATAGATTTATTGGCGTAGAGGATTGGCCTGATTCAATTAAAAATGGACAAGGTGAGCACAAAAAGGCTAAAAGAGCGATGAGCCTGAAAGAAGCACGGGCTGAGCCTGAGAGAAGACTCATCCTGAAGGCGCTGGAAGAGAATAATTGGAACAGACAGGAAACTGCAAAAGCACTCCAGATAAACCGCACAACTTTATACAAGAAGATGAAACGCTACAGCCTTGACGTCGAAGCCGAGCGATTAGGCCTGACCTAATCTCTCATTTCACATCATGTGAAGAGTATCTCGTATAATGACCCAATCGAGGCTATTGAAACCTGTAAAATTAGTGTTATAAAAGATTGTTCTGACTTGTCACTCCTGCGCAAGCAGGAGTCCAGAAAACGCCAATAAAATAACTGGATTCCCGCTTTTGTGGAAGTGACATCATAACCATATACTTCTCGTTTTTTATCATTATTTATACAGGGTTCAATAAACCCAATTTATTGAACCAAGAGCGATAGAAGCCAAAAAATAATAATGTAGAGTCATATTAAGCTCATAGTCTTTTCGACTAATCGAAAAGACTATGAGCAATTTATTCGATTTTTAATTAAATTTTTTTAAGTGGGAATTGGAGCATTGTCGAGAGTTAGTAATTTTTGGGTTCCGTAACATTGAATCGGCAGCGCAAGAAAAGATATCTTCGGTTGGAGGAAAATTCTTATGAGGTCCTGCTTAAAACCGATTAGCTTTTCTTCAGACTTCTAAGTTTCCCAACCAAAGTGTCCATTTGGTAGACACTTTTGAGTATCTCTTTGGTCAACTCGATAGCTACGGCAACTTCATCTTTGCCGATTTTGTCATATTCTTTGGATTCTATATGTGCTGCGTCATTACCAAGTATTCGTAACTCATCGAGTGCATTAAAAAGTTCCTTAGGAAGCACGACTATTGATTTCAAGCCTGCGATTCGTTTTTGTAAATTGTCTCCCTTGCTTTTTTTATCTTCGCATAACTCTTCTAAAGTTCTTCTGACCATTATCGCTGAGGCTATATAACAGCCTTCGGCATGACAAGTGATAGCCTCCTCTAAACACAAGCGGATTCTCCCTGGAATGTTCTCTGTTTTAAAGTCGATGCGTAACGCTGGAAATGTGACTAAAGGGTCATATTTAGGTTGGCAGAAAAAGAGGTAAGCCCTGCATTCGGGGTTTGGGCAGACTCTGTGCCCGACCGTCCAGCTCTCTGCTGATCCTTGGTTATAAAGGTACAGATCTTTAGACGTCAAATGATAAAATGTCCCGCCATTGCCACATATTGGACATTTGGTAACCACAGCCACATATTCTATTTCATTGGCTTCCGTCACTCTAATATACATCGAGTATCCCTCCAAAGGCGACCAATTTTCTTTCCACCTAATTCACGTAATCACAGAATATGCATAATAAGCTATCTGCTTGCTGACGTCAAGCGTCCTCAGAAGTGAACCAACATGCACGGCAGCTCTGGGGCAAAAATCGTAAAATAAGAATGCAAAAGAAAAGCCTCGGTTATGGCTTTAGGTCGAAGGTTGGATATCAGAGTTTCATGCCAACTTGTGACAGGATAAATGTCATTTGAGATTGGCAGTAATGTAGTATAGTTTGGAGTCCCGGAATGGGGATGATATCCCCTGCCGCAGGCGGCAGGGCTAAATATGAAA
>CAZQKO010000177.1:0-4405 GCA_964593945.1 uncultured Pirellulales bacterium | reverse complement strand
CGACATACGAATTAGCGAAACAAACATCAGTATCTTTTAGTTTCACCGTAGATAGGTTGATGAGTAAATACCAAACAAAAAATTTGTTTGCCGAAGAAATCAAGGAAATACCCTGTCATCATATCATTCGTGTAGCGTTTGAATCGGCTGCGGATGCGGAATTCGATTACCTCCTGCCGGATGAGCTTTGGCCGATTGAAACTGGCCAGCGAGTTGAAGTTCCGTTCGGTAAAAAAAACAAACTCGAAGTTGGATTTTGTGTCGCAGTGGAAAAACGAGATTGCTTCATCCGCCATGGCGGACTCGCAATGACGGAAGGAGGGGAAAGGCAGTTCAAGCTGAAAATAGTTACAAGAATTATTGATAAGGAGCCGTTGCTTAGTTCCGAGCTTATGAAGCTTGCCTCTTGGATAAGCAGCTATTACGTTTGCCCCTTGGGACAGGTTTTAGCAGCTACAGTGCCGGCGGCGGTGAAAAAAGCTGTCGGTGTAAGAAAAGAAAGATATATTTACCTTGCAATTACCGCTGCGAATCTTGCCGAGGCAGCCGGGCAGTTAAAAGGAAAAAGACAGAAGCAAATTATCGAGTATTTGCAGGAAAAGGGTGTTTTTAATGCAGAAGCAGCTTTGGAACTGCAGAGCGTCCTGGCAGAAATCGGCTGTGGACAAGAACCCATAAAAAAGTTAGCCCAGAAACAGATTATCAAGATAGCCGAGAAAACCGTCCTAAAATCTTTGCCTGCAATCCCCGGGGGGATGGTAATAAAAACGGAGAAGGTTGTCCTCAATGATGACCAGCAAAAGGCATTGGCCCATTTCAAAGCCGAGATAGAATCAGGTAAGTTCGGCGTTACACTTCTGCACGGCGTCACCGATAGCGGCAAGACCGAGCTTTATATAAGAGCTATCGAGGAAGTTTTGCGAAAAGGTAAAAGTGCTATTGTTTTGCTCCCCGAGATTGCTCTTACTGCTCAGACTGTTCAGCGGTTCAGCGCAAGGTTTCAAAGAATCGCGGTGATGCACTCCGGCTTAACGGCTGCTCAGCGCAATGTCCAGTGGCAGAAAATAAAATCGGGCGATGCCGATGTGGTTATAGGTGCTCGCTCGGCTGTTTTTGCACCGCTTTCGAGGCTTGGGCTTATTGTTGTTGATGAGGAGCATGAGCCGAGCTACAAGCAGGACACAGCCCCGCGATATAATGGCAGAGACGTAGCGATAAAACGAGCGCAATTGTCAGATGCGCTTTGTATTTTAGGAAGTGCTACGCCGTCGTTGGAGACGCTGTCTAATTGCCACAGTAAAAAATATTTTAGCTTGGTGCGTCTGCCGAAAAGGGTGATGAACCTGCCAATGCCCCAGATGAAGTTAGTTGATTTGCAGCAGGCTGGACCTGCACAAAAAGGTATCAATCTGATAAGTGAGCCGTTGGCGAAAGGCCTGAGAGAGACGCTCGCCAAAAGTGAGCAGGCGATTTTGCTTTTGAACAGGCGCGGTTACAGTAATTTTATTTTTTGCCCATCTTGTAAGCATACGCTGCACTGCCGTAACTGCGACGTGACGCTGACCTTCCACAGGTCGCAAGTTCCCGCCTGCCATCAAGTTCGGACGGTGACCGGAAAGCATATAGCTTCCGGTTATGCAGTGTGTCACTATTGTTTGGCTCAGACTCTGGTACCGGAAAAATGTCCCCTGTGTGGTACACGGTTGGTGATGATAGGACTTGGCTCACAACGACTCGAAGAAGAGTTGGCTGCGAAGTTTCCGCAAGCCCGTGTTTCAAGGGTTGACAGCGATTCGATGGCAGGTAGGGATTATTATAGGGTCCTGAGGGACTTCAGCGAAGGGCGAATTGACATATTGGCCGGCACACAAATGCTTGCAAAAGGACTGCATTTTCCTAATGTGACTTTGGTAGGTATTATCAGTGCCGATACATCTCTTTTCCTGCCGGATTTCCGGGCGAACGAGCGGACTTTTCAATTAATTTCGCAGGTGGCCGGTCGTGCAGGTCGCTCTGAGAAAAAAGGCACGGTATTTGTTCAGACATTTTTGCCGAATCAGCCGGCTATAAAGTTTGCCATGGCCGGGGATTTTGACGGTTTTATCAAAGAGGAGTTAAAGCATCGCAAGGCCTGTAATTTGCCGCCGTTTTGGCGGTTGGCGGTTGTCACCCTGCGGGACAGAACCTTTGACAGGCTTGAGATCGCCTGTAACAGAATGCGTGAAGAGATTGACCGGATCATACAGCAGGAGCAGCTAAAAGCAATAGTTCGCGGGCCGATGCCGGCTGTGATAAGTCGAATACAGAGTTTTCACAGGATGCAGATAATTGTTCAGGCTCCGCAGGCCGAGATTCTGCGAGAGTTATTTAACGGCTTGCGAGTCCGCCAACGGCGGATTCGCCCGGCAGTAAAAATTGCCATAGATATAGACCCTGTAAATTTATTATAGTATATTATCTCAAAGGTTCCTCGACCAAGTGTCATTGCGAGGAGCGAAGCGACGAAGCAATCTCAAATCTATGGATGGTACGTGTTTAGCCAAGGGGAAAACCATCCCCAAAGCCTACGGCTTTGAGGCTGCCACTCAGGAAAAGTGATAGATAAAGGATGGCAGCCCCAAGCAAAGGACTCCAGCAATGTAAAGTCCGAGCTTGGGGATGGCCTTCGATAATATTTGGTTAAACACATACTATGGATGAGATTGCCACGGTTCCCAAGGTGGCCCTCGCAATGACAGTTGCTGTTTGTTGGTATAGTCGATATACTTGTGAAATGGTGTAGTAGCTTGCAATTGGGAAATTAAAGTGTTATAGTTTTTCTTGTTTATTACGGGAGTAGCTCAGTCCCGTCAGGGATGACTTACGCCACTTGGCTTAGAGCGTCCCTTAGGGAAGGCTGTGACTTTAAATTGCATCTGGCAACAAGGGTATAGGATTTTAAGTGATTTATGACAAACGACATGCGGATAAACAACCTGAAAGCAACAATGAGTTTATGGAAATGAAAGTCTATTGTAATTTAGTAGCTGTTATGCTATATTTTTAGTTATGTTGGCCGGGGAGTAGCTCAGCTTGGCTAGAGCGCTGCGTTCGGGACGCAGAGGTCGCAGGTTCAAATCCTGTCTCCCCGAGTTGGAACAATGTTCGCTTTGCATAAAACCTTATGTTTGCTTCCACATAAATTTCTTTCCTGTAGGTTTTTTAAATTATCTCTAATGAAATTCAAGACAATTGGTGGGGGCTGAAAGGCATAACTATGAGAATAAAAGGTTTAATCTTTGTTTTGCTGTTTTGTGGTTGCGTCGCGGCTCGACCGAGCTCGCCGAAGTCTGGCCGGACATACCAATCTTTCACCCCCGGAAAGACATGGTTGGACAACAATGGTGTGCATATCAATGCTCACGGTGCTGGTATCCTGTTTCACGAGGATACATACTATTGGTTCGGCGAACATAAAATCGAAGGCCAGGCAGGCAATAAAGCCTATGTGGGTGTGCACTGCTACAGTTCAAAAGACCTTTACAACTGGATAGATGAAGGTATCGCGCTTGCTGTGGCAGAAGATGACCCCAACCACCCACTTACCAAAGGTTGCATCGTCGAACGGCCTAAGGTTATTTATAATCAGAAAACAAAAAAGTTCGTGATGTGGTTTCATCATGAATTCAAGGGGCAGGGCTATTCCGCGGCCAGAAGCGGTCTGGCGGTCAGTGACACTGTCACCGGGCCGTATAAGTATATTCACAGTATCCGGCCCAATAAGGAAAAGTGGCCGATCAATGTGTTAGACTGTCACAAAATGCCGGTGCGGCCCGAGGTCCTTAACGGGGCCTTTTATGGCGGAGGATTGCCGGAACACCCAGACGAGTTGAATATTCTGGGCAGAGACTATTATGCAGGACAAATGGCCAGGGATATGACCCTTTTTGTGGATGATGATAGAACTGCTTATCATATTTTTGCCTCGGAATGCAACAGCACCCTGCATATCGCTGAATTATCTGATGATTATATGTCTCACACCGGCAAGTATATAAGAGTTTTTATTGCCCGGTGGATGGAGGCACCAGCCGTATTTAAAAGAGGAGGGAAATATTACTTCATAGGATCGGGCTGCACGGGATGGAAACCTAATACGGCCCGTTATGCGGTAGCAAATTCTATCTGGGGGCCTTGGATGGAAGTTGGTAATCCGTGCGTTGGAGAGGATTCGGAACTGACCTTCCACTCTCAAAGTACTTATGTTCTGCCGATACATGAGAAAACGGATGCATATATTTTCATAGCCGACAGATGGAATCCAGGCAATGCCATCGATGGCAGATACATCTGGCTGCCTATCCGTTTCAAAACGAATAACGACGGCACCCATGCATTAATCATCAAATGGCTGGACGAATGGGAC
>CAZQKO010000176.1:0-4456 GCA_964593945.1 uncultured Pirellulales bacterium | reverse complement strand
GAACGAATGGCTGAGTTATCCGGCCGTTCAATTATCATAGGACACAAGGAAATTTCTTTGTTCTCATATAAAGCTCTTCGCATTTCCTGGCGTTGAGCACTTTCAACAAAAGTTCTCCGTTTTCAGGATAACGGGCCTCTCGATAAAATCCATACAACAACTAAGAACAAAATGTCAAATTTGCGTTTGGCATCAGTGGTTTTTTATCTTAAATATATAGTAGAGACGCATGCAAGGAACGGCTGGGGGGAATGACCGATGCTACTCTGCGAAGCAGCGATACAGCCGCCGACGCTTCAAAGCTATGGCGACGAAGTGAGGACGGATTCGTCCTTCGTAGTAGATACTACGGAGAATGGATCGCTGTGAAGCACGAGTAAAACCGCTGTCTTAATCGGGGGGAGTTAATGAGAGGCCTTGCTACCAAACTGGTATCTGTTCTTATAATCTATTTCGCAGGTTTTGCTACAGCAATCTATATGCTGGCACCTGTGCCTAAAAGTCAGGTTCGACAGTCTCATAAGAAAGGCTTTGTACATTCGGCTCTCAAGTCGGACGAATTTGCAAAATCTTTCAACCAGAGTATGCACAAGTATGTTGATCTCGGCAAGAACGCTGCCTTTGATGCAGGTAAATTTATAAAGCAAAAGCTAAATGAAAAATAGTTCCAAGCCGGAGGGCTAAACAGAAACATATAATTTGATTGTTCGGAGGGGTGGTCATGTAGTAGTCCCGATTTATCGGGATTGGCCGTGGGTCTGACAGAACCCACGGCCAATTTTTTGCGCTGTGCAGAAGAAACCGCTGCCAGCAAAATATAAAACCGTGTAAGTTAATAACAAAAGAAATTAGTTATTATTCGATTTCGCGGGGCAGGCCGTAGGAGCCGTGGACAACACAGGAGGAGACACCTCCGAGCTGACGAAATTGAACAATCATCTTCTGCTCCGCCTTTATGCCGTCCTGTCGCTTGACCGATACGGGCAAGGCCACGATAGGTCCGAGCTTTGAATGGCCTGTTTCAGAGATCTGTCCGATCTTCAGGATTTCCACGAGTCGCTCGTCTTTGCCCGTTTTCACAATAACGGAACGCAGGAATTCGTCGCCCCAGCTTTCGCAAAGAGGGCACATTTTCTTCAGCGTGGCTATATCGCCGTCGATGACGGCCTGGAACGTAGCACGCACAATGCTCTCTGCCGCCTCTTGCTGCGTCATACCTTCGGCGGGAATACCATGCCTCGAATCACTCAGCACGCCAATATTCTCGTCCGGTATGGTTAGTGGTTTCTGTACATACGCTGGCTGGCCTGGAATATGGACGGCAAAGACACTATCGGGCAGGCTCTCGTAATAGGTAACCTTGAACGCATCAAATGTAGGCGGACCGCTGCGGTCCAGGTTCTGCCATTGTTTGACGGCCACGGGAAGCTTGCTGGCGACATCAAACTCGATAATCCAGGACTGCGCTCCGTGGACGTCTATCAAACTGCAAAAGAGCGTGACGCGATCCCGACCGGTGGCTGGATCCTTGCCGCGCACTAGTTCAGCGTTATCGGCCGTGCTGAGCATCTCCAGCAATTCCGGTCCGAGCCACTGCGATAGTCCCACAGTAAGAGCGTTCTCGAAGTACACCGTGTTCTGGCTCGGCTCATAGTGATAGGTTGAGCCATCCCTCGTCCATGTGATAGCGCCGTGACTACCCCTTACCACCACGTTCGTTGACTGGGTCTTAGCTTTGTCGGCCCGCATCCAGATTTCGGCTGTGCCGCCGGGAAAGGCGCCGACCACGTGGACAGCTTGGAAGCCCTTAAGCGCTTCGATAGCGTCCTCAAGGGCCCACGCTGGTGAGCTTAGTTTTTCAAAAACAAAAAATGACAACAGGATGGCAATAAATAAACCTGCCGCTGTTGATAGTTTTGTGATTTTACTTTTCACAATTATTCTCCAAATTTTTAAGGGTTGTTCTTTGTGCCGAGTTTGCTTAGCCATAACAGCGAGAAGGTCCTGTTCGAGTCTGTCACGATGGCTATAATCAGCTTTGTCGTCAAACTTGATGCCACGAATGAATTTTTCAAATTGTCTTTCTTTATCGCTCATATCAGCTCACCTCACTTTGCTCAATCTGTGAACTCCGTGGCCAAAACCTTTCGCAATTTGGCAAGTGCTCTGGCCAATTGACTGCGAATAGTGCCGGAACTGCTTCCAAGCACCTCGGCTATCTCGGCTGGCTTTAGATTCTCAAAAAAACGTAATGTGATGATAGTTTGGTACCGTGGCTTTAACGAAAGCATAGCGGCTTTTAAGGCTGCCAGCTTTTCATGCGATGATTCTTCCGAGCCAGAGTTAGCTGAAATCTCGCTGAGAACCTGCTCTTGAACGTTCTGCTGCATTCTCTCACGGCGTATCTGCTTTCTGAGATGCTGATTTACAGCGTTTGTTGCAATTCTGAAGAGCCAGAAACAAAACTGCTGCTCAGTGCCATCGAAACTGCTGAAGCTCTCAACAGCCTTGGTAAAAACCTGCGAAGTAACATCTTCAGCTATGTGCCTGTCGAAAAGTCGGTGCACACAATAGCGAAATACCGCATCGTAATGCCTTCGATATAACTGAACAAACGCTGCAGCGTCGTTATGTGCCTCAGCTATCAACTGTCCGTCGTTAGCTGCTTTACTTTCGTTATTCACGCTAATTGATCTCTCCAGTTTATAGCTACCAACTATCATCACTATTATAAATGCGCAGCAGAATAAAACGCGGCAAAAAATATCAAAAATTAGTCCGCCAGAGGCGGATAAAAATGGAAAAAACAAAATGACGTATTAAAATGCAAAATGTAATTGTCATTGCGAGCCCGAACAAAGTGAGGGCGCGGCAATCCCCTACCTTCGGATGGTCGAGATTGCTTCGTCGGCCTTCGGCCTCCTCGCAATGACGTTTTATGTCGGTGCTCGACGTGTGATTTTAATATGACCCAATTATACGGTTTGATATTTGATGTTGATGGCGTAATTGCCGATACCGAGCCGGTAAATGCCAAAGTTACAATCAGGGTTTTCGAGGACATGTTCGGCCTAAAGGGCGTCAGGCCGGAGGATTTTGCTGCCGGTATAGGCAGAGGCGCCGAAAAATATGTCAAGGCAGCAGCCGATGTGCACGGCCTGACTTTGACCGATGAGCAGATAAAAGCCGCTGCTCAGTTGCGTGAGCAGTATCTGATAAAAGCAATGCAGGAAGAACCGCTGCCTGCATTTCCGGGTGTGTTGGAACTGATAAACGAGGCATTGCAAAGGCAGGATTTTCGTTTAGCTATTGCTACATCTGCAACGCTGGAGCTATCACGTGCCATTTTGGAATCTGCAAAAGTCCCCTACCAAAAGATGGTTTATGTCACCGGCAGCGAAATCACGCGAAAAAAGCCTGACCCGGAGCTTTTCCTTGTCGCTGCAAGTCGCATGGGTATTTTACCCAAAGATTGCGTGGTTTTTGAAGATGCCCCCAGCGGCGTACAGGCCGCCAAAGCCGCCGGTGCAAAATGTATCGCAGTGACGAATTCCACAACCGCAGCTAATCTTTCCCAAGCGGATTTAATCTGCGATTCCCTTGAAAAGATTGACCTAGATATGATTCAGGAACTGGTCAACTCGGACTGACTGATCCTCCTGTCATGCTGAACGGAACAGAGAGATAACTGGATAAAAGATGGGCAAAGTCGTTATGGAGAAGCGATAATTATGGCTAAACGTATCAATAAGGACGAGTTTGCACGCCGGGTTGCGAAACGTATGAAGGCTAATGAGACAACAGCTCAGGTTTGGGTCGATGCTGTGCTCGATGCTATGTATGACACTTTCAAAGGTGGAAAAGGAATAACACTGCCTGGGTTTGGTGGCTTCTATTTGGATAGAAGACGCGACGGCTGTGCCTTCAAATTCAATCCTGGCCAAAAACTGCGTGCTCTGCTTGGTTGGTCATCCACGCACAAAGAGCCCTTGTGAATTTCAATCCTTGTTGACTTGCCCGTCGTGTCATGCTATGATCTTCGCCGTAAGCGAAGTATATTTGGATATTATGCGGATCAATATAAACAGTGTTAGCCCGAGTCATTACGTCGAAAATGGAAAAAGAATTCAAAAACGTTGCCGTAGATTTCCCAACTTTATTTCGACTTGCTGCACTGGATTTTACGCACACCGTAGTTGAAAAAGACTACGGAACTCGCCTTGGATACGATTTTGATATTGACCCATATGAATTTCTGTCATTCGCTAAGACTGACAGGAAAGATTGTGGCAAGAGGGGTAAAGTTAATGCGCTTTCCAACGCCAAAAGGGCTATCGATTCGCAAATAGACCGAATATTCAAATCCACCGGTTATAACGTAGAATCTTTACCTAGTACTCAGTCCACGGAATAAAGTCTGTTAGGTCTTTTTGCCGATAGGATTAACATAACAGTT
>CAZQKO010000175.1:0-4501 GCA_964593945.1 uncultured Pirellulales bacterium | reverse complement strand
GGTTCCGTTGGCAAATCTTAGGAGCACCGAAGAACGCCAAGTATCTCTTTGATTGTACTATGGCAGAACCAGAATTATCGGTGGATTAAAGAAGCTGATGTTAAAGCAATAGAACCTGAGATTATTTTATAGGAGGAGTTATCATGGCGCTAACCACTGCGTGGAAAGGACAGCTGAAAATCTCGCTGGTCAGCTTTCCGGTTCGGCTCTACGCTGCCGTCGGCAGCACTAACAAGCTAGCCTTAAATCAGCTGCACAAGCAGTGTTATAGTAGAATCCAGCTGGACACCTTCTGTCCCAAACATGGCAAGCTAACCAGGTCCGAGATCACCAAAGGCTACGAGTACGAAAAGCATACTGCCACTATTGCTGGATCACAAAAAACAATCGCTCCCCCTACCAAAATCGGCCCAGAAGACGCCAAAAAGGCGGATAATTTCGCAAATATCCAGCAAAATACCTCGATATAAACTTGCTATACCCACCCAAATAGGCCTCTATAGGGTAAAACGTAACTCTTTTAATGGAGGCCACTTATATGCTTAAGAAAGAGGCCGGAACACGCCAAAATAACCGGGCGGTCGGCTATGTCCGCCGCTCCACAGACCGCCAGGAACAATCCATACCCGACCAGAAAAAGGCCATAGAGACCTACGCCGCCGAGCACGATCTCAACCTGGTAAAGTTCTACATCGATGATGCCATAAGCGGCACATCCACACTGGGCAGGCGTGCGTTTCAGCAGATGGTTCAGGATGCCCAGAAATCAACCAAGCGATTCGACAGGATCATCGTATACGATGTAAAACGCTTTGGCAGGGTCGACAACGATGAGGCGGGATTTTACAGACATATCCTCAAAACCCATGGTGTCGAAGTCCTTTATGTCACCGAGAACTTTAATGGCGATACTACTGATGATCTGCTTCGACCTGTCAAACAGTGGCAGGCAAGGCAGGAGTCAAAGGATTTATCGAAGGTAACTATAAGAGGTCTGCTCTCAAAGGTTGAAGGTGGCTGGTGGATGGGAGGGACACCGCCCTATGGTTATGACCTGCGATATGAAAATGCGGCTGGACAGTTTCTTTTTATTGTCCGGTTTATGCCGGATGGCTCTAAAGAACTATACGACGAAAAGGGAAAGCTTATCCGCACACTTGCGCGGGGGGAGTCTCTGAACATCTCAAAAAGGGATAGAGCAAAGCTTGCTCTCAGCCATCCAGACAGAGTGAGGGTCATCAAGCGAATCTTTAAGATGTACGCTGAAGAAGGCAAGGGTTACAAATCGCTATCCGCTACACTAAATAACGAAGGTATCTCCACACCAAGAGGACCTGCGTGGTCACATATCTATAGCGGCAAATGGACTGACACAACGATAAGAGCAATCCTGGTCAATCCAATCTATGTTGGAGATATGGTCTGGAACCGCAGGACAGATGCCCGCTTCCATAGAATAAGCCAAGGCCGGGCTGTGGACAGGGAGAAAGTCCACGCTGCCCGGTTAGTGCCTAACCAGAAAGAAGACTGGATAACCGTTCGTGATGCTCATCCGGCACTTATAAGCCGCAGGTTATTTGAGCTTGCCCGCCAGAGATGCGAAAACAATATCAAATCAATCGAACAGCGAGGATGCAATCCAGGGTTTACCAACCATGGTAAGACCTGGAATGGGCAAAGAAGCCGATTTATCCTTTCAGGTTTATTAAGGTGTGCCCTGTGTGGCAGCCGTTACCAGGGCCTTACCCGCGGAAAGGGCAAAAAACGCATGGATGGTACCAAAGTCAGGACCTGCTACTATGGCTGTGGCGGTTACATCTCAAAAGGCACAAGCGTCTGCCAGATGAACGCGATTCCAAAAGATACTCTCGAATCGACGGTTATAAATGCGGTCCTGGATTTTTACAGGCCTTATCTTGAAAATGGTGGCCGGCAAAAGGTGGCTGAAGCCATCAAAGCCCAGATCGGAACAGAAAAACAAGATGTTGCTGCAGCACGCAGGCGAGCTGAATCCGAGCTGGAAAGAGCTGGTGGAATCATAAATAACCTGTTAGATAACATTACAGAAACAAATCGCGAGTATGTGGATACAAGGCTAAATGAGCTTACCCAGCAAAAACAGCAGCTTGAGACAAGAATTGAAGAGCTGGATAGGCTCTCGTTATCGCAAGCCGAGGTCGAGACTATAGCTGCTGATGCAATGCAATTTTTATCTGGTCTTGAATACACCCTCCATCAGGGTCTGCATCAGGAAAAGCTCGTTGCCCTAAGGCAATGTGTCGAAAGGATTTGGGTAAATAAACCTTCTGGAGAAATTAAACTGGCTATCTGCTTAGTACCCGCAGGGAATCTACAAGCTACTGAAGAATTAAGGCGTCTGTTTAAATAGTGCCCCCCAAGAACACCAACGCCGAATGATCTACAAACTGAATTCTCCCTCAACCATTGAGAACAACGGATCACTAGTGCCGAAAGCTGCAACGCCAGTCTTCACGGCAGTTTTTGCCTCATCGTAAAGTGGACTTATTGGAGCATTATTAGCCTGGTCGTGTCTGTGAAACTCTCCCCCGCTATGCTGACCAAGAGATAACTTCTTTTCTAACAAGGAGTTATCTCTTTTTTATATGTTCGATTTTACTAGTTACAAACCCGCGACCACCGCGCTATGAACCCTATTTTTCAGAGGATATAAAACGAGGTAGTCGTATATTCGAAGACATCCCCCCTATTGGGATCTGTAGATAAAGCCAAGTCTTTTATGTGTGCCATGCTCCTTTGGTTTTTATTCCCAATTGCGTCCAAGATGGTCATTTTCATAAGCAGACGTCGAAGTTGAAGCTGGAAGCGAAACCTGCAAAAGGATTTGGCAGAACCTCTCTGAGGAGGTAAGAGCAGCAATTATTCGAATTATAACAGAGTAAGAACCTGCCCACAGGCGAACTCACATGATTCTCCATAAGTCCCTCTATTTTAGGCGGTTACAATCGCTTCTTGCTGATAGATAGGTGTTTCTTTCAATTATAGCAGGCCACAATGATCATCTTTTCAAAGCAAAAAATTCCCAATATGTGTAGCGGAAGCCGAGTGGAGCAATTTTCAGAACCAAGTTCGATTTTTATATTACAAAATACCGCAGATTTCTTGTACAATGTAACTTATGAATGAGGCAGAAAAAGAATCCATTCGTCGATGGCTGGCAGGCTGGCAAACAGCGAGACCTGTGCTGGAACGATTGCGTGCCGAGGCCATACGCCACAGCGATACTGCCACAGCTATAGTGCAATTATCAGATGCTTTTGAGTCTGCGATGCGTCATTATCAACCAGCAACAACATCGGGTCTTGTAGAGCAGCAACGTCTATTTGCTCGGTGACTATTATGAAGGCTCTTTTTCGGACAACGGCGGAACTTGATGCTCTATTGGCTGAGCGAGGCTGGTGATATTGCTTTATCGGAGGGATTGCGCTGCAGCGATGGGGAAAACTGCGACTGACCATCGACATTGACCTTACGATTTTGACAGGCTTCGGCCAGGAGGCCAGCTATATAGATGAGCTACTGAAGTTGTACAATGGACGGATACCCGATGCACGGGAGTTTGCCCTGAAGAATCGTGTGCTGTTGCTTGTATCCAGCGAGGGGATTCCGATAGACGTGGCGCTTGGTGGGATTGCTTTTGAAGAACAGGTAGTATCAAGGGCAAGCCAGTATGAGTTCCTGCCGGGATTATCACTGCCGACTTGTTCGGCTGAAGACCTGGTTGTCCTCAAATCGTTTGCGGATAGGTCACGAGACTGGGCTGATGTTGAAACCGTTATAGTAAGACAACAGAAGCGATTGGAATGGGGGTATATTTTTGAACAGTTAAGGCCGTTATGTCAACTTAAGGAAGCATCGGATGTTGTTGAACGTTTGGAGCGGCTTAGCAATTTGCCATAAGTCCTTTTTGATACGTCAGTTACATAATAGCCAATCAAATACAAAATTTGGGACAGTAACTTGCGCATAACCTCGGCGTGGATAATATATAGTTGACTTAGTCAAACGAGCTACCGCGAGGGGAATGATCTGCCCGCAGACAAAGGAATAATTATTCAAGGCTATTTCACAAAAAAGACTGCCGGTGTAAATGTCTGTACGCTTTTTCGGCTGAAAAAAATGAATTTTGGAAAAATAACTACTTTCCTTAGTTGATTTAAAACTTGACAATAGTATAATAAATGGAATAATAAATTAGCAAATACGAATGAAGGAGCGGCTGGAGTACATTCTACTTCAAAATCATTCGTTATAAAGAGCGCTTTTAGGTGAGCATGCTTTGAAGCATTCTCAGAGGGGGGCCAAAAGAAGATATGTAATAGGAGAGTGGGTCTATCTTCTTTTATAAGCACGGGCTTGTAATTAGAGTAAGGGATTAGATAAAAAACAGGAAGAAAACAAAATGTAATTCTTGAGAGAAACTTGTTACCTTTTAAGGTTAGGGACAACGACACTCAGAAGG
>CAZQKO010000174.1:0-4553 GCA_964593945.1 uncultured Pirellulales bacterium | reverse complement strand
CAGTGTTCGCAGCGCCTCAGTTAAGCGTTTGCAGCCGGCGGTAAAACAGTCCTTGAGCTCATTTCGCTGGAGCTGCTTATCTACCGTCTCTCCTGCACCAACATCACCGGATGTATCTCTACTTGAGAGCAGTCGACCGGCATCGAGCTGGCCTATGCAAGCGGATAATTCATGCCGAAGCTTTTTTGCACGCTCGGTGAGTGCAGCCGAATTCAAAGCGAACCTGCAAAACTCTTCGACTACACGAGCCGCCTCCCTGGCGCGGTTAAAATTGGCATCGATAATCCTATAAACAGCTCGGTCCATTTTTCGAGGTGTATTATTGTTTTTGGAAAATATTCGGATCGATTTCAGCGTTGAATTTAGCTTCTATAATTTTTCGTTCCAGGTACTTTTTGTCATCAGCTTTTACCGTAGTCGAGAAAGGCAGCTTGATACCGGAAATGTCACGCATATCGGAATAGGCCTCCTCCAGGTCCGCCGGCCCGGTCATAGTCATGCCTTTATAAGCCTGTTTCAGCGGCATAAAAGTCTTGGCGTCAAGAAAGAGCTTGACTGTGTTGTCGTTGCCGTCGGTCAACGAGATGATTTCCGCTTCGGTTTCATCGACCTGGGCCGTGCCCAGATACTGAACAGCCAAATTTTCAGCCATATTCATACGAAGGAGATTCACCCAGTCGCGGAACATTGCCGCCTTTATTTCTTTTCGCTGCGATTCAGATACATCAACGGTGCCCTGAGGGGTTACCATCCAGACTTCGTCCTGTACTACCACTTGTTTGAACTGGCCCATAGGAAGGTCTAACGCCTCATGCAGTTTGTCCGGTACTACGAAGGTGGTTGTACTGGAAATCTGCATTTCGCCCTGAGGTGTGGTAATAGCCATGTCGATTTTGAATACGTAGTTGTCAATCGCGGCAAATGCCTCGGCTCCACCACAGGCGGAGACGGCTTTAGCCAGCAGCTCACGTCCCTTGGTAATCGTTTCGTCGGTAGCGGTCGGCAGCTCCTCTTTGGGAACTGGAATAGTGATGTCAATTTCTTTCACCTCACCCAACACCGACATAGGTTCATCAAAATCCTGCGGCCGACCAACGGCTAAAATCTGCACATTATCCGGCTGAAGATGCTTGCGAGCAACGCGTAGGACATCAGCCTTAGTGACTTTTTCAACATTGGCTTTGGTTTTTTGCAAAAAATCTGCAGGATAACCAAAGTACTCGTAGACAAGCAGTCGATTGACAATTTTTCTTTTTGAATCGAAGTTAAATACGAACGAATTAAGATAGGCTTCCTTGGCTATGGCTAATTCCTCATCGCTGACTAGCCCCTCGGTCATTTTTTCCACCTCCCGTACCATAGCACGAATCGCGTGCACTGTGGACTCGGACTTGGTCTGGCAGCCGACATAGAAAACGCCCGGGTGGTCAAAATTGGCGGAATAATTACCGAAGACTGAGTAAGTAAGTCCCTCGCGAGAGCGTACGTTCTTAAACAGTCGGCTGGTAAAGCCTCCGCCGAGTATCCGGTTCATCACAATTAAGGCAAAATAGTCGGGGTCGCTCATCAAACACCCAATGTGACCCAGACGGATACATGCCTGATTGATGTCGTCTTTATGAATCTCATTTACTGTTGGGCGGAATTCATAGCTGACCTGTGGAACCGCCGGCACTTCTATATCAGCCTTTTTCCAGTCAGCAAAGGCCTTATCAATTTTCTTAACGATTTCCTTTGAGTCGAAATCACCACAAACCGAGAGCATCATATTGTTGGGGAAATAGAATTTCTTGTGGAAGGCAATCAAGTCATCGCGGCTGATATTATCTATGGTTGCATATTCAGTATGTCGTGCATAAACACTGTCCGGTCCATAGATAAGTTTTACAAACTCCCGGCCGGCTATTTGGGATACCTGATCATTACGCCTGGCAATGGAGCTTCTGTGCTGGACCTTGGCCAGCAGAATCTTGTCCTCGCGAAAAGCAGGATTCATCAGCACGTCCGCCAGGATTGCAAGGCCCGTGTCGATATCTTCTTTCAGCACCGACATGGAAGCATAGCCTGAATTAAGCCCGATTCCGGTCTCCACCGACGCGGCAATCTGCTCAAGCTCCTCGTCAATCTGGTCACCTGTCTTGCCGGTGGTGCCACCCGTGCGCATTACAATACCTGTGATTGAAGCCAAACCTGTCTTATCCGCCGGTTCATAAACCGAGCCGGTCCTAATCCGAGCTGAGATATTAATCAAAGGAAGCTCGTGGTCCTCCAATAAAAATAACCGCATGCCGTTGGATAAAGCGATTCTCTCGACTTCCGGAACCACAATGTCACCCAGCTTGGGATATTTCAACTTTTTGTAGGATGCCTTCCGACCCCGAGCAAGCCCTTGGCAGTCCGGCATAATAAAGTACAATCCAAAGAAAAGAAAGACAAAAACCATCATTGCTAATGATTTATTCGTTCTCATTGTATCACTCCTGATTTTAGAACTTGGAATTCTCGTGCTACGTAGCGAAGCTTCCAGCCTTCGTAGAGTAGCATAGGATTTAGAGCATATCTTGTGTGGTTGTTTCAATAACACCAACTGTTCGATTTTTGCTTGTGAAATATTCTTTGGCAACACGCTGGATGTCCTCAGCGGTGACTTTCTCAATCTCATCAAGCTGTTTAAATAGATTGCGCCAATCTCCGGTTACGACTTCGTAAAAGGTCAGTTGAGCAGCCAGACCACTGTTGGAATCGAGCTGCCGAATAAGATCAGCTCGGCTGCGTGTCTTTGCCTTGGCCAATTCCTCTGGTGTCACCAGCTCTGTTTTTAGTTTTTCAATTTCGGCATAGATAGCCTCCTCACATTCCTGATTCGTGTGGCCTTTGGCCGGCACCGCATAGAACAAGAACAGGCCTGGATATTTATTTCCCGGCAGCCCTTGAAATGCCGAAGCGGCAATGGCAATCTTCTTTTCCTTCACCAAGCTCTTGTAAAGCCGCGATGTCCGGCCCGAGCCGACTATGTCGGTGATAGCATCAAATACAGCATTATCCGGATGATTAATGTTAGCCTTATGATAGCCGATCAAAATGAGAGGTTGTGAAGGATCTTCCACCATTACTTGGCGCTGCCCGCGTTGCGGCGGCTCCTCCGTCTCTACCGGCTCAGGCTTGGGACCACTGGGAATTCGCCCAAAATACTTCTTTGTCAGTTTCTTTACATCCTGTGGCTCTACGTCGCCAACTATTGCTATAGTCAAATTGCTCGGGCCATAATATTTTTTGAAGAAAGCCTCAGCCTCGGCGCGGGTCAGAGTTTTTATATCACTCATGTGCCCTATCACCGGTTCACCGTAAGGATGCGCTTTGTAAGCTGTAGCTATGAAATCTTCCACCAGACGGCTCTGGGGGTTGTTCTCACTCATTCGTCTCTCTTCCATTACCACATTTCTTTCTTTATAGAATTCTCGTACCACCGGGTTGGCGAAGCGATCAGATTCCAGTGACATCCAAAGCTCCACTTTATTAGAGGCAAGACTTACAATATACTGCGTTGCATCCCAGCTTGTGTAGGCGTTAAATCCTGCAGCACCGTTTCGGCTGTACACCTCCTCAAACTCATCGTGTACAATGTGTTCCTGGGCCTGCTTTTGTGCTTCTTCGAATTGCTTTTGCAGCTCCTCCAGCTTTTCTTTGTCGGCCATATCGGCCTTTCTTTGCTCGGCTTTTGTCGCCAGAAAAGCTTTATCCATTTTTGCCATAGCTTTGGCTTCAGCCTTGTAGTTTTTGGTACCGATGGTTTTGGTTCCCTTAAAGGCCATGTGCTCAAAAAGGTGAGCCAGACCGGTGATACCCTTGACCTCATCGACCGAACCAACGTTGGCGTATGTGTGGAACGAGACCACCGGTGCCTCGTGCCGTTCAAGTACCAGGAATTTCAGGCCGTTATCCAGCGTAAGTTCCGTCAATCTCTTTTCGAATTCTGCTAAATCCTGAGCTTTCGCCGGACCAGGTGCTATCGGGGCCAGAGTGAAAAACAAGACCACCGTGGCTATAACGACTCTGCCTTGTTTTCGCGTCTCGTGTTTCATATTGCATGCTCCTTGTTTTTCTATAACTTCGTATTTGTACCTTAATGACAGACAAGAAACCGATGTGAAAAATCGACACCGTTATACAGTTTGTTTCCAATAACATACTATGGTGAATCTGCGGCTCTTTCCATTAAAAAAAGGTTACTTTTTTCGGTTCTTCGTCACTTTTATATAGATAAGGTACTTGTCTGACGACAGTCAAGATTCGTAGAGGGTGGTTTTTCACAGCTTTTGGATATATGTTTAGCTGTCGGACAACCGTTCTCAATCCTCAACGACAAATGGAGGATGACAGCCAATTATCGCAAAAAATTAAGCTGAACCGGAATCCTGCGATAACGTATACAATTTAAAGAAAGGCCAACTTGTAAAAAGGCTATTATGCATAACTAAGAAGTCATAAACCGTTTTTCTCCCCTCCTGAAAACATCGGGTAACAAGATGTTATCCGGTGTTTTCTTTTTATTT
>CAZQKO010000173.1:0-4846 GCA_964593945.1 uncultured Pirellulales bacterium | reverse complement strand
AGGCATTTTTGTGGAGGTATTGTACCATGTCGCGGATTATGAAATTGTTTGTTTTGGGCAATATAGTGAGTTGTGCGCTTGCTATTTGTCCGATGTGTGCCGGATCAGAGACAGCATCGGAAGCTGCGTTTAAGTTGCAGCAGGTAGCACTTTTCAAGAATGGGCTGGGCTTTTTCGTATCAGAAGTTGTTATTCCTGATAATAAGGATTCGTTCAGTTTCGTACCGGTTGCTGTGGCTTCACATGGGACTTTTTGGGTGTCTTGTCCTGCGAAGGTCCGGGTAAAAAGCTTAATTGCTGAGGAGATAAAGCGGGAAGAATCACTCGAGGTAATAACAATAAGTGAGCTGCTCAAGGCCAATGTGGGTCGCAAGGTAGCGTTATGGCTCTCCGCCGACAAGGAGCCTGTGACGGGCACAATAAAGTATTTTGCTGAGGACAGAGAAAAACCTATCCCTGATCCTTATGTTCCTGGCAGGGTGTATGATAGCAGCAGGGATTATATACGACCAAATTATCAGCCGCTTTTAATGATTGTCGAGACCGATACTGAAGAGGTGTGTATAAATCCGCAGAGTATTAAACAGGTTGATTTTATTGAGGGTCGAGCAGAAAGAACTTTTAACCTAAAGAGCAAATCTATACAGCTCGTGGTATGTTTGGACGCACCTGCCGGCGGACAAAAGCTCACGGTAAGTCACCTGGCCAAGGGTATTACCTGGGCACCCAGTTATATAGTGGATATAAGCGATGTGGATAACGCTCTGCTTGCAGCCAAGGCTGTTGTAATAAATGAGGCTTGTGACCTGGATACTGTGACATTACAGTTAGTGACCGGATTTCCTCACCTGCAGTTCGCTGATGTGGTTAGTCCCCTGGCTTTGAAAGAAAATCTGGCGCAGTTCCTGCAGGCTCTGACGAGGGGCCAAAGCCAGCGGGGTCGGCCTGACGTAATGTCTAATGTGATGACCCAGAGCGTTTCATTTCGTGGCTCCGGAGTCGAGGGTTTTGCTATGCCGGAGTATGGTGCAGCCGAAACTGGTAAAGTGGCTGAGGATCTTTTCTTCTATCCGGTTGAAAACGTGCAGCTAAAAAAAGGCGCCGTCGGATACTATCCATTATTTACTGAATCCGTGCAATACAAGCACATTTATCAGTGGAATATACCCGATTATGTTAACCAACAGGAGCGCTATGTTTATAACCGACGTGGAGGGCAGGAAGGTGAACCGGAGGAAGAAGTCTGGCACTGTCTGAGATTGCAGAACAGCACAAAAGTCCCCTGGACGACCGCACCGGCTGAAACGGTAAAGGAAGGTCTAATCCTGGGCCAGGACACCTTGAGCTATACGCCGATAAAAGGCGAAACGACGCTAAAGATTACTCAGGCGGTGAGCGTTAAAGCTGAACAATTAGAGCTCGAAATCGACAGAAGGCGCGAAGCTTTAAGAATGTATGGTGATTATTTTGACCTGATAACAGTGGAAGGGAAACTTTCGATAACCAACTTCCAAGAAAAGGCTATTACGCTGGAGATTGTCAAGGCTCTCTCGGGTGAGATTAAGTCCTCACAGCCGGAGGCACAGATCGAATCACTCGCCAAAGGGCTGCTGCGGATGAATGCGGCCAGGAAACTTACCTGGACAATCGAGTTACAGCCGGGTGGGCGAAAAGAGCTTAGCTATATATACGAAGTGTATGTGCGGCGTTGAATACAGAAGACAGAATACAGAAGGCAGAAGCTCGTCCTGAGCAGAACCAAGGGATTGGATAAAACCTTATAAGTGTCTTAAATGATCAGGGACGTGAATGGTTGCTGGTAAAGATGTCAATCAGATAGTCAAAAAAAATGACCTTATACATATCATAATTCTATTAGCAGTTACTCTTGGCATAGGTATATATCTAATCGCAACAACTGTTCTCATTGCCAAGGATGGAGTTATTTATATTGAGCAAGCTCAGAATTTCTCAGATAATCCTATCGGTATTATAAAAGGGGACCGGCCGTTTGGTTATCCATTTCTCATTTTTGCCGCCCACAAACTTGTTTCATTATTAGGCTGTGGTACATCTGTATTCACATGGATTTACTGTGCACAGGGTGTAACTTTATTGTGTAGATTGCTTGCGTTAGTGCCTTTGTATTTCATGGGAAAGTTTCTGGTTGGAAGTAAAAGAAGTTTCTGGGCAATTCTGATCCTGGTGATATTGCCATATCCTGCCAGATTTGGCAGCGATGTACTTAGAGATTGGCCGCATATTTTATTTTTAGCCACTGGTTTTCTATTTCTGCTTTTGGGCGCAAAGCATGGCAAATACTGGATGTTCGGAGTTACAGGATTGGCTGCAGGACTTGGGCATATAATACGAGCGGAGTGTGCACAAATAGTAATTTATGGAATCTTGTGGTTGTTAATATGTTTGTTTCTAACAAGGCCGAACATAAGTAGACTCAAAGCTGTTTGCCTAATACTGGTGCTTCTAATCGGATTTGCGATTCCAGTAGCACCTTATATGAAGGCAAGAGGGATAGCGTTACCGCCAAAACTAAAAAACCTTATCAGTTATAATACGCCGTGGCAGCCTGGTGGACTCGAACAGAACGGCTTTGAATGTGATGTAGAGACCTGCGCAGCTTCGGCAATGTCGATTGACATACTAAATGCCCTTGTAAGGTTAGCCCAGGAGATCAGTGACGATTTAATGTATTTTTTTGTACCTGCACTGGTAATTGGTATTTATGCTCGGTTTTGCAGACAATCCGAGGCAACAAGCGTTGAGAAATTTTTTATACCGGCTTTCATAGTACTTAATATTATCATGCTGATTCTATTGTATTGTAACTATGGATATATAAGCAGGAGGCACGCATTTCCTTTAATAGTATTTACCATTTTTTACGTGACCATTGGTCTGCAGGAGCTGGCCAACTGGCTAAGTAGTGTATCTTCCCAGGTTAAATCGAACACCAACCAGAGTCGGCAATTGTTTTTTGTTCTGTTGGTAATAGGCGGGATTATATGTTTGCCTAAATTGTTTAGCCCAATACGTATTGATAAGAAAGTCTATAGAATGGCAGCCAGCTGGCTAAAGCAAAATACTGCTCAAAAAGACCTGATTGCAGTACCGGATATCCGTATAAGTTTCTATGCTGAGCGAAAAGGATTGGGATATGAGGACAATAATCCATCTGAGCAGGTGGACTATGTTGTGAAAATTGTGAAAGGCGAGCAGGAGGAACCAGCCTCAAATGGATTCGACAAGCTCACCACAGGTCAAAAGTTGCATGAAGTAAAGTGGTTTTATTTAGATGAGCGAAGCAAAAAGCAGAAGCTTATAATTTATAAAACAACGTGATTTGCAGTTATGGGTATCCGTTTAAAGCGGACAAAGGCAAAAAATTTGACAGCAAGCCTGTCTTACCGTCTTTGATAAAGCCAGAAACGCTTTGTGTATCCCAATCGTAACTGATTAAAGGTCAATAGTGTCTCCCATCAGCAAATGTGGCACAGGCTGGAGCTTTGGATAAGAGGACATGTTCAAGTAATCCCAATTTATTGGAACAGCTCATGGTCTTCCGTATTTATATTTTATACCGATCATGGATATGATTCTTTTCGCGATGATCGTTTTGGTTGTTTTATGGAGTTTCAACCATTGTTTTTGAGGTGTCTTTATATGGACAGAAATTCTGTCCGAGCCAATTGCAGCGGGAGTGTTGGCGATTATCATATCGAGATTCTTTTCTTTTAGTTTCCTTTCTGCATTTGCCCGTACTTTTTTATCTTCAAGGGCAAAACCCACGATAATTTTGTTTTTCTTTTTATGTTTGTCCGCCCATTTTAGAATGTCGTTTGTAGGTTTTAATTTGAGAGTCAGGGATTCGTTTGCTCTTTTTATTTTAGTTTTACTCGGGCGAGCTGGTGTATAGTCAGCTACGGCGGCAGCCATTATAAGGCAATCGCACTGCTTAAAATGCCTCTTTACTGCCTTGAACATCTCATCTGCGCTGTCAACCTTTTCAGCAATTAGTCTTGGGTCTTGAGTCTTGAGTCTTGAGTCTGTTAATGTAGTTATGAGTGTTACTTTGTGCCCGGCTTTTAGAGCCGCACGGGTAAGGGCAAGTCCCATTTTGCCGCTGCTGGCATTGGTAATAAAACGTACAGGGTCAATGAACTCTCGCGTGCCGCCAGATGTAATTAAAATTCGCATATTAAAAAGGATACAAAATACAGAATTTAGAAACCAGAATTCTGTCTTCTATCTTCTGTTTTCTGTTTTCTGTCTTTGATTTTCGAGGCGATTTTTTCGATGGCCTTAAGAATATCCTCTGGTTCAGCCATTCTGCCGATAGCTTCGGTGCCGCAGGCCAGACGTCCTTTAACCGGGCCTATCAGTTTAAAGCCCATCTGCTTAACTATCTCGATATTACGCTGCACGGCGGGATTGTCCCACATATTATTGTTCATCGCGGGAGCTAAAAGTGCACATCCCGATTTGATCAATGGCCAGCATGCACAAAGTGTTGTGCTTAGCAAATCATCACAGATGCCGCATGCGATTTTGCCGATGATATTGGCAGTTGCAGGTACCACAGTGACAATATCAGCCCAGTCGGCCAGATTTATGTGCCCTGGCTTTTCTTGTTGAAAAACATGGTTTGCCCACAGATTAGTATAGACCGATGAGCAGGTAACCGCTTCAAAGCTTTTTGGGCCAACAAGCTGACATGCGGCCTCGGTCATCACTGTTGTTACCTTGGCACCAGCAGCGGTAAGCGAACTCGCCAGGTCGACCGCCTTATATGCAGCAACTCCACCACTAACACCTAACAGGATATTTA
>CAZQKO010000172.1:0-4920 GCA_964593945.1 uncultured Pirellulales bacterium | reverse complement strand
TAAACCAATCGCCATAGAAGGCTGGAATATCCGTTCTGCGCGATGCCGAGATAATGCGTTTTGACATTAAAATTTACGATTTACGATTTCCAATTGACATTCGTCAATCGTCGATTAAAAATCCTCTAACCAGCTTCGTCCTGGATGTAATCTTTGACCTTGTATCGAGCCGCGATGGGAATGAACAAAACCGCCGTTACAAGCATCGCAATTGTAAAGAACCAGTAGTAGCTGGCTCCCGGCAATTTGCTTGTGCCGTCTTTGTTTTGAATTAAGGCATTAACAACGGCAGTGAATGCGTTGCCCAGAGATATGGACAATAGAAATATCGCCTGAATAAAGGATTTCATCTTCTTTGGTGCCTGGGTATATGAAAATTCCAGGCAGGTGATAGAGACCATTATTTCGGCAGCGGTCAAAACAATATAGGCTACGAACTGCCAGCCGACACTTGGTTTTTCACCGGCTACTATCTGCATCTCAATCCAGATCGGGACTACAAAAGACAAGGCGGTCACGAACAGCCCGATTCCAACTTTGCGAAGAGCGGTCAGCGGAAAGACCTTGTTAATAGCCGGATAGACTACGTATGAAAACAGAGGAATCATGACCATAATCAGAAAAGGATTTATGGCTTGCGGCTGCTCGGGCAACCACGTGAATCCAAGCCATCTGAGATTCATTTTTTCTGCCTGCAAAACCCATGCAGATTGCGATTGGTAAAACAGTGAAAAGAACATCGCGACAAACGCGAAAATGATGAACAGCCTGCCTATGACTCTTAAGCCCTCACCGCTGAAGCTCTCTTTGACAAAGCCGAAACCAGTAGCAGGGATGTGTACAAACCGTTTTCGGCCAAGCCAGTATGTAGCGGTAGCTATTATCATGAGCACCGCCGGGACACCGAAACCGACCATAGGACTATATCGATGCAGCAAGTATGGACAAAGGAACATCGAAACACAAGCCCCAAGATTTATCGCAAAGTAAAACCAGTGATAAACTCTGTTTATTAGATGCTTGTTGGTCTTGCCGAACTGGTCGCCGACATTTGCAGAGACACATGGTTTGATGATTCCAGAGCCTAAGGCCATAAGAACCAGCCCCGCCCCGAGTCCGAGTAGGGTGTAGTCGACGGTGATGGCGATGAAACCTATGCAATAAGCCAAGGAAAAGTAAATTACAGTTCTGTACTTTGCCAGCCAGATGTCGGCAATCAAAGCACCCACAAACGGCAGGAAATATACGGCGGAATTGAACAGATGAAACCACGTCTTGGCCTGCTCTTCTCCCATCACAGCGAGCGTACCGTCGCGGGCCATCAGGTATCGGGTCATAAAGATAACCAGGATAGAAGTCATCCCATAAAAAGCAAAACGCTCTGCTGCTTCATTAGTCAAAATGTAAGGAATTCCCGCCGGCATTTTTGTCGATGGCAGCGGTGCGGTTAGATACTTGCTCTTACTCATAAAAAGTGTACAAGTTATAAGTGCCTAAAGTTTTAAGTGCCTAAAGTTATGGTTTTTTTCTAAATTTAGCTCACTTTAGGCATTTTAGCTCATTTTAGATCACTTTATCATAAGATACCCATTTGTTCTCTGTCCTCTGTTAATTGGGGATTATATAATGTTTGTGACAGCCGTCAAAGAAGTTTTTTACATATACAGGAATCAATAAATATTTTAGTTTCATGTGTGGTTACATTCTCCAATACAACAGGTTTTTCTTATTTTATCCGGTTGATTGTGACGTATTTATATGTTAAGAATTGTCCTGCCTGCACCTTTAGTTGCGCAGGCACAGGTGAGCAAGGTCAAAGTCCATAGGATGCCTTACGGCGGAACTGTATAAGGTCCCTTATAAGAGGAATAACAATGTTGAAAATAAATATCAATAAACGAACAAGTTCCCTGCTATATGGATTTTTTTTATTTTACTTTGTTCTATTAAATTTTTTGATACCGGCCGGGTCTTTGAATGCTGCCGAGCCGGTGATCTTAAAAGGAGGCTTTCGCTCCTTCCAGACACCGCTTCCGCGGTCAACACAACAATGGAATGCTCAAAAAGCCGAATTGCGCAAGAAACTGTGGCGGCTGCTTGGTGATATGCCTCCATTATTCACACCGAAGCCCAAAATCGACAAAAGCGAGTCACGCGATGGATATACGCTGGAGCACTTTGCATTTGATAATGGTGTTGGTGACACAGTTTATGGATATATCCTGATACCTGCCGGCCGTACAGACCCAGGTCCTGCAATTCTCTACAACCACTACCATGGAGGTCAGTATCAACAGGGCAAAGAAGAAGTTATTATCAAAGCCTTCAATACGCTTGACTTTGCAACGGGTGAGGCATTGACCAAAGAGGGCTACGTTGTTCTGAGTATAGACGCTTATGCCTTTGGCGAGCGACGATTTCAGGGACCTGCGGGCGAGGGGGAAGAAGGACGGAAAACAGAATGGGCCTTATTTAAAACTTTCCTCCTGGAAGGCAGGACTCTATGGGGAATGATAGTCAGGGATGATTTGCTCGCTTTTAATTATCTCGTGTCACGACCCGAAGTTGACCCAAACAGGATTGCAACGATGGGCATGAGCATGGGCTCAAACCGAAGCTGGTGGGCTGCTGCGATGGATGAGCGAATAAAAGCTACGGTCAGCATAGTCTGTCTAAGCCGCTATCAGAATCTGATTGCTCATGGTTCCGTGTGCTCCCACAGTTTCTATTTTTATGTGCCCAATATGCTTGCGGAAAAGATCGATGTCGAGAGCGTTGTGGGACTGATTGCTCCTCGGCCTTTCCTGGCAATGACAGGTGAAACGGATCGCCTATCGCCGGTCGATGGTGTGCAGATTATCTACAATTTTCAGGAGCATCTTTACAAACTGTATGAAAAACCGGAGAATTTCCGCGGGCTGTCATACCCCGGCGTTGGTCATGAGTACACGCCGGAAATGTGGAAGGAAACAACCGCATGGCTGAAGCGGCACCTTTGACTTTAAGTTGTTGATTCTTATTTTAGAGGAGTACGATTGTGGAGTTAAGCAAGTTTTCATTCGGCATAGGTGACAGATTCACAAAGCAGGGGAAAGCTCAATTAGCTGCTTTGATAAAAGCAAAGCAGCAAGGCGTTGAAATTACACCTGTCTGGAACAAATCCCACAGAGAGCATGCTATCATAGGGACAAAGCCGGCGGATACGCGTAAAGAAGCGGATGAAGCTGTTACAGCCTGTGGATGGGATAAACCTTATTTTGTAGACGCCGACCATATCGGGCTGAAGAATGTTGATTTGTTCATTGATTCGAGCGACTTTTTTACGCTTGATGTTGCTGATTATATCGGCAAGACCGCCCCAGAGAGCTATCTCGACCGTTTCGTCAAAAAGCACGATAAATATATCGGCTCACTTAAAATAGCCGGCATAGAACAGCCTATTAAAATCGAAAAAGAAAAAGCAAAAGCCATAGCAGCCAAATTTCTCTATGCGGCCAGGCAGGCCGGCGAAATCTATCGCCATATCGAGGCAGTCCGTGGTGCCGGCAACTTCATTACCGAGGTCTCGATGGATGAAACAGACGAGCCGCAGACGCCGGTGGAGATGTTGTTCATCCTCGCTGGCTTAGCTGATGAGGGCATACCTGTAGCGACGATTGCTCCTAAGTTCACCGGCCGATTCAACAAAGGCATTGATTATGTTGGTGACATCACTAAGTTCGAAAAAGAGTTTGAAGAAGATTTAGCGGTAGTTGCCTTTGCGGCCAGAGAATTTGGTCTGCCGAAAGGTTTAAAGCTGAGCGTTCATTCCGGCAGTGACAAATTTTCTATTTACAAGCTGATAAGTAAAGCACTGAAAAAATTCGATGCTGGCCTGCACCTCAAAACGGCAGGCACCACCTGGCTGGAAGAGCTTATCGGCTTGGCAATGGCTGGTGGTGATGGTCTGATAATCGCGAAGGAGATTTATGCCGAGTCTCTTTCGCGGATTGATGAGCTTTGTCAGCCTTATGCAACTGTTATTGATATCGACCGAAGCAAGCTGCCCACTGCCGCAGATGTCACTAAGTGGGATGGACAGAAATTCGCATCGACTTTACGACATGACCAATCCTGTAAGGATTACAATCCCAGTTTTAGACAGCTCATACACGTTGCATATAAAATCCCCGCTGAGATGAGCAAGCGTTTCTTAGATGCCCTTGAAAAATACGAAGATGTAATCGCACCAAATGTCACGGAAAATATCTACAATCGCCACATAATCCCTATCTTTATGACAGATAAGTAGACCATCTGGATAATCGACATCTAACTTCATTTATGCCTTCGCACCTTTTTTTCGCGGATTTTCAGCAATTTTCCTACATAAAAAATAAGCCCAATTTGTACAAAAGTATACGGCACGAAATTGCCATAGAATCAATCCTACAGACTTACGCTGGCATTTTGTACAGAGAAGACAAAATCTCTGCCGATATAAGTTATGTCCAATTCAGGACAAGAGGATATAAGTGTCTTTAAAATTTGGTTTTTATAGGACCTGATCCCGAGCAAATCGGGATTGCAACCCATTAGAAGCCCTAATGGGCAGTGAACTATGAAGAAAAAAGGAAAAATTTCAACTCGACTTGGTTCGCCAAAGTCTACCGGTCTGACAGGGCGGAGAACAAAAGGAAAAGCCCTCATATTCATCGGCATCGGCCTGCTCGTGCTGCTTTTGTGCAGTTGTGTCAGCTTTGATATAGGTGACTGGCCAAGCAAATTTGTATATCCGCACAATGAACCACCAGCGAATTGGTGCGGCTCAATAGGGGCTTTTTGTGCGTACTATACGCTTTATTACCTTGGGCCGGGTACTTTTATCATTCTCACTGCGTTGATCTGCTTTCTGATTGTGCGACTGGCAAATCGGCCTTT
>CAZQKO010000171.1:0-4975 GCA_964593945.1 uncultured Pirellulales bacterium | reverse complement strand
TTTACGTTAATAGAGCTGCTGGTAGTCATAGCGATAATCGCACTATTGATGGCGATATTGATGCCGACACTAAATCGGGCCAGGGAGCAGGGCAAACGCACGGTGTGCCTCGGCAATCTAAGGCAGCTCGGACTTGCATGGGTTTTATACGCGGATGACAATGGCGGCAAAATAGTAAATAGTGATGTAAGTTACACGGGTAGTCCTCCGGTGTATACCTGGTGGGTGCACTGGCCCGCTGATGACGATGATATTACTATTGAGGAATGGGAAATAGCTATTCGAAAAGGGCAATTGTGGCCTTATTGTAAAACTGAAAAACTTTACAAGTGCCCAAATAGTGCGAAGGAAAGGAGACTAACGTACACCATAGTTGATTCAATGAATGGTTATTGCAAATGGGATGACTACACTCCAAGTCTGAAAATTAGAAATATAAATACGATTCGCAGAACATCTGAAAGGATGGTTTTTCTTGGTGAAGACCCGGTGTCTAAAGGCACCTGGGGTGTTTTGTATTCAGAGGAAGGATGGTGGGACCCCCCTCCGAAGCTGCACAGCAACGGTACGACCTTCGGCTTCGCAGATGGGCATAGTGAATACTGGAAATGGGCTGACCCACGAACTCCAAAGACCGAATGGACAGGCAGTTCCGTTATCCAGCCGGGCAATACAGATTTACACAAGGTTCAAAAGGCTGTCTGGGGTAAACTGGGATACGAGCCCAGCACCAAATAATAGAAAAGTCGTTTAAAACAGTTTTCCATCTTCCGTTATCTGTCTTCTGTTCTCAACCGTCCGTATTAAAATTGTCGCCTAAATTTGGTATAAATATAATACGATTGAATTACAGATAGTCTTGTGAGATATGTTCGGATTCAAAAAAAGGCGACGAAATCGACTTGCCGGTCGGCAGTTTCCTGACCAGTGGCTGGAGATTATTAAAAGGAATGTGCCGCTTTACAGGCTGCTGTCGGCGGAAAACCAAAAAGAGCTGCAGCGTCACATCCTTATCTTTATTGGGGAGAAGCGTTTCGAGGGCTGCGGCGGCTTAAAGATTACCGATGAGATAAAGGTCACCATAGCCGCTCAAGCCTGTATCTTGCTGCTCCACCGTAAAACCGACTATTATCCCGGCTTATCTTCCATACTTGTATATCCAAGGTCTTATGTAGCACATAGCACTCGACATCTGGCCGGTGGAATTGTAGCGGAAGGCCCGGATATTCGCCTGGGTGAGTCCTGGCATCACGGCTCAGTCGTCCTGTCATGGGACGATGTCCGCCGCAGCACCGCTGACATTCATGATGGTCATAATGTTGTCTTCCACGAGTTCGCGCACCAGATCGACAGCACTTTTGCCAAAGGTGACAGTACGCCTGTCCTTAAAAGCACATCGACCTTCATAGCCTGGGCCCGTATCCTGCAAAAAGAATACCAGAAGCTTCAGCGCCAGGTCAGCCGCGATGGTACCACTTTCTTGGATAAGTATGGTGCCGTGAATCCCGCTGAGTTTTTTGCCGTTGCAACCGAGTATTTTTTCGAGAAGCCGAAGCAATTGCAAAGACTCCATTCAGAGTTGTACGAAGAATTGAAACGTTTCTATCAGCAAGAGCCGGCCCGATGGGAAAAATAGTCAGAGGCCATCCCCAAGCTACGCTTGAGGCTGCCACCCAGTTGACTTCCGTCGTCCGTCCTCCCTCTTCTGTCTTCCGTTTTCTGCTTTCTGTTTTACCTGTGGTTACTTTTCTATTATGAGATTTTGATTCTGTTGCCTGTTCTTGCAGGCAGTTTTTCAACGGCACTTGCGTTTTTTAAGCTGATCTCCAAAGTATTGCATGAACCCGCTATCAAGAATAGCTCGTTGTCCCTCGCCGAGTGGTAATTGGGATAATATCTCATCGCACCTTTTTTACCATTTATTTCAACGTAATATTCATCTTTGTCCTGCTTTGGCAGATTAGTTACTATATTGCCGAACCTGTCGATTCTAACAATCAATCCTTCTCCTTCGCTGTGATAAAGCTCCAGTTTTTCGATTTCTGTTATCTCCTCTCCAAGATAATCGAATCTGCCTTTATTAATATTTGCAGCCGCCTTTGCAAACACGTCTCTGCCATGAAACGTTCTACTCGCATTCTCCGGTATAGGAATTTGCCTGATCTCAACTACCTTCTGCTCTTTGAGTGTTTCCCAAAGCAGGCCGTTATCCGGTGCGACGAAATAGTACTTGTTGGTCTGAACGGCCAGTGCTTTTCTTTCCGTACCAACGCCAGGATCAACCACACAACAAAATACCGTGCCTTTTGGAAAATACTTGTAATTGTTTTTGAGAAGCCACGAAGCTTCAACGATGTTCCGGGCAGAGATTTCATGGCATAAATCGACTATTTTTGCGTCTATGTCAATGCTGTAAATCACAGCCTTCATTACGCCTACATATTCACTCTGGCCGAAGTCTGTTAATAAAACTATCATTCTCAGCTTACCTCATCTAACTTACGCAAAGGACATTTTAGTATCGTTTTTTCCTGTTTCGGCTCGACTAAGCTTCTCTCCGCCACACGATATAATCCACAAAATCAGCCAATTATCCACTTTACCGGTAAAGATGTAAAGTGTCTAAAAAGAACTAAAGTGAGCTAAAATTAACCACTTCACACTTTAGTTGCTTTCAGTGCTGTTTTTACTTGACTTAGCGGTGTTTAGGCATTAATATATATTCTGAATCATCTTAAAAATTGACCTTTTATTGTTTGTGAGGAGTGTTACCATGCCAGCAGGTAAAAGGCAGCAAAGTAATGCCATGCTCTACTCCCTCGTGGTCTTTGTTGGGCTTTTTATTGTCGCTACTGTTATTGCGGTTATCTTCTATGTGAAATTTGAAGACCAGAGGAGAAAAGCACAAGATGCAAAACGCGAGCGTGAAGAGATGGTCACTGACGCAGAATGGCGTAATATAGGGTCGATAGTCGGAGCAAAACAAAAGACCTATCTCGGCACAATGGTCGATCACCTTGATAAAACCGTAACTGCGATCCTGGGGCCGCTCGGCTCACTTGGAGATAGCTCCGCTGAAGTCAAAATCGAAACGGCCGACAAAAATGTCAGAGGCGCATTGGAGCTCGCTCAAGGCTATTTTAAGGATAGCATCGATCCCAACACCACCGGATTGGTACCATTAGTTCAAAAATTGAAAGCAGAGCTGGACCGCGTTATTGATGAAAGAGCCAACCTCGAAAAACAGCTCGGTGAGCTGCGGCAACGTTTTGATGATGCAATGGCAGCAACGCAGGAAAAAGAAAAGCAGTTGGAAACCGAAAAAGAGCAATACCATCAGCAGGTTATCGACGTTACACAAAAATATGATGAGCTTAAACTTCTGATGGAAAAGACCTCTGATGAACGAGCTCAGACGCTATATGCCCAATTAGAAGAAGAAAGAGAAAACCTGAAAAAAACAAATGATGAACTGTTAAAGACTCAGGCAGAACTTAATTTGGCTCGTGATAGGATGGAGCGTGCATTAGAGGAGCTCCAGCAGATCAAACCATCAGCCGACAGCGAGGTGGCGGCATATAAGCCTGACGGCAAAGTAATATTGATTGATGACGAGGCGGCGGTAGTCTATCTGAATATTGGAACTGATAATCGCGTTTACCCCGGTTTGACCTTCTCAGTTTATGACAGAAACTCGCCTATCCCAAGAGACGGCATAGGAAAAGCCGAGGTCGAAGTGTTTAGTGTCGCAGAAAAAGTTTCATCAGCACGAATTACACAATCACAAAAGAAAAATCCCATCACAATAAATGATATCGTTGCAAATTTGGTTTGGGACAGTGATAAAACAAATTCGTTCGTGGTCATCGGGGATTTTGACCTCGATGGTGACGGAATTATCGAGCGCAACGGTGTCGATAAAATAAAAACAATTATTGAAAAATGGGGCGGTAAAATTACCAATACAGTTACCTACGACACAGATTTCCTGGTTCTTGGCGAGCCGCCGCAAGTTCCACCAAAGCCGACCACCGAAGAATCGGAAGCTAATCCGATGGCCAACGAAAGACACAAAGCTGCGATGCAAAGATTTAACACCTACAAAGAGACTGAAAACAGCGCACGGGGATTATGGATACCTGTGTTTACATACGATAGATTCCTCTATTTTATAGGTTATAAAGGGCAGGTCACTAAGCCAGGAGCGTTTTAACTTGTCTAACGACCCGTCCTCCGTAGCACTGCGGAGGGTGGACAATCAAGATTCGACTTTGCACTAATTGAACTTAAATCAATATTACTACCCTCATTCAGGTCTGTGTCTTGCTCCAAATGCCAATTAGTGCGGGGCTTTATTCGGCACTACACCAATCGAGGCGACGAAAATCCGTCCTGTGTGCTGAGTCGCGCTGCTCGACATTGTAAAGCCTTTTTTTACCGCAACGAAAGTCACAGTATATGTGGCTCTTATAGCTGCGCCGAGCGGCTCACCTGTGTCACAATCCAGGCCGGATGGAATGTCCACCGCCAAAATGGGACGACCCTGAGCATTTATACTTTCAATCAACATTTTATATTCATCGCTCAATTGCCCGTGTAAACCCGTACCAAAAAGGCCGTCAACAAGCATATCAGCACCTTCAGCGAAAGTTCCAACACGTCCTGATATGTCTTGTTCTGCTATGTTTAATTGTTCGACGGCCTGGCCCATCCGCTCTAAAATATCCAGGTTTGTCTTTGCGTTACCTTTGATTTTATTGCGTTCACCACAAATAATTACTGTCACTTTGAAGCTACTGTTTAATAAGTGTCGTGCAATAACATATCCATCGCCGCCGTTGTTTCCGGTTCCACAGAAAATACAAACTCTCGGCTCAGCAACATTGGTGAGCTTGTCCTTAATCAGCTCGGCACAACTGCGCCCGGCGTTCTCCATTAAAACCACACCGGGTATTCCGAGCGTATTTATGGCCCA
>CAZQKO010000170.1:0-5033 GCA_964593945.1 uncultured Pirellulales bacterium | reverse complement strand
CCATCGTGCCGCCCATGCCACCCATCGTGCCACCCATGCCACCGCCCATGCCACCCATGCCACCACCACCATAGCCACCACCGCTACTCATCATCATGTCCATCATATTCCTCTGTTGTTGGTAGATGTTATACTGTTGGTAGATGTCATAGTTGGCCGGCTGACTGACAAGATCGGTAACATCATAAACTCGTGTCTCCATCTTGCTGGGTAGTGATCCTACAGTGGCAATTGTAATTACACCATCTTCAATTACATAACCAAGCTCGGCAAATCCTCCGGCAACAGCTTTTAACAAATTCTCCAAACCTGTGCCCAAACGGACTGACGGCAGCCCATCCATATTTATTTCGGTTGCTTGCTCAATCTCCGCGTTATCAAGTAAATCACGCCACAGCACGACAATCTTTAACATGGGGGAAACAGAATTTTTCAACATATTGATAGCCACGTTGAAAGGCATTGTCGGTGTCAATTCCGAAAGGTCAACAATCTGATCCAATTGCTCATACACCATTGCATTAGCGGGGTCCATTCCAATCGGCCTATCGGGCTGCCGGGTCGGTTTCTGGATAATCTCCCGCCAGTTCTTGGGATAAGTAAGCTCATCCGCATACGGAATTCCTGCCTCATCAGTTTTTAGCAAAATATCTGCTCGCTGTTTATCGCTCTCCTTTTGTACCTCCAATAGTTTGCGTAAGTAAACCGTATCTTCCAGCGCATCCTTCAAAACAAGCGCCTCATTATTTAGCGGATCTATCGCAAGCAGGGTTTCCAATTGACCAAGAGCAGCTTCATAACTCTGCTGCTTTGTATATGCCCTGGCGTTTTCCAGAAGCGTTTTTATTCTTGTCTGCCTATCGGCTTCCATCTGTTCTGTGAACTTATGTTGCGCTTCTATAGCCTCCGCATGCTTTTGTTCATCCAACTTCTGAATCCTCTTGCGTTTTTCTTCGGCAATCTTCCGACTCAATTGTTTCAACGCATCACTGTAAAGTTTGAAAAGCTCATCGCCGAGGTCCATCTCGTATTCTTTTATTATCCGTTGAGCTTTTTCGACCGTTTCTTCCGCCTTATCGAATTCGCCCCTGCTTATATTTTCTTGTGCGTCGGCTACAGCATTGTTAACAATCGCTCTGGCGTGGCTCTGCCGGATATTTCTCCTATTTTTAATCTCTTCAATATAACCGCCTGCTCTTGTCACCGGTTCAGCAGAGACGCGCATTTCAGTTTCCGGCCCAATAAAATACGGCTGCATACTTTCCCGCCCTATACCCGCCGGCCTATTAACTTCGTACTCAACGGGATATTCGGCGCGGGGGGCTGTTTCAGCTACCTCAGGTCTTGTCCTCATCATACCCAAAGGCGGTGTAGCCGAACCACTCACAGACTGAACACTATCTATTTGCGCAACATAATCCCGCAATGTCCTTAGCATTGCCGGCGGAACCTGGTCGCTATTTATAACTTCAATAAAACCCTTACGAGCCTCTTCCAACTGGCCGCTGCGGTACAATCTAAGGCTGCGATAATAAATTTCGGCAATTCGTTTATCCCGATCATTTACAAGGCTTTCTGCCCTCTGCGACTGGGTATAATCCGGCGCAGCCAAGCTCTCTCGTGGTACACTCAAGTCGCTCACTGAAGTCTGGGCCGTATCAAGACCACCACCTTTTTCTATCTCGGGATATGATCTGGTTTGGGCTGACTGAGCGTTTATTCTTTCAAGCAATTGCGCATTTTGTGTTCTTTCCCGCTCATTCAAGAACCTGTTGTCTTTAATCCTTTCAAGACTTGCTTTAGCCTCTATCAACCTACCCTCCCTAAATAGCTCAACAGCCTTTCGCCTATGCTCTAATGCACGATTTCTCTCAAGAGCTGCAAATCTCGCTCTCTCCAGAAATCCGTTTAGACGGCTGCTTTCTTCAGCGGTCATGTATTGCTGGTAATCCACAGCCATAGATAAGGTTTTTTCGGCTTGATCATAGTAGCCACGTTCGTATTGGGTTGTCCCAATCTTGATCATTTGTTGTACAAGATCGCGCATCGTCCCATCTTCATTAACTTCTTCTCTCTGTGGTGGAGCAACTTCGGCTCGACTAATCTCGCCAAAGTCCGAGAGAATTGTCAAAAGAAACACGAGTGATGCCAAAACAATCATTAGGGACTTTTTCCCCAAGGCTTTGAAAAGAAATCTTGAACTGTTCAAAGCTAACCTCCTGCCTATAAAAAAAAGAAATCACCCTCTAAGGGAAACCTTTCACTTACCTTATATAATGTCAGCAACCTCCAATGTAAATAGGTTGGATTTGTGCCGATTTCAGTGTATAAAAACGGATTTATTTTTGCAAGCGAAAAATTCTATTTATGTCTGTTAGACCTATAATATCTGATTTTATAGTATAGTAAATAAATAACTGCAAAAAAACTCCTTTGAAATAGTCATATAAAAAAAACTTTTTTTTCAAGTTTTTTGTCGTAATAATGCTTTATTCTGGGGAAAATCATAAGAACATAGCTATTCAAAATAAGTAATATGACTCAAGAACCATTGATATTAGCTGTTGAAACTTCCAGCCGAACGGGCTCCGTTGCGATAGCAATCGGTGAAAAATTATTTGCCGAAACTTCGTTTTCCGGCCCAGCCAGACACAGCGCAGAGCTTTTTCCTTCGATCCGCCAACTGTTAGTTCGATTAGACCAAAAACTTCAGGAAATCGAGCAGATTTACATATCTATCGGCCCCGGCAGCTTCACCGGCCTGCGGATAGCAACAACTTTGGCTAAGATGATGCACTTAGCTATCGGCGCTAAAATCGTCACAGTCGATACACTCGATTGCATCGCCGCAAATGTAACCGGCCTCCCGATGCTTGATGCCGATAGGCCCGGCTTTAGACGAGCCCGACGCTCTCCGCAGGATGCCTTCCGGCAGATACTCGTCGCTCCAGTTCTCGATGCCAAGCGCAACCAATTCTTCACCGCCGTTTACGAAATTAATGGTGATACAAGTAAAAAACCACAAGCAATGAGACACGGCACATGGCAAAAAATTCTACCTGATGTTTTAATCAGTGCCCCAGAATTTATCGAAAGGTTTGCAGGAAGCGACAAGCCTATCTGGCTGCTCGGTGATGGACTTTTATATCATAAGGATAAATTTAAAACCACTCCAACAAAACGCGTTGTATTTTTGGACGAACAATACTGGAGTCCACAAGCAAGCAAGGTTCATTTACTCGGCTGGCAAAAAGCCTTGGCCGGCCAATTCGCCGATCCGGTAACATTAATACCAAACTATCTACGCCTGCCAGAACCTGAAGAAAAATTAAAACAACAGACTCCTTAAAATCAACCCGATGTGCTAAGCTCAAATACAATCGCCAAATCATCCACTTTCTTACTCGGCGTAGTGACTATCAGCCCGGCATCCTGCCGTTCCCACTTGATTGATTCATCTGTACCGAGCATCGACACACTTGTGACTTTTATATCCTGGGCTTTTCCGCCCTGCCCGAACATCTTCATCGTGATTGCCTTGTTTTCTCCTGGCCAGCCGAGTACGATTGCATAGACCGTGTCACCCTTGCGAGTATAACGGATGTCCTCCGGGCCATACATGCCTTTCATCCTTACAAAACCTCCGCCTTTTCCCATCCGGGTCGAACCTTCGCCGAACTCAACAAAAGGACGCGTCTCGTAAATAGCTTCACCATACTTCGACAGCCACTGCCCCATTTCCAGCAGAACTTGCTTCTGATTGTCAGGAATTGTGCCGTCAGCCATGGGTGAGATGTTAAGCAGCAATTGGCCGTTTTTACTGACGATGTCAATAAACGTCCGCAGCACCTCAGCCGTGCTTTTAATCTGAAGGTCTTCAGTATAGCACCAGCTACCCTTGCTGATTGTATCGTCCGTCAGCCAGACAAAATCCGTCAACTTGTCGGCTCGTCCTTTTTCATAATCATCCAGCGCCACTTCGCGAGGCAGGTCTTTATCCTTAAATGTCACGATGACTTCTTTTCCCCATTCGTTGGCCTTGTTGAAATAGTACGCAAGGTATTCCACTTTGGTCTGGTCGGGGATTTCGTCCAGCCATGCGTCGAACCACATCAGGTCCGGCTGGTAATTGTCGATGACCTCGATCAGCTTGCCCTTCCACATCTCTAAGAACTTCTCACGCGGCATATAGCCGTACATGATTGCATTCTTCGGGTCTTCGAGCAAAGCGGGGAAATATTTCTTAACGAACTCGTAGTGGCCTGACCAGACCAGCTTGCCGTCCTTTTTAATCTGGTGCAGGTTGTTCCTGGCGTGATGAAACGTAGTGACGAACTTCATGCCGTGGCTTTTAATCGCCTTAGCCAGCTCGCCGGTTATATCACGTTTTGGCCCCGTGTCTTTTACATTCCATGGCGTCTGCTTGCTTGCCCACATCGAGTAGCCATCGTGGTGTTCCGCAACAGGCCCGGCGAATTGAGCACCGGCCTTTTTGAATAGCTCCGCCCACTCATCGGCGTTGAACTTCTCGGCTTTGAACATCGGCACAAAATCGGGATAGCCGAACTTATTCGGGTCGCCGTATGTCTCTACATGATGCGTGTACTCCCGGCTTGGGCCGGGCCGTCGATTATCGCCGCTCTTGTTGTACATATTGCGGGGGTACCACTCGTTGCCGAATGCCGGCACGGAATAGACTCCCCAGTGAAAGTATATGCCGAACTTGGCGTCACGGAACCAATCCGGCGCCGGATTGCGCTTCTTCAAAGACTCCCAATCAGCCGTGTATGCCGGCTCAGTTTTTGTCACCTGAGCTGCACTTACGTTCAACAATACGAATACAAAAATGATGCTAACGATAAAGACGCTTACCTTACCCATTTTAACATTCCTTTCCTTAAGGATTGGCTTTGTTTGGGTTTGTTTTTACCAAATGTCCAGTGCAATATATTTCTCATAATCCCTTGTTATATTTGTCTTTACATCCATTTGACTTTTTCGAAAATTGGCTTTGTTTTGCATAAAATAGGGCC
>CAZQKO010000169.1:0-5057 GCA_964593945.1 uncultured Pirellulales bacterium | reverse complement strand
GGATTAGTATCATAGGCCCCGGGCGATAAAGGGCATTGGCAGCTATGAGGTCTTCGAGCCTGTCCGGCTTCATTTTCACTAACATGCTCTGCATACCATCAGACTCAAACTGGAAAACGCCTTTTGTCTTGCCTGCTGAGAATAGCTGAAACACTTTATGGTCGGTAAGATCGAGTTTTTCCAGGTCGATGTCCACACTGTGAATATCTTTGACCAACTGACAGGCTCGTTCTAATACGCTGAGGGTTTTCAAACCCAAGAAGTCCATCTTCAATAGGCCCACCTTCTCGACGATCGGGCCTTCATACTGAGTTATTATGTCATCGGAGCCGGATGCTTTATATAGCGGCACGAAATTTGTGAGTGGCTCATCGGCAATGACGACGCCAGCGGCGTGGACCGACGCATGACGAGCAAGACCTTCGAGCTTTTTACATATATCAATTACTTTTCTAGTCTGCTCATTTTGCTCGTAAGCTTCTTTTAACTGCGGCTCGGTCTTTAACGCCTTATCCAGTGTCATATTAAGCGAGAAGGGAACCAGCTTTGCCAATCTATCAGCTTCAGACAACGGCACTCCGAGCACCCTGCAAATGTCACGGATAACCGCGCGGGCCTTCATCGTTCCAAAGGTTATGATTTGCGCGACGTGGCCGTATTTTTGGCGAACATAGTCGATGATACTTGCTCGATGAGCCTGACAGATATCGATATCGATGTCAGGCATTTCATTGCGCTGCGGATCCATGAATCGCTCAAAAAGCAGATTGTATCTTATGGGGTCAACATCACACAAACCCAGGCAGTATCCAGCAAGTGTCCCTACGGCGCTTCCCCTGGCACCTATGGGAATGTTGTTCTCGCGCGCATATCTGCAAAAGTCCCAGACGATAAGAAAATAGCTGGCGAATCCTTTTGACTCGATTACGTGCAATTCCCTATCGAGTCTCTCTTTTATTTCATCATTGATTTTACCGTAACGTTGTTGTGCTCCTTCATAGCACAACTTAGTAAGGAACTCTTCGGCCGGAGTGCTGTCCGGAGGTTCAAATCGCGGTGCATGGCGCTGTTTCAAGTCAAGCTCTACATTACACCTATCGGCGATTGCTATAGTATTATCGCAGGACTCGCTATTGTCAGCGAAGAGCTGCCGCATTTCTTGTTGACTCTTCAAGTAAACGTCCGGCGGATAAATCATCCTGTCTGGTGCATCAGCTCTTTTACCGGTGCTGATAGCACAGAGGCAGTTGTGTGCTTCGTGGTCATCTTGTTGTAGAAAGTGCACATCGTTGGTTGCGACCAGACCCAGGCCCATTTTCTGAGCAAGGTCGATTAATCCCTGCCGGACATTGGCATCATCATCTTGGTGGATTTGAATTTCGATAAAGAATCGCTCAGGACCAAATATCTTCAGAAAGCTTTCCGCAGCGGCAGCTGCCGCCTTTTCATCGCCTCTGGCAAGCTGCGCTGCAACCTGGCCTTTCAAACACGCCGAGGTACATATAAGGCCTTCGTTCAATTCCGCTAAGATTTCTTTGTCTATCCGCGGGCGGTAGTAAAATCCCTCGGTGAAACCAACGCTTGCCAGCTTTAATAAATTTTGATAGCCGACATTGTTTTCTGCTAATAGTATCAGGTGATACGCTGCATCAGCTATGGTCGTCTTTGTCCTATCGAACCTGCTGGCCGGTGCAATATATGCCTCGATACCAATAATCGGCTTAATATGGGCTGCCTGCGCTTTTGTATAGAATTCTATGGCACCGAACAGATTGCCGTGATCCGTGACGGCAACAGAGTCCATGCCGAGCTTTTTGCAGCGTTTCAACAGCTCATCAAAGACTATCGCGCCATCAAGCAGCGAATATTGGCTGTGCAGATGAAGATGTGTGAATTTTTTTCCTGGCATGAGTATTTTAACCTGATAAAAATGTAAAAGTCTAAGTTTAAAGTGCCTAAAGTTTAAAGTGCCTAAAATTACAAATTAACTTTAGCTCACTTTAGTTCACTTTAGCTCACTTTAGGCATTTCTACTTTAATAACGTATGCCGGTATAATACGTTTGGCCTATGTTCTTGTCAATTAAAAATGACGGCTGCGCTGCTGGTTTCATTATACGTTATACGGTTGCGGTCCGCTTGGGGATGGCTTACGCCATTGCGCTGCTCGTTTCGTTAAACGTCATACGTAAAACGTAACCGTGACGAGTTGCGTAACCGATTAACGACAGACGCTTGTTTTTCTTTTTGCCTGACGAAGCAGGGCGGTATAATTCCGTTTGTGGATCCCTTACGGGACGCGAGCAACAACAAAGCGGGTTTTAATATGCGTAGCCACCTAAGGAGCGTAGCACGAACCAGCCTTTATCCATAAACAGAGAAAAATGAAAAGCCAGAATCCACAGTCCCGTAAGGGATGCCTAACGGTAGATGCCTTATAGTATAAAGTCTATAAGTATATACGCATATACTTATAGAGTTTGGCTGCTATAGATGCGATGAGTCGCAACAATGAGCTTAAAGTATCAGGGTGCCAGGGCAACAGTAAGCAGGGCATCAGGTTATCTGGCTATCAAAATTGGAATAGCAGACGATTTTTTTCCTTTTTGCCTTCCTACTGGCTGGTCGGTATAATTACGAGCAACAACAAAGCGAGCTTTTCAACTTATGGCGAAGCCGGAAGTGGTGTGGATAACTCTTACAAAGATATTATATTGTCTGTAGAAAAGGATAAACCATTTTGACAGAAAAGAAACTCCAAGAAGAAGACATAGGCGAAGCGCTTCGGTCAGTTGAGAAGTCCGAAGGTGAACTGATCTTTGAGCTTGGCGAGGCACTAGTCTACCTTAATGTTCCCCCTGGTATCGAATTCTCAGCGCCTTACAACGAAATAGGACAAGAGCTATGGGAAGCACTGCAGTTTGATCTATATCACCTGATTTGTGACGGAAAGGAAAAGGAACCGAATAACTGGGTGAAAGAGCTTATCGGTGGAGACATTCGCAACCTTATCACAGGGATTCTCACGGCCTTAATTTCCACACTGAGCGTTCCTCTCGCCATTGCTATACCAGCCTCAGCTCTCCTAATTAAGAAGGGCGTTACGACGTATTGCGAGAAGGGTAGACCAAAGAAGCCCAAGAATAGTATTAAGAAACTCTTGGAGAAGAAATATCGGAAAATAAGAGGATACACGATATCGTAGCTACCAAAGGCGTATAAATTTTTAATCAGTCTGGTGTTTAGAACGCGGGCTGAAGCGTGTTGTAGATTATTTTAGCAAAAGGGAGATATACGAATGGGAACAAATCTTTTCGTAGAAGGTAATCCCGTACCCGTTGTAGTACGCGTTAGATTACCACGTGATATAACAACATTTAGCGAAATTAAAGAGATCGTTTCATCTCTGGAGCTAGTAGAACGCGAAATGCATCGGGTATGGCCTGAGTATTGGCCAAAATTCGTATTTAGGAAACGACGGGAGGTCCACCTTCTACGTTTTCAGATTGCCTCGCCACCTTTCTTTGAGATTCTTACTGATCCTGCATGGTTAGCCATATTCATCGCAATAATCTTTGGATATAAGCAAGGAAAAGAATCTATATCAGAAATAAGTAATGATTTACTTAAGGTCTTTAGTAACCTGAAGGGATTATCCGGCCGGGAAATGGAATTACTATGGATTGCAGTTCACATGTCAATTGAGAAAAGCCTTGAGTTTGGTGAAAAAGCTTCTATAAAAGTCGCAAAGCGTTTCAGAAGTGCTCGTCAAAGAATCTTGGGAAAGGAAAATCAGCTCCCAGATATAGAAGTCATTGATGTAGACAATCGCGATAGACCGTGGTAAGAAAATGATAACTGACAAATTTGGCTTTTTTTCGGGAAAGCCTTGAATCTGGTTAGACTGTAGTTATGCATTGAATTGGACACGATTTATCCGCTCCTGAATTTCAAGAAGATCAAGGAACTCAACACTTATTATTGATACTCTTGATACCCTTGACTCTCTTATACCTATCTGGCTACGGCTTGGCGCTTCGCCAAGACTAGCTTACCATGATATAAAATATTAATTTAATATAAATTATTATATTATAATAACTTATATAATATTATTATATAAACTTCTTGAAGGGTATCAAGGGTATCAACATTTTTTAATGATACTCTTGAACCTCTTGAGCATATTTACTGATATATCAATCAAAATTTGGTAATTTAGGTAAATTTAATTGTTTCAAAGATGATTTAACCTTCCTTGTATATTCATCCTCTAAACATCGTCTGTCTTCCGTCCTCTGTAATACCCCCCATAAATGGGACGAACCTGCTTATTTGATGTGAAAATTGAGGTATTAAAAAACAGAGCCGGAAGCGTAAGAGCCTGGTAGCAAAGGAGTAAAAAATTTTTTAAAAATTTCGTTTTTTATGCGAAACTACCTGCTTATTTGGTTGAAAAACACTGACTGACACGGACTATAACACCGACCGGCACAGACGCAGCTTGTTCTTCTTGATTTGGGTCAGAAAAATGATATAATTTATAAAACCTGCCCGCCGTACCGGCCTCCGTATTGGCTAACGAGTTTACCACAGGATACTTTGGGCAGGTGGTCTGCCCCAGTATCGTTGTACGGTTGCGGTTGCGCAGCTCGTATCGGTTGCGTTAAGCGTAAAGCGTCGTTTAACTTATGCCTTCGGTAGACGTAACCGAAAGACGATAGACAAAACGAGTAGCGCAACCGATTAACGAAGGACCTAATTTAGGGTTTTTCCTTTGTTGCGGCGAAAAAAAACGTTACATTTACCGTCAATAATGGCACTTAAGTATAGTCAAATTGTATGCGTTAGTAACATGAAAAAGGTAGTGTATGAATCAACAATTGTGTCAGCCTGTCCTGAGCGGAGTCGAAGGGATCGAACCTAAAATGGCTGGTTTCAGTTCTATCAGGGCTTCGGAGAGGTTAGCTGATCCGGTCTTTGACCTGGTCAGAAGGGCGAAACTCGGCGATGAGCAGTCCTTAGCTCAGTTGGCTCAGCAGGCAAGAGTTCGCCTGC
>CAZQKO010000168.1:0-5144 GCA_964593945.1 uncultured Pirellulales bacterium | reverse complement strand
TTGTGATTCTTCGTTTGCTTTCGGCGGCGAGGACATGCAGCAGCTCTTCGTCCTCTACCTGCGTGAAGTGTAAATAGAACTGGCTAAGTGCGGCGAAATACAGTGGCGCTTGCAGACATATTGTTTCATCTGCATCTTCCGCCAGGTTTTGTAGTGAATCCTGCGGCCCAACCGGCAGAGCAGCTATTATCTTTTGCGGCTTTTCCTGCCGAACGGCCCATAACGCCGCCTGCATTGTGGCGCCCGTGGCTACGCCGTCATCGGTGACAATTACTATTCTGGCTTTCAAGGAGAGCTTCGCAAGCACCTTGCGATATAACGCGACTCTGCGAGCGATTTCCTTGAGCTGATGTGCCTTCTCCTGCCTGATGTAGTTCCTATCAACTCCGACGTAAGAACTTGTTCTCTCGTCAATAAAGAGCTTTCCATCTTCACAGATGGCTCCGACAGCCAATTCAGGATTTCCCGGCGCGCCTAACTTGTGCGAGAGCACAATATCCAAATCGGCCTCAAGCTCGTTGGCGATCTGCTGGGCGATAATTACTCCGCCGCGAGGAATGCCCAACACCACTGCTTTTTGACCGTGATATTTTTGCAATTGTTGTGCCAATAGCTGGCCGGCTTCAATCCGTCCGCTAAATGCTCTGTCACTATTGGAGATGATTCTCAACGTGCCCATTTCGCAACGCCATTATAAATTGCTGTTGAAAACCCCCAAATAAATTTGGGGGCTAACCGTTTAGCCCCGCGATTTATCGCGGGGTTTCCCCCTAAAATACGCACGTGCCTGTCACACACCCTCCTGAGTACTCCGCAGATGCGGTGACAAGTTCGCCGGGGATGCTTGCGCTATGACTAAAAGATAAAACTTGTTCAGGCTTGGAACCGTACCTGTAAATAGTAATACCCTTACATTTCAGCTTGTGAGCCATCAAATATATATTTTTTACATCCTCTACAGTGGCGTCACCGGGCAGATTTATGGTCTTGGAAACAGCGTTATCGGTGTATTTCTGAAAAGCCGACTGGATTAGGACGTGCTCTCGCGGCCTAACATCAAACGCCGTAACAAAGACCCTCTTTATATCCTTCGGAATCTGCTTTATATCCGCCAATGTGCCTCGCCTTGCAATCTCAGACAGAAGCTCTCTATTATGAATCCGTCTTTTCCTGGCAGCAGCCTCGAACAGCGGATTAATCTCAAAAAGTCTTGTGCCCGACAGCACGTTTCGCACAAAACTTACAGCAAAGAGAGGCTCAATACCGCTCGAACAGCCGGCTATGATGCTTATGGTACCCGTCGGTGCTATTGTATTTACGGTAGCATTACGCAGCCTAAGATTTTTCTTTGAGTAGACAGATTTGGAGAAGTTTGGAAAAACTCCTCTTTCTTTAGCTAAAGCTGCTGAAGCATTTATGGATTCTTTATGGGTGAAACGCATAAGCTTGCCGGCGAAATCAATCGCCTGAGGAGAGTTATAAGGAATCCCAAGCATAATCAGCATATCTGCAAATCCCATCACGCCGAGGCCGACTTTTCTGTTTGCTAATGTTATCTGTTTTATCTGCTCCAAGGGATAATTATTCACTTCGATAACATTGTCTAAAAATCGAATAGACCACCTAATTGTTTCTGCAAGCTTTTGCCAGTCCACATGTGAGTTCTGCTTTACAAATTTGGCGAGATTTACGGAAGCCAGGTTACAGCTCTCGAACGACAGCAGCGGCAGCTCTCCACAAGGATTTGTGGCTTCGATCTGTCCTATTTGGGGCGTTGGATTATGCTTGTTTATCTCGTCCAGAAAAACTAAGCCTGGGTCGCCGGTCCGCCAGGCCGCGTTGGCTATCAGATCGAATACGGCTCTGGCCCTGACCTTTTTGACAGTCTTGCCGGTGCGTGGATTTACTAAAGCAAAATCTTTGTTTTCTTTAACGGTCCGCATGAATTTGTCTGTCACGCCGACCGACAGATTAAAATTGCTGAATCGGCCAGGTTCAATCTTGGCCTCTATAAAATCAATAATGTCCGGGTGGTCGCACCGCAGGATGCCCATATTTGCGCCTCGTCTTCTTCCGCCCTGTACGATGACCGCGGTGGCCTGGTCGAAAATGCTCATAAATGATACCGGCCCAGAGGCCTGACCTTTGGTAGAATGAACTATATCTGATTTCGATCTTAGTTTGGAGAAGCTGAAACCTGTCCCTCCGCCGCTTTGGTGTATCTGGGCCATATTGCCAAGAGCCTTGAATATTCCCTCTATCGAATCCTCTACAGGAATCACGAAGCAGGCTGAGAGCTGGCCGAATGAGGTGCCCGCATTCATTAAGGTCGGCGAGTTCGGCATAAACTGCAGGCTGCCCATCATCTGATAAAACCGCTCTTCAACATCTTCTCTTCTAAAGGTGGATTTAAAATTGTCTTCTGCTTTGGCTACGTGGCTCGCGACGCGTCTAAAAAGCTCGCTCGGCGTTTCAATAATATTCTGGTTTTCATCTTTCAACAGGTACCTTCGTCTCAAAACTTCCATAGTATTGACAGGAAGCTTCAGGTCATCCACAAGGCCGAGCGCCGACTTGGTAAAGCGCAACTGGCTGCGATTTTCTCGATATAGAATGTAGCTTTTCGCAATATGGTTGTAGCCCTCGCTCATTAAAACGGCTTCAACAGTGTCCTGGATATTCTCAATGTGTGGAATTTTACCTTTGTGTTCCCTGCAGAGTTTTTTTACCACAACGTCGGTGACACGTCGAGCTACAGCTTCGGCCTTTTCTTTTTGACCTAAAACTTCGAGGGCGGCCTTTTCGACAGCAAGTTTGATTTTCATTTTGTCGAATTTAGCGATTGAGCCGTCTCTTTTTTGGACCTTTGTTGGCGTGATTACTTTGGCCATAGTGATGATCCCGTTTGGTGGTAGAAACCCCGCAATAAATTGCGGGGCTAAACACTCAAGATATTTAATCCCCAGTTTCACTGGGGTTTTCACCATTTATTCCCCGTTAGCGCTACAAACGTAGATAAAAGCAGGAGGAAGATTCTGGGGCACAAATTTCAGCTTCACATCCGAAAAATAGTACTTCATCTTTTTGCCCAATAAGGGCGCATATTGCAACTGTATATATCTTTTTGATTTACTGGTTATATCAAGAATGCTTCGTTTTTTCGACTTCGTAAACAATGAAAGCGGCAGGCCTGAAACGATACAGTCCAGGTTATCAACATAGCTTTCACAATTCCTGGCGTCATCATTAACAACTTTAAGCCTGGAGTCGTTAATTTTTTCCAGGCATTTGCAGAACTTGGAATTTATTTCAAAGCATGTCAATTGACCGTTTTTAGGAAGACGCCTCAGAATTTCTGCGGTTACGGAGCCGGTCCCAGCACCGAACTCGACAACCTTAGCGCTGCCGTTAATTTGCTCAGCCATTTTTTTAGCCAGAATCCTTGAGCTTTGAGTGAAAGTTCCCACCTGAATAGGATACTTGAGGAATTCATAGATAAAACGCAGGCTCTTCATTCGATAGCTCCCGATGTTTCATGCTATATTTGATTGCGATAAGATATAAGCTGTAGTACGGACTGTCAAGGAAGTTCTATGAGCTCGCAGTATTTGGGTTTGTGTCTTGTGATTGTGAGTTGGAAGCGTTTTTGAAGAGAATGAGAGAAATCAGAATCCCGATTTTATCGGGATCGTTTGTTTATTTTTTGCTTACGACTTTCTTAGCTTTTTTCGGTCCGATTATTTGCTCTGCCTGTTCGGGTGTTTCAGGCGGCCATTGTCCCATTGATTGCAGTTGTTTCAGATGCTCCAATTGCTTGATGTTTATGATGGTTCTGCATTTTGGGAACCTGCTGCAGCCTAAGAACGGACCTTTTTTGCTCTGTCTGATTACTAACCGACCATCTTTGCATTTATGACAGGCGATTTCAGTAGGCTTGGGTGGTGATTTTGCCGGCAGGATATTGCCTTGTTTGTCCAGCTTAAGAGTTGTCTTACAGTTTGGATAGTCGGCACAGCCTAAAAATCGGCCGAATCGCCCATTTTTGTATACCATCGGCTTGCCGCAAACCGGGCATTTATGTTCACTTTGTTGTTCTTCCAACATCCTGCCGTCTTTATCGCACGGACAAGCGAATTTGCACTCCGGATATGCTGAGCAGCTTAGGAACCTGCCGTTCCTACCAAATCTGTAGAGCAGTTGCTTGCCGCACTTCGGACAGTTGTATTCACTGGGGACAAGCTCAGCTTTGGCGTGTTTCATCTGTTTAGCCGCTGTCTCCAGGTTCTTCTTGAATGGGCCGTAGAAATCTCTCAAGACGCCAAGCCAGTCGAGATGCTGTTCTTCGATTTTGTCTAACTGTTCTTCCATATAACTGGTGAAGCTGACGTCCATTATCTTCGGAAAGTACTCGTTGAGCTTGTCGGTAACGACCTCACCCAGATCCGTAGCAAAGAACTTTTTGTCTTTCTGCTCGACATAGCGTCGTTCCTGTATGGTGCTTATAATGGGAGCATAAGTGCTTGGTCGTCCGATGCCGTCATTTTCCAGAGCCTTAACCAGCGAGGCCTCGGTATATCGAGCTGGCGGTTTGGTAAAATGCTGTTCAGCCTTGATATCGACGACAGCCAGTTTTTGACCAACCTGCATCCGGGGTAATTCCTGGTCTGTTGAAGTAATTGGCCAGACTTTTGTATAGCCGTCGAAGACTAACACTCGTCCGGTGGTCCTGTACCAGCATCGCCCTATTGAAGTATCAGCCGTGATGTCCAGGTTTGTTACGTCCCACTTAGCCGGTGACATCTGGCAGGCTACGAAACGCCGCCAGATAAGCTCGTAGAGTTTATACTGCTCATCGGTGAGAAATTGCTTTATATCAGCAGGAGTGAGGTCAACATCGGTCGGACGAATAGCTTCGTGTGCCTGCTGAGCGGTCTTTTTTGATATGTATATCTTTGCTTGCGGCGGCAGGTAATCTTTACCCAGATGCGTCTGGATGTAATTACGTACCTCTGTGACAGCCTCGTTTGACATATGAGTACTGTCTGTTCTCATATAGGTAATAAGTCCAAGTGAGCCCATCGAGCCTAAATCAATGCCCTCGTACAATTGCTGAGCCACGAACATGGTTCTCTTCGTAGCAAAGC
>CAZQKO010000167.1:0-5155 GCA_964593945.1 uncultured Pirellulales bacterium | reverse complement strand
GATTGATAAAGTCGCGTTGCCTTTTAGTGAGTGTTAAAATCCCGCCCATCCGAGCTGCGTTTGTGCGGATGAACATTGAATATGCCGTGATGTCCCTAACTGTGGTCGCCATTTTTTTGTTACCGGCCATAAAAAGGCCCACATTCTTGACTAAAAACGCTACGGAATGTTTTTCGTTCCTTTTGATTTGCGAAGTTAATCGGCTCGCAATTTTCTGCGGTTCGCATTTATCTACCCACATTGCAGGTCCGTTGGCATATACCAATTCATCCGGCGTCAAGACACCCGAAAGCAGTTTCTTGGCATCCTTTTGCCGAAGAAATGCTGCAATAGTATCATCATTGAAATAGCTTATCGCAGTGTATCGGTCGGTTGCTTCAAAAAATGCCCTGCGGATATAAAGCTTGGCTTTGTTGATTTCTTCCTGTTTTACAGCTTTAATCTTTCCGGCCGTTGGTTGTTTTAATTTACTGCTGCATCGGCTTATGACCTGATGGACTAAGCGTAAGGCGGCATTGGTGCTGCCGGCTGAAATCAAAAGTCCATGCTTTTCCATGAAGAGAATCGCCGGTTTTTTGCCGTATTGATTTTGATAATCGTCAACTAACTTTGCGATACTTTTTGCCAGTGTAAAGCCGGGGTCGGTATAAGGCACCCAAAGTAATGGTAAGTAATTTCTGATTTTCTGATTTTCGATTTTTTTAAAGAGCTTTTCCAGTTCAGCCTTTCCGCTCTTGGCGTTTGCAAAAGCTCCTGCTGTGCTGGGATGCAAATGAATCACGCACTTATCAAGGAAAGCATGTAAATGTGCTTCCACCGATGGACGGGCCTCATCGGTGACATCATCGTTACAGGCAAGCAGCAGGCGATTCACGACCTCAGGTTCTTTTTTATGAGTATCGAGCTTTGCTAATGATTTATCTTTTATAATTGCCAGGACCGGCTCCAGCCGCATCCTTCGCCAGCCTCTTTTTTTATCCATATCTTTTAAGGCTGTGCCACTGGCCTTTATATACATATATTTGCCGTCCTCGGTTTTAACCGAGGTGTTACCACCTCCACCTTGTACAAGCGTGCTGTCTCTGCCGACAGCGTTAGATATTTTAATAAGTTCTAATAATGCCTTATCCATTTTCTGAGAATACTCCTTTTGGTTTTGGTTAAATGGTTACTTAAATTGCCAATCACTAATAATCAATTACCAGTTACCAATTACCAGTTTATCTTGGTGTTGCATCGGGCAAACCGCCGTCCACGGGAATTGTAGCACCGGTAGTCGGCGTTTGACGCGTTGCAAAAAACAGTACCGCATTGGCAACGTGCCGTCCCGTTATCTTTGCTTTCAATAGATTTCTGCTTTGATAATACTCTTGCAATCCTTTTTCATCAAGCCCGCGTGCCCGCATTCGGTCGGGACCGACTTGCTCCCACAAGCCGGACTTGTATTTACCTTCTGAAAACACGCCGTCCGGCGCTACCATATTAACTCGGACGCCATATTGTGCAAGCTCAATGCTGGCTATCCGGCCTAATTGGTGACAGGCGGCTTTGGTAGCGCTGTAGGCGCCGAAGCCGGCACCTGGTGCAGGGACATTCTTGGTGGAGATAATAATAATGTCACCGCCAATTCCCTGGGCAATAAAAACCCGTGCCGCCTCAGCCAGTGTCAATAGAGCACCTTCAACATTTACCTTTTCCAGCTTGCGAAAGGCATCGAGGTCAATATCCTTCAAATATGAAACCAAGGGGATTCCCGCACCGACAACCACAATATCAATGCCGCCCCAGGTTTGAATAACGTTCTCAAAACCTCGAATGACAGATTTCTTGTCGGTGACGTCGATGGCTACGCCTATTACTCTGTCACCACCTATTTCTTTCAAGTCAGATACAAAATCATCGAGTTTCTTGCCGGCTAGGTCTGTAGCCGCCAGATAGCAGCCGGCCTCTAATAGTCCCCGGCAAATTCCATAGCCGATTGCTCCGGCAGCGCCGGTAATCAGAGCAACTTTATTGCCAAGAGGCAAATCGGAATTATTGCTACTTCGGTCAACATAAAGCACTCCAAAATCACGAACGCATATAATCTCAGGCTTTACGTTGTGACGTTCTGAATAATCCGAAATAGTATCGCTTAATTTTTTTCGCAGGTCTTCTGATTTGATTTTTTCATCCGGAGCATCTAAAAACAAAGGTGGCTTTTCACCTTTGAGCAAAGATTGTAGGGTGGGCTTTAGCCCACCGATTACGTTGTGGTGGGGCAAGCCCCACCCTACCTGCTTGCCCTCCTCGGCATGTTTCTCGGAACCGGCAAAACCTGTGGTGAGCTTGTCGAATCCATCAATAGCTTCCTTACTTGTTAAGGATTTCAAAATGACCGGCTTGTAGGGTTTATCCTCGTCACTGGTTGCTTCTGCTAAAAGCCCGCGGACAATCGGTATTATCTGAGCTAATCGGCTCAAAAAATGTTGGTCAAGCCCAGAATCGTTCATTGTTTTCCTTTGTAGTTTGTGCTAATGATTACATTCCGCACAAGGTGGTCTATTAGCTGAGTTTGACAGCCGTGCCGTACACCAAAAGTTCAGCGGCGCTTCCTACAACACTCGTAGTCATATAGCGAACATTGATTATTGCATCGGCCTGCATCTGCGCAGCCTGGGCGATCATTCTGTTTGTAGCTGCTGTGCGGGCCTGGCCCATCATCTCTGTGTATTCAGTCAATTCGCCGCCGAGAATGAGTCTGACTATGGCGGATAGGTCTTTGCCCAGCCAGATAGCAAATACCGTATGGCCCTGGACGAGGCCGAGAATCTCGCGTGTCGCCCGGCCGGGCACTTCTGCAGAATTCAATAGCAAAACCGTACGATCAGTCTCAGCAGGCATTAGTGCCTCTGCCAGCCTCTTGCTTTTGGTTTGTTCGAGAGCCAATGTCAGCAGAACCACAAGTATACCGCCCAAAAGGCAGAAAACCGCTATCCTGAGCCACCAGGGCACGGCTGGATCATCTTTAGCGAGCACGTGCCACGGTATCCCGGCAAATACAGCAACGAACAACCCCACTACAAATGCTAACGACCCAATTTGTCGAATTGCTTTCATAGCTTTCTCCTTAAACAGGATTTTCCCTGACATAGATCACGGAGAAAACAGTATACAGTAGACAGCAGTCACAAGCCAGAATTAATATACCCTAAACGCTACACGCTGTATTCAGAAGACAGAAGACAGAATCAATGTACACTGTAAGCTACCCGCTTCACGAGATACGAACGACGAATGAGGCCTGTCCCGAGCCCTTCGATGTTACTCAGGATAAACTCCGTCGAGGGATTGAAGAATCCAAAATCTCAGCTAACGATTGAGTCAACCTGCCTCAATTAGCGGCAGATAATTGAGGTCGCGGTTCAATGACTGGTTAGAAAAAAAGTTATTCTGGTATTCTAACATATCCCCCAAAATTTCTATTTACATTGTTACTTAAAAAGAAGTACATGTAACCAAATCTCAGTCCCGTTAGGATGCTTTTCAGTAATATGTCTCAGATTTATAAATCCTGCTTTTTGAATTTGTGTGATCCACCAATTCGGTTCTTTGAGTGTTAAATGAAGAGGTTGTCCAACAATCATTGGACCAAAATCGTCAGGAAACAATGCTATAGAGAGATAACAAAATATCTTTGTGCAACGGCAAAGATTATCTAATACTAATTTAACTTTTTCTGTTGGAATATGCTCAAGAACATCAGCACAAATTATTGCGTCATATTTTTTATTAAAATCTTTTTCGTCCCATAAAACTCCAATAGTTAGAATGTCATTTTTTATTTTATCAAAAAAGGGGTCTAAACAATTTTCCGCAATATCAAAACCATGAACAGAAAATTCATCACCATATTCTTCTATCAAGGTACGCATAAGTTTTCCTGATCCACAGCCAGCATCAAGAACGGTTTTTACTTTGCATGTTCTAAGGATATCTACTATATTAAGGTTTCTTATAGATCTTTCACCGGAAGAAAATAGACGGTATTTATCGCATTTCCAAACAGTCGAGTATTTCTCTTTTTCAGATTTGCTTAATGGTTCACTCATAATTTTTTAACATTTTTAACAGAAAATATGCAGCTAACGCAAGCGAACAGTGGCACCATGTATGCGTCGCCCGCGTGAAGCCGCTGGTTCGAGCAATTTCGTATATTGTATGTCGTATTGCGTATCGCGTGAATCACACAATGAACAGCAAGGGCTAAAACCCATCCAACAATATATAATCTTATCGTTTTGTCAAGGTTGTTAAAACCGTAGACTAAAGAGAGATTGCTTCGCTTCGCTCGCAATGACATGAATGTTATTTTAAGGTCATTGCGAGGCCTGCAAAGCAGGCCATGGCAATCTCAAAACACTAATCCGCGTAAATCCGCGAAATCTGTGGTTAATTATTTTTTTCGTTTTTGAGGGTTTCGTACAGCTCGTAGGCCTCATTCGGCTTTATATTTTCGTGAACAATCTTATGGACAGCCTGCATCATGGCTTTGGGAGCGTCACTCTGAAAGATGTTGCGTCCCATATCTACGCCTGCTGCGCCTTCCTGGATTGCTCTATAAGCCATAGTCAATGCGTCAAGCTCAGGGATTTTCTTGCCGCCGGCCATCACAATCGGAACCGGACATGATGCTGTAACCGTCTCGAAACCTTCCTCCAAGTAATAGGTCTTGACAAAGTGAGCCCCAAGCTCGGCGCATATCCGGCAGGCCAACCGGAAATATCTGGCGTCCCGGACCATATCTTTGCCCACCGCTGTCACCGCCATTGTGGGAATGCCGTAGCGCAATCCCATATCTATCAGCCGGGTCATATTGTGAACCGAGCGGGTCTCGTACTCGCCACCGATAAATACCTGCAATGTCACAGCCGATACATTCATTCGAATAGCGTCCTCGATGTCCACGGCTAATTCTTCGTTCGATAGCTCCTTTAGGATACTCGGCCCGCCGCTGCAGCGCATCACGATAGGCTTGTTCAGAGTTGGTGGTACCGAGGTTCGCAAAATTCCACGTGTGAGCATTATAGCGTCGGCGTAATACATCAGCGGTACTATTGTCAGGTCAATTCGCTCAAGGCCGGTGGTAGGGCCTTGAAAGTAGCCGTGGTCAATC
>CAZQKO010000166.1:1701-5164 GCA_964593945.1 uncultured Pirellulales bacterium | reverse complement strand
TTCCTGCGCTTTTTTCCCTATTCTTCGGAGCGATATATTCAACCGGCAGCAAAGGACCTTCCGGAATGAAAATTGCCGTGGTCGATGAGGATCAATCTGAATTTTCACAGCTTTACGTGTCACGTTTGGAATCTTATGATGCACTTCGACTAACCCACCTTAGCCGGGATGAAGCGATGGATCAGGTCAGGACCGGAAAGCAGGTCGCGGCGGTTTGTATAAAGGAGGGATTTGGAGATGGTTTCGAGGCCATCTTCGATAGCAATAATCCAAGGCTTGAGGTAGCTGTTGACCCGGCACGGCGTATGGAAAGCGGCTATCTGCAGGGTCTGCTCGCCAAGGCACAGTTTGAAGCATTAGGGAAAAAATTTCAAGACCGTGTTTGGATGCGCAGTCAGGTTGACACTTGGCGTAGCGAGGTGGGCAAGGCAGATGATTTGACTGCGAAACAAATTGAAACATTCCTTAGTTTCTTTGATTCATACGACCAGCTTTTACAGGATGTCAATGACTCCGATTATATGACCGGCTTAGAAGGAGGAATGCTCAACGTGGCTACGCTGGACGTCAGAAGAGAGCGCAAAGGACCTACATCCTCATTTCAGATTACATTTCCACAGGCGATAATATGGGGCCTGTTGGGATGTGCGGCAACGTTTGCCATTTCCATAGTGAGCGAACGCAGAGTAGGAACGTTCCAGCGACTGCTCGTGGCACCGCTGTCATGCGCCAATATACTTGGAGGCAAAGCACTGGCATGTTTTTTGGCGTGTATAGTTGTTATTTGCATTCAAACTGCGGGGGCAAAGCTCATCTTTGGGATGCCCATTAACAAGCCAATGTTTTTTGTGCCGGCAGTAGCCTGTGCGGTGTTCTGTTTTGTAGGCCTTATGATGATTGTCAGCACTCTCGGACGGACGGAACAGGCCGCGGCTGGCCTGGCATGGGCGATGTTTATGATTATGGCAATGCTGGGTGGAGCTATGTTACCACTGATCGCGATGCCTCAGTGGCTGCGCAGCGTCAGTCATATCAGTCCCATCAAATGGAGCATACTCGCGATGGAGGGCGCTATTTGGCGTAACTTCACGCTGACGGAAATGCTCACCCCATGCAGCGTGCTGTTGGCCATTGGAGCCGTTTCTTTTCTACTTGGCATAATTATACTACGGAGACAAAATGGCTAAATAATCCCGATAAATCGGGATTAAGGACAATTACCCGAAAACACAAAAACGGCGCACTATCGCTTGTAGGGCATTTGTTAATGATTATTGAATGCGACAGATTCTGCCGGTGTTTTACTCCACTATGATTGCCTCAACGGGGCACTCATCAGCGGCCTGCTGAACCGCGTCCTCATGCTCGGAAGGAACAACATCGACCTTCACCATGGCCATATCATCGCCCATCTCGAAAACTTCCGGACATGTATCGCAACAAAGCCCGCAAGCTGTGCAGGTATCCTCAATTTTTACTGTCATGATAAATCCCCTTAAACCCGTGAGATATATAATCATCTCACCTTTTTCACCCGTAAGATATGTATTTATCTCACGGGATAAATTGACCATCAGTTATTGAGTTTTGCAATTATGCTACTGCCGTATTCGGTAGTCAATAGAAAATTATCTGTATTTTGTCAAGTGGTACATCAATAAATTTATGCGGATAAAAGAGCACAAGTGTATAGGAGTGCAAGAGCATAAGACTTATGCCTTATGCACTTAGCCGGAGATACTTTCCTCAAGACTGGCAATTATAGTCTTAGCCTTAGTGACTTTATTGCCGTTGGGGCCCCGCCAATTAACGTCTGTATTTTTCTTAATCATCTCTTTGACCTTTTTGCAGGCCAAAAGCACAGTGGCATGATTTTTGTTGCCCATAAATCGGCCCACTTCCGAAGATGACATCTTGGTGTGTTTTCTGGTGAGGTACATACTAAAATGTCGGGCAAGAGCCACTGTTCTGTCTTTTTTAGCGGAGTGTATGTTAGCAGGCGTTATACCGAAATAAGTGGCTACGACTGATTCAATATCTGATATGTGTACGATAGGGTCACATCTTTCCAGGTGGTCGGCTAAAACTGCCTGGGCCATGGATAGGGTAATTTTTTCATTTTGCAAAGCCGAATATGCGATCAACTTTAGCATTGCCCCTTCCAGCTCCCGCACATTGGTTCGTAGATTTTCAGCGATGTATCGTATTACACCTTCATTAATTTGCTTTGCCTTTGATCCATCTGAGCTGAGCCAGTCAGAACGGATTGAATTTCCCAGCCTGTTAGCCATGAACTGTCTGCATATTTCGCAGCGGGTTTGAAAATCGGGCGGGTCGATCCTGACGACCATTCCCGAAACGAACCGGCTTACTAACTTTTCCGAAAGCTGGCCAATCATTTTCGGATGAGCATCGGAAACCAGAATAACCTGTTTGCCGGCTAAATTAATCGTATTAAAAGTGTGCAGGAATTCCTCCTGTGTCGAAGGCTTATTGGCCAGGAAGTGAATGTCGTCGATAGCTAATAAATCCGTCTTTCGCATTCGGCGCCGAAAAGTCTCAAGCTTTTTCAGCTTCAATGCCAGCACAAATTGATTTGTAAAATCCTCTGCTGACATATACTCCCACTTGGCTCCAGGCCGTTTCTCAGCCATTGCATTGCAGATTCCATGCAGCAGATGTGTTTTGCCAAGTCCGTATCCTCCATGAATGAAAAGGGGATTAAAAGGACAATACCTTTCTCTTACAATGGCTCTGGCGGCATTGTAGGCCAGCTCATTTGAAGGACCGACAACGAAGTTCTCCAGCGAAAGTTTCCCCGCGCCGATTAAAGTCGATTCACGTGCCCCCGCGTCTTCTTGTCGAAGATAAGAATGGGGGTGGGTTCTTGGAGAAGTCTTTTTTTCAGGCCAATTGGTGCTGGAAGAGCCTAATGGTGTTCGCCGTATATTTCCAGAAAGCTCAGGATCGATAATGAATGTAATCTTTAGCTTTTCTCCGGTGGCCGCTTGAACTGCCTGGTTAATTTCATTTAGGAAATGATTTTCGATCCAGCTTGCTATAAAAAGGTTCGGCACTCCAATTTTCAAGTAACCGTCCGCAAGCGTGAATTTGGTTGAATTTTTAAACCATATCCGGAACTTTTGGGAACCCACCCTCTCAGCAAGAGCTTCGTTGATAGCAATTACGCCATTAGAGACTTGGCTCGATTTAGGATTAGTCTCATGTCTTCGGTTGGAAACAGCCGAATTTGGATCACTAATGGCGCCGGTTTGGGACTGGGCCCCCGCTAAAGGAGAACCTGACCCGGCGGAACGGGAATGTTCATCCGTGATTATACCCTGCATTTTAAGCTTCCTTGCTAACTAATCCACCGATGGCGGCCCGACTGAACTCTCTCGATGGTCTCGATACGAGCTCGCCGAAGTCGTCAGGGTCCTCACTTTGCGAGGGCCCATCTGCT
>CAZQKO010000166.1:0-1601 GCA_964593945.1 uncultured Pirellulales bacterium | reverse complement strand
TCTATTATTAACCAGTAAAAAAGCAAATCAATACTATTTTGGCCAATTTCTTTTCCACTTTATTGAGGTTGTTGTTGGTATTGACTTTGCGCACAAAAAAAAATATTTTTTAACAAGTTTTGCACGCCGCAAGTTCCTTTTGTGGAAAAATGGTGGATTCAACTTCCACCGTTTCTCAAAGGAACAGAGGGCAGAAGGCCGAGGACAGAAGATAAAGCTTCTGACTTTTGACCTCAGGCCTTGGATTTCGTTATTATGGCTACATAGCCGCCGTCCCTGTCGAATTCATTAACTGACGGCAGAATAAGCTGCTCAGATTCAAGTGTGAAGTTAGAATGTTTCTGCAGAAACTCCTTAGTCAGCCGGTTGTTTTCAGCCGTCTGAATACTGCAGGTGCTATAGCAAATTTTTCCACTGGGTTTTACTCCAAGGCGGACTGCTTTGTGCAGTAGCTCCATTTGTGTCCTTGTAAGTTGTTCTATTGCTTTTGGATTTAATCTATAACGCGTTTCGATGCGTTTGGCCAAAACGCCGGTGTTTGAACACGGCACATCCAGCAAGATAGCATCAAAAGGACCAATTTCCACGGCTTTATGCTCAAACTGCTCATACGTGATGATAGAGACACTTTTGATGCCGAGGCGTGACGTATTTTCCTCGACCATTTTCAGGCGGCTGCCGTCGATATCAGTTGCGGTAATTTTTGCTGAATCACTTGTTAATTCAGCTAATTGGGTCGTTTTTGTACCAGGCGCGGCGCAAAGGTCAAGTATCCTCCAATCCGGCTGTGGCTGCAGAAGCCGGACCGCCTGTGAAGCGGTAATATCCTGAACGGTGAACAAGCCTTCTGCAAAGCCTGGCAGCTCTGTTATCGCTCGCGGACGTCGCAGCTTTATCATTTCTGTTTCTATTTCTATTGTTGCGTCGATGCCTGCCTGACTAAGCTTTTCGGTTAATTCTTGAGTTGTCGTTTTTAACGTGTTTGGCCTAATGTAAATACCTGGCCTGCGATTGCTGGCAAAACAGATTTGTTGTGTATGTTCTGTGCCAAACTCGCTGAGCCAGTCAGTTACCAGCCATTTAGGCAGCGAAAAGGCGGTGCTGAAGTAATCCGCCGGCTGGGCTGCCAGATCAGGCAAAAAAGAAGTTCTGAACTGACAACCTGTCGTCGGCGATTGGGGAAGAGTTCTTTTTAGATTTGCTTGATTAAGTTGGATTTGCCGAGCTGTAATGTGCCGAGTGATTTGCCGAAGGGTGGCATTTACAAAACCAATTTGTTTATTGTTACCAGCGGACTTGGCGATTTCAACCGCTTCGTTGACGATTGAATATTCAGGTGTGGCCGGCGAATAAATAAGCTCAAAGACAGCTACACGAATAATATTAAGCAGATTGTCCGTTATCCGTTCCACCGGACGGTTGGAAAATACCGCAATTACATTATCAATAGCGTTACGGTTTCTTAACGTTCCGAAGACGAGGTCGGTTACTCGCTGCCTCTCGCTGGTTTGGTTGAGAATTTCATCGAGAATTGTTCTGGCGTAATTGAGTTTCGGGTCGAACCGGTTCAGGACTTCTATTGCGATGTCACGTGCGGTTCT
>CAZQKO010000165.1:0-5170 GCA_964593945.1 uncultured Pirellulales bacterium | reverse complement strand
TCGGCCAGCCGACAATCGTATCAATTAGGTCGAAGATGACTATCCCAGCCAGCAGCAACGACAGCAGTATGCCATAACAAGCCCCTTTCTGCGTCTTATTCATAAAAATTCTCCTTCTCAACACTCAATTTTACCTAATTAATGTATGGTAGACCTTACTAAATGTAAGGTATTATTTACTATTTGTCAAGTATACTTTACAATCTTTGTGGGAATTTTTTAAAAAATTTTTCGGTCATTACAATCTACTGGTCTGTATGAAGAGGCAATTCCGATATATAAATCAAGATGAAAATTACTACGTATCCTCAATCTGAAACGAAAAGATGCCCATTTTGTGCCGAAACCATTCAGTCTGCGGCTATTAAATGCCGATATTGCGGCGAATTTTTGGATGGCAGCCAGGTCAGAGATGTGCAAACTGAACCAGAAATGAATTCTCAATCATCCAAAGATATGCAAGTCTCGGATGAGGTTCTATACAAAGGCAGGCCGTCTCTTTTGTCTATAGCCAGCTCATTAACTCGATGGCTTGCTATCTTAGTTGCAGGAAGCCTTTTACTATACTTTCCCCTTGAAACTATGTCCGGCAACTTGCTGGATTTGAAGCTTACACAAGATCAGGCTTTAACGTTTGGACGATACAGAGTTTTAACCGGCACCGGACTTGCGGGAATTGCAGCGTTTTTTCTTCTGGTCAAAATAATCAGGCTCAAGTCAATCTGTTATGAAATTACAGCTAACAGGATTGAGTGGTCGCGGGGGGTTTTAAGCAGAAAATATGACAATCTGGATATGTACAAAGTGGTTGATCTAAAGCTTCGTAGAAACTTGTTCGACTGCATTGCCGGGGTTGGCATGGTTACTCTTGTAACAAGGGATAAAACCGATCCTGAGTTTGAATTTGAAAAGATGCGAAGAGTCCGCAAGCTCTACAACGTTATCAAAAAGGCCAGCCTTGATGCCGCCATGCGAGGCGGGGTCGTACACCTTGAACAGGATTAGCACTGCCTGTTAAGACTTCGGATCAGATACTCTTGTAATTGATTAGCGCAGAATTTTCATGTTTAAGCAATTTTGCCTTAAGATTTGTTCCGCCGGGAGCAGAGAACCCGCCGGTTGCACCATCACTGCGAATCACCCTGTGACAAGGAACAATCAACGGCAACGGATTTTTACCCAGTGCACCGCCAACAGCTCTCGTGGCATCCGGTCGGCCTAATTTCCTGGCTAAAGCTGAATAGCTTATTGTCTGTCCAAATTTAATATCCCTACAAGCTATCAGAATTGAGCGAGTAAACGAGCTGAATCCATACAGCTCTATTGGAATGTTTTGGCTGAAATTAACACAGACACCTTCAAAATAAGCAATTATTTGCTCCTGAAGTGTCTTGAAAAGGTTCTTGTCGAACAAGATTCTCGATGCTTGATGCTCAATGCTCGATGCTCGATACAATAGCGAAAGATTATTTAGGAGATGGGATTTTACCTTTTCAGGAACCGAAAGAGGTAAGCAGGCCTGCCCGACGTACACTTTGGGTAGGCGGGTTCCACACAGAGTGTTTTCCACCCCCGCAAGTCCAAAGTAGCCCCACTTGGTCCTGAAAATCGTATATTTTAATAATTTCTGCATTTTTACAGGCGTTACCGTTAAAAATATCATTTGTAGAAAGCCAAATTTGTTGACGCAAGGACAAAATTCTGTTAAGTATTTACAATTTTATGAAAAGGAAGAAAAACTAAACGCGGAATGGATAACCCCCCAATAAATTTGGGGGCTAAATATTTTGATTTTAACTTATGTCGCTTTCCCTTGGGGACACTCCCGAAAGGGACGCCTTACGGTGCTTACGGTGGAAGAATTGCGAAAACGTATAGATGAAATTGACAAGCAGCTTGTGCAGTTGCTTAATGAACGTGCGCAAGTTGTTGTGGAGATAGGAAAGCTAAAGAATAAGGCCGACAAGCCTGTTTACGCGCCTGATCGTGAGAAAGAGGTCTTAGCCAAGGTAACACAAGCCAACAAGGGCCCATTGCCGGATAAGACTCTCGTGGCTATCTGGCGTGAATTAATGAGTGGCTCTTTCGCCCTGGAAAAGTCATTGCGAATCGGTTATCTCGGTCCTGGTGGCAGCTTCAGCCACACAGCCGCCATGCTCAAGTTTGGTCAAAGTGTCGAATATGAGCCGTTGCCGGACATCACAAGCATATTTGAAGAGGTAAGCAAAGGTCATTGTGATTTAGGTGTTGTGCCTATAGAAAACACCACCGGCGGCGGGGTGATAGAAACTCTTGATGCTTTTATAGATTCCGATGTGAAGGTCTGTGCCGAGGTTTTAATGGCCATTCACCACAACCTCATGGCCAAATGCCCATTAACGGATATCAAAACAATTTACTCAAAGCCGGAAGTTTTTGCCCAGTGTCGAAACTGGCTAAGTGCCACTTTTAAGGATGCTCAGACAATTCCCGTTGCTTCGACCGCCAAGGCGGCTCAGATGGCTGCTGCTGAGCCGGGTGCCGCAGCGATCGGTTCAAAAGTAGCTGCGGATTTATATGGACTAAAAATTGTCTGTGAAAATATTGAGGATATCGCTAACAATATAACCAGATTTCTTATAATCAGCCGCGAAGATGCAAAGCCGACCGGTGAAGATAAGACTGCCATATTGTTTAGCACTGCTCATAAGGCAGGCGCCCTGGCTGATATGCTCGACGTTTTTAAGCGATACAATATCAATCTGACGAATATAGAATCCAGGCCCAGCAAGAAAAGGCAATGGGAGTACTATTTCTTCATGGACTTTGTAGGACATCGAACCGACGAGAATGTCCGAAAGGGACTGGAAGAGGCTCGTAAGCATTGCCTGCAGCTCTCGATATTAGGCAGCTTCCCAAGAGCAATGGAGCTGCTTTGATCACAGACTGTGCGTTAAGCCAAAAACATAGGAGAATATAATGAGAAAGCCATTTGTAGCCGGTAACTGGAAAATGAATACTGACACTCATACAAGCGTGGATTTGACTAAGCGTATTGCCACCGGCTCCTCGGAGGTAGCGGGTCATAGTGTTACCATAGCTGTTTGTCCGCCTTTTACTTACTTGCAGTCTGTGACTAAGGCCCTTAGCGCATCGCACATTGCGGTCGGTGCACAGGATGTTTATTTTGAATCTAATGGCGCTTTTACCGGCGAGATAAGTACGTCAATGCTGAAGGATATCGGCTGCACATACGTTTTATGCGGCCATTCGGAACGCCGACATGTTATAGGCGAGACCGATGAGCTGATAAATAAGAAAGCTGCCGCTGCTATTGCGGGTGGACTTTTGCCGATATTATGTGTGGGTGAGCTGCTCACCGAGCGTGACGCTGGGCAAACAGAACAAATAGTAAGTCGACAGCTAAAAAAAGGCCTGTCCGGATTAAGTGCCGAAAAGATCTCCGCGGTAACCATAGCCTATGAGCCGGTTTGGGCTATAGGGACAGGCAGAACAGCTACGCCGCAACAGGCTCAAGAAGCACATAACTTTATACGAAAGCAGCTCGCTCAGATGTATGACGACATGTTGGCCGAGGAAATCCGTATTCTCTATGGCGGTTCCGTAAAGCCCGCCAGCGCGGAGAACTTGATGAATCAAGATGATGTGGATGGCTTATTGGTAGGCGGAGCCAGTTTGAATGCGGATGACTTCCTCGCTATAATCCAGGCAGCAGTCCAGCCTAAGATGGATTGAAAGGGATGCTAATATGATTATCTCACCATTTCTGGCAGTAAGTGTTATTATGAAAATTGTTGCTGTTCTTTTCATTCTCAGCTCCGTAATATTAATTCTGGTTGTTCTGATTCAGAAAGGTAGAGGGGGCGGTTTGAGTGGCGCATTTGGAGGAGCTATGGCCGGCAGCATCCTGGGTTCTAAAACCGGTGACTTTCTGACATGGATTACAATTGCTCTGGTCGGTCTATTTCTGAGTCTTGCGGTTGTAATGGCCAAATTCTATAAGCCTACTGTCAGTGAATTCGGCACGGAGCAGACTACCAGACAAGAGCCAACAACTGAATCGCCACCGCCGGCACCAACCGAGCCTAATGTGGTTCGTGTTTCCGACGCTAATGAAAGTACCGCTACCAGTGAAAGTATCGATGTCAATGAAAGTACTGATGCTAATACTATCGGCGGATAATCCCATAATGCACAGCCTGTGATATATCCTGCGGAAAGAGATACACAATAATAAGTGGAAGTTTAGTACCATGATAAACAGTATGACCGGCTATGGCGAAGCAGACGGTGAAAGTAACAGTGTAAGCTATGCTGTCGAAATTAAAGCAGTCAATAATCGCTATCTGAAAATCAATATAAAGCTGCCGGAGATGGTCGCGTTTCTGGAGGAAGATATTGATAAGCTTCTGCGGAAAAATCTGTCTCGCGGGACAATAAACTACGTGCTCAGGCTAAAACAGGTATCGACGAGTACATCGTTTGAAATAGATGAGACGGCTTTACGAACCATCATAGAGAAATTGAACCAGATCAGGTCGTCGACTGACGTTGGCGGGACCATCGATATTGGCGGCTTATTAAACTTGCCCGGAATTATTCGCCCTATGCTGCCGGATGAAGAAGTGGCCGAGCAAATTAAGGACACGGTCTTAGGCATTACGCAAGAGGCGATAGAAAAGCTCAAACAAATGCGAGCAGCTGAAGGCAGGTTCCTGGAAGCAGATTTGAACAATCACTGCGAAGCAATAAAGCATGGTCTTGAGCAAATCCGCAGTCGAAGCGCTGCAATTGTGCAGGAATATGCAAAGAGGCTGAAAAAGAGAGTTGACGAGCTGCTGGCTGAAGCCAAGCTAAGATTAGATGAGGAAACATTAGCCAGAGAGGTGGCGGTTTTAGCCGACCGGTCTGATATATCTGAAGAGATTACCAGGCTGGATTCTCATTTGGAGCGGTTTGCCGAGAGCTGCCAGGCAAACGACAAAGCCGGACGCAGATTAGAATTTATCGGCCAGGAGATGCTAAGAGAAGCCAACACCATCGCCAGCAAAGCTTTCGATACCGAGATTATCCGCCATGTAGTCGATATTAAATGCCGGATAGACCGCATTAAAGAACAGGCTCAAAATTTAGAATAGAAAACAAGATGCCAGACACGAGCAAAAAATGC
>CAZQKO010000164.1:0-5189 GCA_964593945.1 uncultured Pirellulales bacterium | reverse complement strand
CAGGATTTGAACGGCGATGGTCAAATTAACTATCAGGACCTTTCGCTGCTCGTGCAACAGTGGATTGCAAAGTGCATGAAATAATCATTCCGGATATCTGATTTGAAAAAAAAGCTGTGAGCTACCGTAGCTCACAGCTTTTTTTACATAAGCAGCACGTTCAACAATTCGTATCTACAAGCTCCTTTTACAACCGCGAAGACATTTGCTGTGCATCTGAGCAACTCCGGTGAAAGTGGATATCACCTTGCATATCTAACTGCTTTGCGTCAGACATATTTAACTGGTAATACCGCTTGGTAACTTCAGCTATTCGGTTGAGAACCTGTCGGCCTTCGGGACTTGCTTCTAAACCGACGATCTGCAGGCCGAGGTAGATGCTCTTGTGATCTTCAGATGGCAAAATGTTTCTGATATTAGCATTAAACATCAACGGCATTTCATAAGGCATAGGTGTGAAACGCAATCCTATATATTGCCCTTTCCTGAAATCTTTACTCGTCCTATTTTGCTGTGGCAGCATAACCTGCGCACCGCCAGCGGAAATATCAATAAGCACACCCCGGTAGTAATTTCGCGGCTCGCTGCTCACAGCGTTAGAATCTTTTCTTCTCTCTCCAATAAGGCTTGGGTCTCTTTTTCGGCTGAGATGCCACAGCATTACAGCAACATTTAGAAAGTGGGGTACGTTGACACGGAAATAGCTTCTTCTCTGCACCACTTCAATCCGATCGGGTGCAGCAAGGACTATAGTTCCGCCGCTCCCTCCACAGTTTAGACCTGCTGACGGCTTAAGAGCTACTACGGTTGTGTCAAAAACAAATTTGCCGTATTCATGTTTGAACGATACACCAACCGGCTGATTTACCTTAATATCTATCAGACTTGGCCTTGTTCTCGAATCAAATTTCTCTACACTGAGCTTGTCAGCTGAAAGATCTGCCATTCGCACCTTTGCAACATGCCATTTATCCGTTGACATATAGGACATAATTGCAAATATTCTTTCATCAATGGCGATTCGTAAGATTTGCTCTACCTCGGTTTTACGGAGCATAAATATGCCGTTCATAATCCCCCCACAAATATGCACTTTTGAGCTTCCATCAGTACTAATTAGGCTTAAACCCATGCTCAATTAGCACTGAATGGGCCTATATAAAATTATATTAATAATTGAGCAATAAGCAAATCAGATATGATATGAACTTCAACACGTAAGCCAAAGCTTCATAAATACAGATTTGTCGGCTTGCTATCTTGCAGGTCCTATAAATACCAAGAAGATAGTGTCCACAGAAAAAAAAGGCTATGCACCCTCTTCCATAAGGTGGTGTTATAAGAGCAGTTTTGAGTACATAAGCTGCCGGGGGAACAATTTTGTTGAAATACCGACATGCTTTCGATAGGATGATTTTTCAGATGTGTGTTATTTTGTTTTGCGGGGTGTAGCTCAGCTTGGCTAGAGCGCCTGCTTTGGGAGCAGGAGGTCGCTGGTTCGAATCCAGTCACCCCGAGTTTATCTGTGGAGAAAGCGATTAAGTAAAAAAGATAGCTCGACCCGCCCAAAGCAGGTCGAGCTATTATGGTTCATTCCCTAATACCCCTGCTCGATTGAGACTGCCTAAGCCGCAATATCAGGATGTGCTCACCGATGTTTGGTTCCTCAAGGGACTTATCATCTTACGCGCGACAGAACATTTGCACCCTATGAAATACCTGCGGCTTCCTCTTGTACATCCTTTCGTCTCGCCGAACTAATCTTCACAAGCATACCATTGGATCATCGCAGGTTCTGAACGATTAGTCTGCTAATATTTGCCGCAGTTTCATCCAGGTATTGCAAAAAGCCTGTCAAAGTCTGTCAAACTATTGGTGCTGTGCAACAATTTTCCTTCTTTGAAACAGGAAAAGAATAATACCCAGAGCAATCAAACCAACTAGCCCATTTTCGCCCAGAGTACTCAGCAATGCGGTAAGATTGGTAATAACTCTTCCAAAAAATGGAACCGCATCGCCGAAAAGTATTTCGACTGCAACTCCGAGGGCGATTAAAAGTAGAGCAATTTCAGTAATCTCAGCAAGCCATCTTTTTGTCTCTTCCAGAAAATGCATAGTTAACTCTCCTTAATCAACCACAAAAATCCATAAATCTAAAAACAATAATGTTTTCTCGGCTTGTAATTCCTGTTTTCTTTAATTTATTAAGTAAAATTATTGGACATATTACTTTTATATTAATTTTGTCTTCTTATAGTCTATAGCGAACAAACCTTTAAAAACGCTTTATCAATATTGAAAAATGGGTATTCATCTACTCTATATCTTATAACTGCATCAGATCTTCTTAGTTCCCTACTTTTGTAAATTTAGCATCTTTTAAACCAACTATAATACTCCGCCGCAATTCTACGGGTTTAAACCCGTAGATTAAGTTATCCACCAAAGGCGGACAGGCAAAGCCTTTTGCGACAAATGCTACGGGTTTTAACCCGTAGTTGTTTACTGTCATGTATGAAATTACAAGATTACAAAGTTTTGCGTTATTTGCTCCAGTATTTATTGAGAGATTATATGTTAAAATGGGATAAATCAGCTTGACCTATACTGTTAAAATAGGCTATAATTGTTTTATGATCACTGGCTCAATATACTTTATATTGCGTATAGCCCTCATCGTGGCCATTTGGGTTTTTATATGGCGGTCCATCAAGCCGCAAACACAATCTGCCCGAATATTGAGAGCCGCTCTGCTTCTGCTCAGCCTATTAACTGTTTTGGCGGTAATAAGGATCACGGGGTGACGATTGGATAATTTGCCCAGGTCAAAGGGCTCACAATTTAGCCTGTCATAAGGTCGGCTAATACCGTTTTGGGTCTTTATCCGGTCTTTCCAACATTGCTGGTTTATTAGGTACGGCAATAAACTAAAAAACACACCTAACAGTACCATGAGGCCAGATTTGCCACAGCTCTATCCTAATTTAATCTTGAAAAATCGCCAGAAACTTGAACGAACCTTTTCTTGAATCGTAGTTTTGTTTATGGTACAATCTCAAAGGTATGGAAATTCCTTCGGAGGATATCCAAATGAGAAAACTAATAAATTTCCTGGCAGTTCTGGGGGTAACCATATTTTGCTCACAAACAGTTCTATGTGGTGAAAACAAAGTTATCTTGGTGCCATCCGAAGATGGCGATGCAAATAAACCAGAACTAAGCAAATATTACATACCTTACGACAGTTCCATTGAGCCTAATGCACCAGGTTATACTCTTCCGCTCGATTTACAAACTATCGGTAATTATACTGAGATAGATTCCAGGTTCGACCTGGGTGGTGTTGCATCAATGCTGGAGCAAAATGGTTTCGCCGTTATCGAATATGACTTCCAGGTACCCGATTCCAACCGCGACGATATTGTCAAACCATACGAGTATCTACGCAGGATGGATGTTCCTTTGTTTGTCACGGCTGACACGCTTCTGCATCTTTATCACGTCCAATTTGATGAAACACTGAAGGACATAGAAGAACGAGAGTTTAACGCGGACATTCATGCTCTGACAGTGGCTCTTCTTTATGATGCACTGGCCCAGTACGAAAAATACACTGGGGATCTGAAAGAAGCGGCAAGGCGCAATGTAGCATATCTCGCCGTTGCGCAAAAACTAATCGACCCGAATGCTTACATCCCACAACTCGTAGCGGACATCGTAGCAAGCGAATTAGCTAAAATCGATGCGCACGAGGGATTCACAGAGAGCGACATCTTCATCTATAGAGAGGACTACTCACAGTATGTGCCGCGAGGCCATTACACAAGAAGTGAAGAACTGAAACGCTATTTTAAGACTTTAATGTGGTATGGACGGATATCGTTTTTGCTAAAAGGCGCCGAGAACTGGGGGCAGGTTGGGGATGCTCTTATCAGTACATACGATGCAAAGATTCAGACCATGCAGGCAGTGCTATTAGCAAAAGCGATTGAATCAACTCAGATAGGACAGCGTAGCGGACGCAACATCTGGGAAAGGATATACACAATTACAGCCTTTTATGTGGGCTTGGCGGATGACCTTACGCCATACGAGTACTTAGGTGTGATAGACAAACTCTTTGGCAGCACCTTTGAACCTACGGATTTGTTAGATGAAGACAACTTTTTCGCCCTGAAGGCTGAGCTTGCTCTTTTGCCATCGCCGAAAATCTTTGGCGGTACAGGAAATGTGGTTGTGATACCACCTGTTACGCCCGAATCTCTCGACGAAGTTCTTGACAAAACCAAAGGCATGCGATTTATGGGCCAGCGGTTCATTCCGGATTCATACATGTTCCAGCAGTTGGTCTTCCCAGAGGTGCTGGACTATACCGGCGATGCCGATGTCATGCCCTTCACTTACGGATTCAATGGTCTTGATTGGGCACGATGTTACCCCCGCGGACTGGATGCCATGTCGTTACTTGGCTCGGCTCGAGCTAAGGCTATCTTAATTGAAGAAGGCGACACAGATTATACTAATTATTGGTCGCAATTCAACAAACTCAAGGCTGAGTTTGATGAGCTTGAACTATCCGATTGGAACCGCAATCTGTACTGGAGCTGGCTGTATTCGCTGCGAGCCTTGATAGGTGAATTCGGCCAGGGATATCCGAATTTTATGAGGACCGAGGCCTGGGAGAAAAAAGAGCTTAATGCAGCTTTAGCATCCTGGACACAGCTTCGGCATGATACTATCCTTTATGCCAAGCAAAGCTACACACCGATTAGGACCAGTCTTCCCCCCGAAGTAAGTGGTTACGTCGAACCCGTACCCGAATTTTACGGGCGATTACTGGCGTTAACCCGTATGACAAGGCAAGGTTTAAGCGACTTTAACGCCTTATCAACTCAAGCAGAAGAACGGCTGGCCAATCTTGAGGACATACTGGCCCGACTGATTGAAATCGCTAATAAAGAGCTGACGAATCAGACACTATCTGAGGATGATTATGCGTACATAAGGCAATTCGGCAAAACCCTTGAAGGAGCTATTATCGGTGTTGAAGAAAAAGGCGTCAAAACAACCCTTGTAGCGGATGTGCATACACATACCGCCGAAGGAAATGTCCTCGAAGAAGGTGTTGGATATGTTGACCTTATCATCGTAGCCTGTCCTGCCCTGGACGGCTCGATTTACTTAGCGGC
>CAZQKO010000163.1:0-5189 GCA_964593945.1 uncultured Pirellulales bacterium | reverse complement strand
GCTCGGATGGGCGGGATTTTAACACTCACTAAAAGGCAACGCGACTTTATCAATCAGTGGGAATCGGAAGCGTTTCGTATGAAAGTAGCTGGCGGGCAGGCAGTGGGCGAATTGCACGGCCGAATTGCAATAATAACCGGCGCGGGCAGCGGTTTAGGCAGAAACATCGCCGTCGGCTTAGCAAAGGCAGGTGCGTCAGTAGCACTTTTGGATATTGATGAAAAGGCAATCCAGGAGACTGCCAAGCAAATCCCGGACTCCGAGACAATAGTGCTTCGCTGTGATTTAACTAAAGAAACTGATGTCATAGAAGCGTTCCAGGCTGTTCTTGAGAATTGGGGTGGGCTTGATATTTTAGTCAATGCTGCCAGCGTGGCGCCGGCGTATCCTCTGGTCGATATGCCTGTTAATAAATGGCGTTTTGCATTGGAAGTGAATCTGACCGGCTATCTTCTTTGTGCAAGGGAAGCCGCCCGGATTATGATTACCCAGGGAATGGCCGGCTGTATCATAAACCTCAGCTCAAAATCCGGCCTGTATGCCAGCAAAAATAATACTGCTTATAACGCAACAAAGGCCGGCGAAATCCACATGGCTCGCGGCTGGGCGCTTGAGTTGGGCGAACATGGAATAAGGGTCAATAGCATCGCACCAGGCAACGTCTTTGAAGGCTCAAAAATCTGGAATCCCGAATATATAAAGGTCTGCGCCAAAAAGTATGGTATAAAACCGGAGGAAGTCATTCCATTCTACGTAAGCAAAACTGCACTAAAGCGAGAGATCAAGGGACAGGATGTCGCCGACTCGGTGGTCTTTTTATGCTCCGACAGAGCACGTACCATTACCGGCCAAGTGCTCGTTCCCGACTCCGGCCAAGTAATGGTCAGATAACCTGCCCGCCGTACCATCATCCGATAGCTCTATCACATTTAGGAATCCTCTTAGTCATCGGTAAAAGCATACCGATCTATATACACTCTGGGCAGGCGGGCTCGATTTTCTTTATCTTATATAAAACCATCTTTTACCGGCTATGAGGCATGTTAGGGGACTGCGGCGGACTAAGTCCTCGCTGGCCGCGGCGAAATTGTGGCCCCTCCAAACCACTTCCGCGTCGGGGACCGCGTTGTCGGAGCTGTCGCTGGAGAGGTAACAGTCTTTCCTGCCAGATTTGTCTTTGCTGCTCTGTAAGCACAGAGGAGATTTCTTCATTCATAAGACGTAACTGCTCGGCAATCTGGGGCCTTGCATTCATACGTATCTCATGGAGCTTCTGCATGTGCTCTTGCAGAATGGACTCAACCTTTTCCTTCTGCTCAGAGGATAATTTTAATTGACGGCCAAGGCCGCGTATCATCGTCTCGCTGACAAATTCCGGCCCTGCAGATGGGCCTATCGGCTTGGGCTTCAGCAGAATTATCACCGAAGTAGCTCCGATGACTATACCCGCCAGCAGGATAACCAAACCAAAAAACGCCATACGCCAGCGGTGAACCTTTCGCATATAGTCTATAATCTGATTATTGTTTGTTTCTGTCTGGTTCATTGCGTCACCCAGGAAATTGCTTGTGATATTTCCATTAGAGGATCGATCTTTATGTTATACAGAACAATCGCAAATAACACGGCGAAAACGGCCGCGACTGAAGACAAAGCTGCCATCCACATTAGAGGCTTTTCGGGGACACTCTGGCGCTGATACTTTTCAGCGGTAAGGATTGCAAGGACTCTATCGGCAACATCAACACGAGGAGGCATTTCGCCACGGGCCTTAGCTGCCAATATTCTAAGCTTATTATCAAGATTTTTCATATAATTTCCTTTCCCGCCTTCTCAAAAAGCTTTTGCAATTTTTTCCTTGCCCGCCAGGTTTGAACCTTAACCATAGCTTCGCTCCAGCCGGTTCGACGGGCGGTTTCGGCTACATCGCAGTCTTCCAAATATCGCAGCGTCAGAACGAGTCGATCACGAGGCGGCAGTTGTTCTAACAATCGGTACAAAAATTCAGCCGCCTGGCTCGGCTCCGCCTGGCGTGAAGAATCATCGAGTAACCGGTCCCACTCTTTCAGTGTAAAGTTTTTTTGTGCACGATGTCGAACTTTTTGCTTCAGGTAGGCATAACCAACACGAGTAGCAATCCGAGCAAGCCAGTGGGCAAACGGCGCTTTTTCCTGATAAGTTGCCAAACTCAGGTACGCTTCGACGAATACATCCTGAACAAGCTCTTCATGAAGGCGGCGATCTCGGCTGAAGCGCCACATAATTCGGCTTACGTACTCCTGATGTCGTTCAATAAGACGACTGTACGCATCACCGTCACCTCGGCGGCTCATGCGGACATCCTCGATATCCATGGAAACAATCTTAGCTGTTTCTCCGCCGACATCCGGGCTGGAAAGCAAGTCCTTTACACTACGTAAGGAGTCCCTAGGACAAAGAACAAGTTCGACAAAGCATCTCTCTGCCTGGAAGCTCAGAGACCAATCTAAACAAGTCGAAAAAGCCATACATGCAAGATATACCGCTATGCTCGATTCATCAATATAATTCCGTAGCGACTGTCTTGAGAATCAAGACAGTCGCTACACGTATCAATCATCAATCCGTATATGACATTTACCATCTCTACGGTTGCCTCGGCCCCCGGTCTAATGGTTCTCTCATCCTGCCTCTGCGCATCGGCCCAGCTCTATCAGGACCATAAAACATCTGACCTCTGCCATAGGGTGGCTCCCCATCATGCCAAGCATCTTCGCGCAGTCCACGTTGTTGGAATCTTACACGACCTCCCGGCCTCTGCATCTCACCAGTGCGATTAGCACGCCGCTCCTGTCCTTCTTTACGAAGCTCATCCAGCTTTGTGCGCTGCTCGTCGGTCAGGATTGCCTTAACAGAGGCTGTTGTGTTTGCCCTAAGCACGGCTGCGTCTCCGAGGGCTTTGCCCACTGCCGTCGCCGCGTCACGGATGGCTGCCTCGTCGGCGCCTTTGGCAACAGTTTCATTTAAGGCCTTTCTCGCTTCAGCAACCGCTTTTTGCGCAGCCTGAATCTTTTCTTTGTTCGCTTTGACGGTTTCTTTGATTTGTTCGGACTGCTCATCGGTCAGGTCAAGCCTGCGCACTAACTGCATAATACCTGTGGCAGAGCTATTAGGACCTGCGCTGCGATGCCTAAGAGGTGTACGCATATCACGCTCAGGTCCAGGCCTATCGTACACCCAGCCGCCACGTCTTCCACCGTAACGCCCAGATCCGCGAGCGGCAGATAGTTCCGTGCATAAAACAAGCACTGCCAGAATAGCCACCGCTGGCACAACCAGAATCGCTATTTTTTTATATCTTGTCGTGTTCATTTCAGGCTCCTTTCAATAAAAAATTTGTTTTTATCACGTTTACAAGCCTTTTATAAGGCTTCCTATTAGGATAGTGGACGCTTCTTTAGGAAAGGTTACATATCGTAGAAAAATCTTTTCAGGAAATGTCTTTTACCGGCTTCGGCGGGGAACAAGTCTTGCTAAATTTAATTTCACAAAGTAATTTATGCACAAATTCTCGAATTTAATGAAATAAGAAAAGGCGCAATTATGAAAAGCAAACAGGCCAAAATAACAACACTCATTTTTCTTTCCGCGTGTCTGACAGGCACTCTTTTTATCGCCGGTGATGTAACAGGCCAAGCCACAAATGCAGGCGACAACGAACAAACCTCCAAGTCCCTGAAACTATGGTACACTCAACCTGCTAAAGAGTGGACTCAGGCGCTTCCCGTTGGAAACGGTCGGCTGGGAGCGATGGTCTTCGGCACGGTGGAAACCGAGCGATTGCAGCTCAATGAAGATACCGTATGGGCTGGCGGGCCGGAGGAGCAAGACCGTGTTGGCGCCTACAAATTCCTGGCTGAAGCCCGTCAGCTAATATTTGAAGGCAAATATACCGAGGCTCAGAATCTGATACAGAAGGGATTTATGGGTGTAGGCCCTCGTTATAGCTATCAGACACTTGGCGATTTAAATCTTCAATTCCAAGACAACCTGACCGCCATAACCGACTACCGTCGTCAGCTTGACCTTGACACTGCTATAGCATCCGTAACCTATCGCAGCGGCGATGTCACCTTTACCCGTGAGGTCTTTTCCAGTCCAGTTGACCAGTGCATTGTTGTTCGTCTGTCGTGCGATAAACCGGCGCAAATTACATTCGATGCGAATCTGACCCGACCTGAGAATCCCGATGGAATCGGAACCATTGGCCCTGACCGCATCGTGATGAAAGGCCAGGCTACGTTGAAAGGCCAGCAGAAAGGCGTAAAGTTCGAGGCACAATTGAAGGTTATCCCCCTTAGGGGCAAATTAACAACAACTGACAAAGGCTTACGGGTGGAAAATGCTGACGCTACAACATTACTATTGGTTGCTGCAACCGACTACAATTTCAGCAACCCCTCTGAGCCGCTCAAAAGCGAATTGAGCCAGGTTTGCCAGGAGCAATTAGACACCGCTGCGAAAAAAACCTATGACCAGCTCAAAGCTGCTCATATAGCCGAGCATCAAAGGCTGTTTCGACGTGTAAGCTTGGATCTGGGGACGGCACCAATCACTGATAAGCCGATAGATGAGAGATTGCAGGCCGTCAAGAACGGTGCAAACGACCCGGCTTTGGTAGCTCTATATTTTCAATATGGCCGATACCTTCTGATTAGCTGCTCGCGGCCGGGCTGTATGCCATCGAATCTTCAAGGTTTGTGGAATCATCACATCAATGCCCCGTGGGGTTCGGATTACCACATCAATATCAATATTCAGATGGACTACTGGCCGGCGGAGTTATGCAATTTGTCTGAATGTCATGAACCATTTTTCCACCTCGTGGAAAGTCTTCGGCCTCGCGGCAGAAAAACCGCAAAAGACGTTTACGACTGTCGCGGCTTCGTCGCCCAATATACGACAGACCCTTGGTGGTGGACAAGTCCCAGCGGAAGAGTACAGTACGGCATGTGGCCCACTGCCGCCGCATGGTGCTGCCAGCATTTGTGGGAACACTACGCGTTCGTCGGCGACCAGGAATTCTTACGAAATAGGGCCTATCCGGTTATGAAAGAGGCCGCTGAGTTCTTCCTTGATTTCCTCGTCGAAGACCCCAAAACCGGCAAGTTAGTCTGCGGCCCATCGATATCGCCGGAGAACCGTTTCCG
>CAZQKO010000162.1:0-5197 GCA_964593945.1 uncultured Pirellulales bacterium | reverse complement strand
TATCACTCAATTAGTGCCCAGGAATTGAAATTTATGTACTCCAACTAATTAATTTGTACCATATTAGGTATCCTTAATTCAAGAAAAATTTCGATTTATTATAAAACAGTGTTTTATAGTCTTTTGGTTAAATATTGTATCCGGAAAATTTTGTGTTTATAAAGCATTATATCAATATGGTAATGAATACGGAATTAAAGGGTAAAATACACTTGTTCTATGTGATCTGTATAAAAACCATCCGACGATGACGGTTTATTTGAGAGCTACATTGCCTGTTCCGGAAGTAATTTCACCTATTGTATAGACTTGTTCGCCGAATCGTGTTAGTTTATTCGCTATTGAATGGGCAAAGTCTTCCGCTACTATCAGCACAAAGCCTATCCCCATATTGAAGACTTTGTACATTTCGCTTTCTTCGACGGGGCCGGCATTCTGCAGGAAGGTAAATATTTTGTGTTTTGGCCAGCTCGTTTTTTTAATCACCGCGTTGCAGTCCTTCGGCAGCACCCGCGGGATATTTCCCACAAGACCTCCGCCGGTGATATGGGCCATTCCATGTACAACCTGCTTGACTTTATACTGGGACAATAGTTTCACTATCGGCCGAACGTATATCCTGGTAGGCTCAAGCAGCACGTCACCCAGTACCGCACCATCGAGTTCTCCGCAAGGAGTCCCTAGGACTGCGACCACATCTGTCATATTCATTTTTTGCTGCTTGAAGCAAATGCTCCGAACCAGCGCATAGCCGTTGCTGTGCAGTCCGCTGGAGGCAAGGCCTAAAACAACATCGCCGGGTCTGATATTTTTTCCATTGATAATTTTTTTGCGTTCGACTACTCCGACAGCAAAGCCCGCTATATCGAAGTCGCCTTTTCTATATGTATCGGGCATCTCGGCTGTTTCGCCACCGATTAGTGCGCAGTCAGCCATTTTGCAGCCGGCTGCGACACCCTTTACCATCCGGGCTACAGTCTTGGGCTCCAGCTTGTTCACAGCTAAGTAATCCAAAAAGAACAGAGGCTCAGCGCCATGTACTAACATATCATTGACGTTCATTGCTACTAAGTCGATGCCGACGGTATCAAACTTTTTAATTTTAGTGGCTAACTGTACCTTGCTGCCCACGCCGTCGGTGCAGGCCACCAGCACGGGATTTTTATAATTTTTCTTGAAGAGTTTCTCGTCATAGTCCAGCCGAAAGAACCCGGCAAATGCACCTTTAGATTCAATAACTCTTGTTCCAAAAGTACCGGCTATGCTGGAGTAGATTTCGTCCTCCATTTCGTCGGCGGCATCGATACTGACACCAGCCTGCGCATAAGTAGCGAATTTGCTCATAAGTGAACACCACTATTAAAATCAAATATCAAAAATCAAATATCAAAATTACATTGCAAAATGCAAAATGTCACTTTTTAATTTTGAATTGTTATTTTGCATTTTTATTTTTAATTTTGCTCTGTAGAAAACACCAACCGTCATTTCGACCGAAGCCCCTGTGTCTTCTGTCGAAGACAGAAACATGGGCGAAGCGGAGAAATCTGCTCGAAAGTAGATTTCTCGACTCGCCTACGGCTCGCTCGAAATGACATCTTCTACTCTTTCCTACAGAGTATTTTAATTTTTGATTTTACTCGAGTTCCTCGAACATCCGCATCTGATAGCGTTCCATAGTGAATTTGTTGACTGCCACGTCAACCGGAATTCTGTATTTGCCGGTCCAGCAGGCGGTGCAATAGTGGTCAGCCGGCAGGTTCGCACAGCCGAGCAAGCCTTTCAGCGATATATAGCCGACACTATCGACCCCCAGAAATTTTTCGATCTGCTTGAGGTTGCGGTTATTCGCCAGCAGCTCTTCCTTCGTGGGGAAGTCCACCCCGTAGTAGCAGGGGAATCTTATCGGCGGACAACTAATCCGCATGTGTATTTCTTTTGCACCGGCTTGTCTTAAAGTTCTTATTTTGCCCCTCGTGGTGGTACCGCGGACGATTGAGTCATCCACCACCACGATTCGTTTGTCCCTAACTACTTCTTCCACGATAGCCAGCTTGAGTTTGACCTCCAGCTCTCTTGATTTCTGGTCCGGCGAGATAAATGTTCTGCCAATATAGTGACTCCTGACCATTCCCATATCGAAGGGTATTTTGCTTTGCTCTGCATATCCGACCGCTGCCGATGTCCCCGAGTCCGGCACGGGGATTACCACATCGGCATCGGCTGGGTACTCTACAGCTAATCGCCTTCCCAGTTTTTTTCTGAATATGTGCACGTTTTCGCCGAATATGAACGAGTTTTGCTTGGCGAAATAGATGTGCTCGAAGATGCAATGGGCCGGCACTATACTGCCTGGATTAACGAAAAATCTGCTGGATAGGCCCTTTTTGTCCAGCGTGACAATTTCGCCCGGCTCAACTTCCCGCACGAATTTTGCCCCTATAGCGTCAAAAGCGCAGCTCTCGCTGGCTACGACGAAACCGCCCTGTTCTGTTTGGCCTATGCACAAAGGCCTGATACCGTAGGGATCGCGAGCCGCCTCGATACGGTCGGCAAACAAAAACAAGAGGCAGTAAGCTCCCTGCAGGTGGTTTAATACGTGGGCTAATGGATCGGGTTTAGTCAGGTGAGCAGGTTTTGCTAACAAATGAACTATTACTTCAGTGTCGCTTGTTGAGTTAAAGATACTGCCATAGTCCTGATATTCTTGCCGCAGCAATTCAGCATTTATAAGATTGCCGTTATGGGCGACCGCCACCTGTCCATGGGAGAATTCTGCTAAAAGCGGCTGACTATTAATGATTCTACTGGTACCCGATGTTGAATACCGAACATGGCCTATAGCCATCGGATTAGATAGTTTATCCAAAATATTCGAGCCGACACGGAAAACCCTTCTTACTGTACCCATGCCTTTGTAGCACTGAATAGACCGCCCATCGGTGGATGCGATTCCAGCCGATTCTTGTCCACGATGCTGAAGATTGTGTAAGCCAAAATAGGTTTTTTGAACAGCCTGGTCGTCACCAAAGATGCCGAACAAACCACAGCTTTCCCGGGGTGTATATGATAATTCACTTTGGGCGGATGTGGCAGCACTGTTAGTGTTGTCTTCGTATTTCGAGGCTAACATTTTATATTTTAACCGAGTATATGAATTGGCGCTTGGTTGTTGTGGTTCTTATGCCACGACGAACCAATTAATTACGATACACAACAAATAAACAGTTAAACAGTTTATTAAAATAATTGAATCAAGTCAAATAATTGTTTTCCTAATTCGAGGGGTGCGTGTCATAAGTGGTGAGCCTGTCGAACCAATTTACCCTCCGCCCGCGTAGTCGATAGGGTGTGATGAAATCGTACCAACCCAGTTCGTTATTCTCTTTTTATTGGGTGGCAGCCTCATCCCTTAGTCCCGTCAGGGACGCCTAACGGTGGGATGGGGATGGTTTTCCCCTAAGGACGGGTATGACGTAAATAACTAACTAAAACCATCCCCCAAATGGTCTTGGCCATGCCTGCCGTCAGGCATCCCCTAGCTCTGCCACAGGTACGGGATTACGGCAAGCGAATTAGAGATTGGAGTTACGTAAGCGTAGGGTGGCGGCTTGGCTCTGCCACAGGTGCCCCACCATTTTTTCTTGGTGACAAACATGCTAACGTATGCTAATCTAAAGCTCACGGATGCCATCCTGAATTAGCCGAAGCCCTGAGCAACCTGTGGTGAGCGAACCTGTCTTGAGCGTAGTCGAAAGAGTCGAACCAAGTCGAAGGGGCAGTCGAAGGATTGAAGCATCTGTTTTGATAACCCTATGCGAGATGTGAAAGGACCTCAATGAAAGAGAGAAAGAAGTAAGGTGTCCCTGGATTTTCCACTTGAGTTGAATGCAGGTTCCTTGGCATAGGCCATTAATAAAAATCCCTTATAATTTGCGGTTGTCCATTGTAGTTTGTTTCTGTCATTAGGAAATATCTTGCGATTCTCTATAAGCTCATGTACACTTCTGTGCGTTAGGCTGAGTTGATAACCTATTGTTTCAAAGCATAAATATAGCATAGACGGATTCACGAAAGATTATGCAGAACCAAATATTAGATGAAAAGCTGCATTTTCTGGATTTCGAAACGGATTCCTCTGCGTCGGGTTTATTATTCAGCAACAGGGATTATAGAAATGATACCAATGTGTCATTTGATGAAATCCTGATCCTTCATCTCGCCCAAGAATTAAAAGCAAGTGCGGTATACTTTCGTCGAATTGAGGGAAGGAGTTCTGTTCCACAGATATTTATATATGATAACTCTGACAATAGTATTTCGCAGGATGATTTAAACGACATACATAAAAAACTATGGAGTAGTGGAATCGTACCTCTTTATTATGTCTTTGATAAGACAGAAGTAAGAATATTCAACTGCCGCAAACCGGTAAATAAAACAAACCTTAAAGCGACACCATTTGATGACTTTTCTTTAGTTTCTGATGCTCACCAAAAGTATAAAAAATATTCCGCAAGCCTATTCCAAAACGGCAGCTTTTGGGAATTACAGGAAAACAAGAATCATTTTAATCTCAATAATAGTTCATATAAGAAGCTGATCGAAGGATTAAAGAAGATACGAGACGAATTTGTCAAAGGGCAAAATGAACATATATGTAACAAGCTTCTGGTGTTAAGCATTTTTGTAAAATATCTTGAGGAAAGAAAAGACAAAAAAGGAAATCGAGTTTTGCCCGTCGACTATTTCAATAAGTATGATAGGGCTACCTGTTTTTGCGATGTTCTCCGAAGTAAGAAGGGAATTCAGTTTTTTAAAGATTTAGGTAAAGATGTAAATGGTAAAATCTTCGAATTAGATGAACAGGAGCAAAAAGAAATATCGAATCTCAATCATTCAAAACTTGCAGACTTCTTAGATGCAAAGATTGAAAAAGATAATCAATATGTATTTTGGAAGCTCTATGATTTTAACTATCTACCTGTAGAATTGATCAGCCGCATTTACGAGGAGTTTATACCTGAACGAAAAGACATTACATATACTCCAACACATTTAGTTAGCTTCATGGTCGACGAATGTATGCCTACTGCTAAGCCAAGGAATGATATCTCACTAATTGACATAAGTTGTGGGTCGGGAATTTTTCTTGTGGCTGCATTTAAACGGATTGTTCAGTGGTGGCAGAAGGAGG
>CAZQKO010000161.1:0-5217 GCA_964593945.1 uncultured Pirellulales bacterium | reverse complement strand
TTTATATATCAAGAAGCTCTGCAATTTCGGTGTTCTCCGCGGTGAGAAATACGGGTTAAGATTTCTGTTTCTGTTAATCCTCAATGTACCTGTTGCCGCGTTAGCTGGTGATAACATGGCTTGGCCACAAGACGGTCCGGAGCTGCTATGGACCGCCTCCGGCATTGGACATGGGTACAGTTCAGTGGTGATAGTAGGAGGCCGTATTTTTACGGCCGGCATGATCGATAAGCAGACATACGTAACAGGCTTGGACTTGACAGGCAAAAAACTATGGCAACGTCTCAACGGACAGTCCTGGCAAGCCGAAGGCAAAGGGTCTCTGACTTATGCTGACGGTCGGCTTTACTGCCTTGATGAAAAAGGCGCGATGTCGCTCGTACAGGCAACTACCGATAAGTGGGACGAGGTAGGTTCATTTCGTCTCCCACGTATTTTAAATAGGGACAGCCACCTATTTAATGCGGCTTTTCTTTAGATTTATCTCTTCTTGTTTTCGGCCTACCGACAGGCAGAGGCCGAAGTCTCCGACCTAATAGGTGCTCAAACTTGCTTATAAATCGATCGCTGCCGAGGGGTCTGCCCGTATGTGTATTCGCTTGCAAGCTCGCTACTTCGTAATCTTCCAAGGTCTGCCTGAGCAGCTTCATCCATTTTTCCGGGTCTATTATATCCTGCCATTTAGATAAATTCAGCAGCCCTGCACCGTCGGCTTTGCCAACATGCGCAGCGGCGCTGGACCAGCGGTATGACCACGGCACCCTCGCGATTTTAGCCCTCACCGGATTGCATTCGATGTAGCGCATTGCTTTCAAAAAATGTAGTTCATCGAGGGCACAAGAGTAAAATCTGCTTTGCCACAGATGGCCACTACGTCCGTGCATTCTATTGATGTACTGTGTGTAAAGAAAGTGCGTTTGGCCTATCGCATTCGCAAGTGAATCTTCTTGTTGCGGTGCTGCGACAAGATGGATGTGATTAGTCATCAAGCAGTAGCCAAGAATCTCCAAGCCGTATTTCTCGCAACGTTTTCGAAGCAGCTCCAAATATACAATCCGGTCGTCGTTCACAAAGAACACATCCTGCTGGTTATTGCCACGTTGGATTATATGATGTGGTACTTCCGGTATAACTATCCTTGCAATTCTTGGCATGTTAGTAAATTAACGCTTCAGAGATAAGCTGTCAATATCAAAATAGGGGGCTGTCCCTATTTATAAAGCTTATCTATTAAATCCTACCTGAGATTTCCTCAAGTTTTCTGCTGAATTGTCGATATGCTGTTTAGGCTTTTTTTGCGGCCTGCCTGCGCGTCCCGCCTGCCCAAAGTGTTACGGCGGGCAGGAGCCGCTTCGGCGAAGGCAGGTCTCCTTTTAAAAAGAAATACGAGTACTACTTATGAACTGGGCAAATCAAAAGAAGTTTGCTTTTGCCATTGTGGATGATACCGATAAGGCCACAATCGAAAATGTAAAGCCCATCTATGACCTTTTGGCGGAGTTGGGTATCAAGACAACAAAAACGGTATGGCCTTTAGCACCAAGCCAAAAAAGCAACTTTGGCGGTATGACCTGTCAAGACGAGGAATATCTTAAATGGTTATACAGTCTAAGAGATGAAGGTTTCGAGATTGCGTTTCACGGTGTTACAGATCACACTTCCGGCCGTGAAGATACCGAGCGGGCAATAGAATTCTTTCACAGACTTTTCGGAGACGAAGATTTTCTCTATTGCGCTCATTCCGGACAGAAGGAAGGTATGTATTGGGGAAAATATCGGCTTGGAGGGACACGACGCATAATATACCAGCTTGCGACGCTACACAAAAGAGACAACCACTTTAAAGGACACGTGGCGGGCGACCCGCTTTTCTGGGGAGATCTATGCCGCAAGCACATTCGTTACGTTCGTAATTTTGTCTTTAGAGAAATCAATACGTTTAAAACTTGTCCGGAAATGCCTTATCATGATCCTTCTCGGCCTTATGTTAATTACTGGTTTGCGTCCTCTGACGGTGCCGATGTTTGTTCCTTTCGTAAGTTGATGTCTGAGAAAAATCAGGATTCTTTGGAAAAGGAAGGGGGATTGTGCATCGTTTACACCCACTTCGCGAAAGGTTTTTATACGAATGGGAAACTCGATCCGGAATTTGTTCGTTTAATGAGATCACTATCCAGACGCAATGGATGGTTTGCCCCTGCTACTACGATATTGGACTATCTGCGAGGCCAACCTGGGTGGGTCAGGAATATTAATCCCAGCCGGATTCGAGAGCTGGAATGGAAATGGCTCCTTATGAAATGTCTCCATGGTCGTTCATAGGATTTTAAATATTTGACATATCATCAAATAGGGACAGCCCCGCTGTCCCTATTATTTGGAAATGGTATGAGACAGCAGTTAGCTATTGAATATTAGGTCGAGTTTTCCTCGCTTTGGGGTTGGTAGTTCCACTCCGCATCGTGTGCAATTAACCTTGGTTAGTCCTCGGCTTCTACTACAAGCCGTACATTTTATCACGGTGGTATGGTTCAAGGCCAAATATGTCAAAAGACCTGCGAGGTTGAATATGCCTGCAAATGCCAGCCAGAACAGAAATTTAGGCCATGATGTTCGTCTCGGCCAGCCGTGCCAAAAGGTAAAACCTATCATCATAGCACTCAGCAGCCAGTTGATGGTGCTGTTGCCCGGTCGTACTTCTGCTAACATTTGTTGGAAATCTCTGGATAAGTCATTGCCCTGGAAAGCGGACACCCAGAATTCTCTACTCATTAGATGCCAGGCTAAATCGTATAATGGAGGCGAGAGTTTACTCACAGAACGTTTAGCCGGCAATCTGAAGTCTCTGGCTTCGACAACCCTTTCAGACAGAGCGGGTACGGTCCAATTATAGTGATTGAGCAATTTAAGACCGCCCTGGTTATCAACCATGTACAACTCGACCCAATGTTTTTGAGGCTGGCTTCGGAAATTACGTAACCATTGCTGAAAAAGTTCCGGGGATTTACTATATTCTGGAGGGTGACGTGACTCGATCCAAGAACGGCGCATAAAAATAGCTTCTTTTGTGGCTGTGAATTGACAATAGTTCCTGACCCAGTTTTTCCAATCTTCAGGAACAGTAATTGTAAGCCGCTGCTCAGGGTCGCGCATTATCAAATGATTTTTACCATCTTCGGTTTCACATTGAAGCAAAGGTCGGTACTTTGCAGAATCCCTATGCTCCTTTGTGCCGGAGGCTAAATCTCTCCATCCGTGCAGGCTTAATCTTTCAATGTCAGAATCGGTACTTTCAAAAATCAGCTCTGTAGTTTGTTTTTCAAATTCTATTTGATAAATACGCCTTTGTGTTTGCCACAGTAATGTCGGACTGAAAGAGTCCTGCGGACACCATGCGGTGAAAGATTTAAATTCTCCAAATGGTTTCGCGTTTGATTTTGAGCCCGTAAAACCTGTTGAGCCGATGTAACCAATTTTGTTGCCCTCATTATCATAACCTGCAAGATAATCTTTCGCCAGATTATAACGCCAAATCTGGATAGTTTTTTCCTCGGATTGAACCGGTATTTCGAGAGTTCTGGAAAATTCAGGTGTAATCATTTGTAATTGCTTCATTCGCTGCTGTGTAAAGCCCACTCTGTATTCACGTAATTGCTCCGACCATGAGAGATATTCGTAGGGTTTTCTATTGCGTGGGCCTTCCCACAGCGGGTTGTCATTGATGTCATATATCTGCACCATCTCAGACCCGTCCACTTGACCCGGTGTACGTTTAGGTGCGTAAACAAGGTGAATTGTCCTATCGGGCAAAAACTCTTTTGCCGAATTTCTTATTCTGCTAATCCGTTTTTCCTCCTGGGTGAGTTCTGCTTCAGGCTTCATTGTTGCCGGCGTGTACTTTGTTCTCGTAAATATATCTTCTGTTGAGATGATAATACCCTGTACTATCAGCAAAGCTAACAGCAGGATAAGGGCTGTCGTAAAGATTTCGGCAGGTGTCACAATGTATTTTAAGTTGTTTTTTAATCTCATAGCGATGTCCCTCCGGTCAAAATTCCCTGTTCAGGAATAAGTCGATAATTTGCGAAAGCAAAATAAAAGCACCAGCGACAATTACTATGAAGGCCCAGGCAAGCCGCCACTGTGCAAAAGTCACTATGATGATGACAGTTGCAAATGCCAGGCCGAATATCCTTGTAGTGTACCATTTGGCGGTGCTCAGGCCTGAAAGGGCCGTCCCCAGATACGCAATAAGACCCAATGCTATTAAAATCCAACCATCGATGAAAATTCTTACTGTTTGTGGTAATGTAAAAAGCTCCGGCCTGTTGGCGTACCAGTAAAAGAAGATCCATAGGGTCCCAAGCGAAATAACAAAAGCTATTGTTGCTGCGGTCAGCTTCGCGGCAAGTACAAATTTTCTGCTGACCGAGCGATGAAGCAGAAATGGCCACGTCCCTGTAAAACAAGGTATCCAGAAATGTCGGATGCCCAGAGACAGACCAAGTCCGATAGATGTCAGAGATAACCACACACCCGTCATCTGCAATGGCGAGTAATGAGTGAACTGGTAAGGTTCGACTATAGAGCCCGGCGAAAAACGTGAATAATACCAGTTTCGGTTACCTTGAAAGGCCATCGTCCGCAAACAAAAGCCACCGAAGCCGAAAAATATAATTGCTGCTAAGATTAACCAGGGCAGGCTCTCACGAAATTCTTTTCGTAATAATACCCAGAATCTCATTTATATTTCCTCCCACTTAAAAAGTTTTTTACGGCCAACTGGCGCGGTAAATTCGATGAATTGGTCCTCCAGATTCATCTGCACGATTTTGTATTGTGCAGCACCAGCAGATTTTGCCCATTCGGCAATTTTATCTTCGTTGGTACCGACTAAAATTACTTCAAGCTCTTTTTCGCTGCGTTTGCAGTGTAATAGTCCCTCGATGTCTGGTTCTTTAGGCACTGAATCAGCAAAGCTAAATATTGCCTTTTTTACTGCTTCTCGGAACTGGTCAAGCGAGCAATTTGCTCGCAACAGTCCTTTGTCAATAACTGCTATGCGTTCAGCGACCCTTTCAACATCACCGAGGATATGGCTGGAGAAAAGGACAGTTCTGCCTTGGCGCATAATAAGCTCGATCATACCCTCCAGGAATTGTCGTCTGATCGCGGCATCAAGGCCGAGCGTTGGGTCGTCCATTATTAGAAGCTCCG
>CAZQKO010000160.1:0-5232 GCA_964593945.1 uncultured Pirellulales bacterium | reverse complement strand
TACTGCCATTCGGACGGCAAGGCCGTTGGTTACCTGCTGGAGGATGACGCTGTTTTGGCCGTCGGCGACTTCGCTTTCCATCTCCAGGCCGCGATTGATCGGTCCGGGGTGCATAACCATAATGTCCGGCTTTGCCCTTTTTACTCGTTCAACTGTTAGGCCGAAATAGTGCGAGTATTCGCGGATAGAAGGGAAGGGATTACCGCCGAGCCGTTCAAACTGAATGCGAAGCATATTTACCACATCGACCTTTTCGATAACTTCATCGAGAGAGTAGCTCACGCTGACCGGCAGCCGACCCACCTCGGTGGGCATAAGTGTCGGCGGGCCGACAAATATGACTTCCGCGCCGAGCTTGGTCATCGCCCACATGTCACTGCGAGCGACGCGAGAATGCGCAATATCGCCGACGATTGCAATTTTCAGACCCTTGAGGCTGCCCTTGATTTTACGAATAGTATAGACGTCCAAGAGACCCTGCGTAGGATGCTCGCAATAGCCATCACCGGCATTAACTACACATGCGTTGATATTTCTGCTCAGGAACTTTGCCGCCCCCGCAGCGCCGTGCCGAATTACCACAATGTCAATGCCCATCGCCTCCAGATTGCGGGCTGTATCTAACAGGGTTTCACCTTTGCTGACGGAGCTGCTTTTTTGGGTGAACTCTATCACATCGGCGCTTAATCGATTGGCAGCTAAGGCGAAACTGTTGCGAGTACGAGTGCTGTCTTCAAAGAACAAATTCACTACGACCTTGCCGCGTAAAGGAGGAGCTTTTTTGACCGACCGAGTGCTTATTTGCTCAAAGCCCTTGGCGGTATCGAAAATATATGTGATTTCCTCGGGGCTAAGCTCCCGCAGTCCGAGCAGGTGCTTGTGCTGCCATGGGAATTGTTTGTATTTCCTTATCAAAGCCATAACATCTCTTCGCGTAAATTATAAACTCTAATATCGAAATCCGAAACAAATTAAGTGAGCTAAAGTTTGAAGTGCCTAAAGTGCCTAAAATTGAGATTATAACTTTAGCTCATTTTAGGTACTTTACTTTCTCTTCTCATTTTGCACCTCTCTATTCAATAACTACCTCATCTTTTCCGTCTGATTCGACAAGATTTACCTGCACTAATTTGCCGGGTGCGACATCGGTTTTATAACCGGCATAGTCGGCCTGTATAGGAAACTCTCTGCCGGTCCTGTCAACAAGGACTGCTAATTTTATCGCTTTCGGTCTTCCTAAATCAATAAGCGCGTCCATTGCCGCACGCGTGGAGCGGCCGGTATAGAGGACATCGTCCACTAAAATTATTATTTTATCGTCGATGTCAAAGCCGATTTCGGTGGGACGTACCTGCGGCTGGGAATTGCTCTGCGGAGAGTTCAAGTCGTCCCGATAAAGCGTTATGTCAAGCGTCCCACATGGAACATCTTTGCGTAGTTTTTTTGATAGCAGCTCCGACAGTCTCTGAGCTAATATTTCACCTCTGCTGCGTATGCCGACCGTAGCAATATCCAGTTCTTGTGGAGTTTCAGAGATAATATGGCCTGCCAGATCATCGAGAATCTGCTCTATCTGCTTAGAATTCAAAATTACCTTCATAAACCGAACCTTTCAGTCTCGGCAAGGCACGTATCGAAGGTGATGCTGCTAACGAATGAGCCGAGCCTTGACGGATAGCTTAATGTGCCCAAATCTTGGATTAAATATACCAGTCTGTGCCCGATAAGGCAAGGCCTCTAATTTAAGTTTTCGATACCGGCTTTTTTAGCACTGAAAAATGATGTAATCCCTTAGGGATGATAGATAATTTGCTTGAAAAAAAGATAGCTTTCTGGTATCATATTGGCAAGTACTGGAGGCAGGAGATACAAACCAGGAAGGTTAGCAACGGGGTGGGCAACTTTAGCCTTTGAGATTTTATCGGAACCTTCGGAGTTTTTGAATGCTAAAACGTGCAAACTTAACGCTCATACGAGGGCTAATATCCTTTTTGGCGGTGTTGTTAATAGCTGCCGGTGTTAAAGCCGACCGAGCCATAGGCGGAGACGGGACGCTGCAGCCGCGTGGGCTGAATCATGCTGGTATTTACGCCTTGCGAGAGATTGTTCCTGATTTGACCGGCTCCGGCGTCGACTTCGCTGTCATCTGCCGAAGCATTAATTACATTGACGGTGTGCCGCAAAACGACTATCAGCCTAATGTCGGGCATAAATGCTTTGAAGCTGTGCAATTCAATTTTCACGACCAGGGTAGTCCCGCGCCCGATATTTCGCCACATTCGACGGCTGTTTGCTCTATATTATTTGGTGAAGACCCTAACACATCTAATCCGTATTTGGGACAATTTTATTACCAAGGCGTGGTGCCGCATGCACAGGCAGCCATTTACGAATTCTGGCACTTTTTAATTAATAATGTTTTTAATTGTTTATCTCCTGATGCGGATATTTTGGTCGCTGACTTCGGCTGGCAATTTGAAGACTGGTGGACAAGGGGCATTGAATCATTGGCTGAGAATTACGGCATTGTTGTTGTGGCGGGTATAGGAAATGGCTCTAACGCCTGTGATCCACCTTTATATCCCGGTGCGGCGGCGAACATCATCGGCGTAGGTGTGGTTGACTCTGTGCGCACCGGAAATGTTGCGACCAACCTGGCGCATTTCTCATTAGCTTATCCTGAGCATTCGAGTTTAGGTCCGACGGCCGATGGAAGATGTAAGCCGGATATCGTTGCTCCCGGCAATTGCTTGGCAGCCAGTGCGAGTGACACCACCATCTACGAGCTGACCGGTAACTGGTCAAGTTACTCGACGCCGGTCGTTGCGGGTGCCGTTGGACTGCTTGTGCAAAAAGCCAAGCAGGAGCCAGGCCTGAGCCTGGCTGTGTCGCCGCAGGGTGGAAACTGCGTAATGAAAGCTATTCTGATGAATTCAGCAACTAAGCTGCCGTACTGGCACAAGGGTCAGCTTCCGAGTGACGATGACCATGCTGTTCCTCTTGACTACATTCAGGGTGCTGGTATGTTAAATGCGCTTGGTGCCTACTATCAGCTGGCTGCTGGCAGACACGAGCCGGGTGATGTCTCGATGATGGGCTGGGACCTGAACATGCTGGATACAAGCCAGACGGCGGCAAAGATCTATAAATTCACCGTCATGGAGCCGTCGGATAAAATCATAAATGCTACAGTCACCTGGAACAAGCACTACAAGAGTGTTTATCCTTTTGAGCCGCTGCCTGAGAAGGATGTAAATATTCGGCTCGAGCTATGGGCAATTGACCCGGTTAACTCCGACAACGATTATCTGCTCGATTACAGCGACAGCAGTATTGACAATGTTGAGCATATTTACTGCCGAACGGATACAAAGTATACCAACTATGAGATTGTTATTTCGAGCGATGATGACAATCAGCGGAAAACAGGTTCAACGCAAGGATATGGTCTGGCCTGGAGCGTAAGCAAAAGCCACGATAGTGACAGCATCTTCTGGCACGACCTTAACGCTGACGGTATTGTCAACGAATTGGATTTTGCTATTCTGCTCGACAATTGGGTAGCTGGGCAGGGCGACCAGACCTTCGGCCTGGACCGGATCAAACCCGATTTCGTTGGGCTGTACGGGATCGGATCCGCCTTCAGCGGGGTCGAACGAGGTTACCTGTTTGGTGATATTAATACAGACGGCAGAATTGACGTTAATGACCTTCAAGTCTTCATGGACAACAATAATCGCCAGGCTGATTGGTACGTAGGCAAGGAAAATAAGCCTGGTTAGCCCGCATTTAACAGCATACTTACCGCACCCTTACGGGATTGCGGTTCTTCATTTGAAAAAATAAAATCTTCTTTCCATTCTAAGTCATTTCTGGTAAGAAATGGTCAATAGTTACTGGTAACTGGTTATTGGTAACTGGTTATTGGTAATTGGTGATTAGTTCCCATTTAACCAATTACCATTTAACCATTTAACCAACTGTGAGAGTAGAGATGTGAAATGGCTGGTGAGCTTCTAATAAAAAACGGGCGGGTAATAGACCCTGCGAACAAAGTCGATAAAAAATGCGATGTGCTTATCGTTGACGGCAAGATCGCAAACGTCGACAAAATTGACACAACTCAGCAGATACAGACAGTTATTGATGCCAGCGGGAAATTAGTGACGCCTGGCTTAATTGACATCCATGTTCACTTTCGCGAGCCTGGTGACGAGGAAGAAGAAACGATAGCAAGCGGCTCCACAGCGGCGGTGGCAGCAGGTTTTACTTCGGTAGTCTGTATGCCGAATACCAATCCTGTTATCGAAAATGAAACTGATGTAGAATATGTCCATCGTAAGGGTAGGCAGACAAGAAAAACTCACGTCTATGTGATGGGCGCTATCACAAAGCGCATAGAGGGTGTTGAGCTGGCGGAGATGGGTTTTATGGCTGAAGCCGGAGCTGTTGGCTTCACAGATGACGGCAAGGGGGTGCAGGACCCGGCGGTTATGTTGAGGGCCTTAAAATATGCATCTATGTTCGATGTGGTAATTGCACAGCACTGTCAGGACGAAAGCTTTTCCGGCAATGGTGTGATGAACTCCGGTTACTATTCAACAATACTTGGACTGCCCGGTATTGACCCATTAGCTGAAGAGGCAATGCTGTGGCGTGATATCCAACTGATTAAAAAAACCAAAGCTCGCTACCATGCTCAACACATATCGGCGGCAGGATCGGTAGAACTGATAAGGGCTGCTAAGAAAGACTCACTGCCGATTACCTGTGAGGTTACGCCGCATCATCTGCTTTTGACCGAGGAATGTTGCGGTGAATATGACACCAATTACAAAGTAAATCCACCTTTACGGGGGACAAAGGATGTTGAGGCTCTCAAGCAAGCGATTGCTGAGGGATTAATAGATGCGCTGGTAAGCGACCATGCTCCTCATTTGCAAAGCGAAAAGGAATTGGAGTTCTTTGCTGCTCCGTTTGGCATAGCGTCTCTGGAATGTTCCTTAGCACTTTTCATCAAGGTGCTTATTGAGCCGGGTATTCTTGATTGGCCCGGCTTGATTGCTCTAATGACCGAAAAGCCGGCCAAGATAATCGGCGTTGATAAGGGCACACTCAGTCAGGGCAAACAGGCCGACGTTACTATTATCGATCCGGAAGCCGAGTATGAAATTGATGTAAATACGTTTCGCTCCAAGAGCAGAAACTGTCCCTATCACGGCTGGAAGGTCA
>CAZQKO010000159.1:0-5236 GCA_964593945.1 uncultured Pirellulales bacterium | reverse complement strand
GTCGGCGGGTTTATCGCAGCAGTTTTACCAAAATTGCCCCTTTGGGATATTCTAACACAAGCTGTTAAAATCTATCTGGTCTTTGTCCTGGCGCATCGAGTAGGCTGGTTCTACTGGTGGCACAAAGACAAACTCAACTGGGGGATATAAAACCCCCACGTAAAACGTGGGGGCTAAACAGAAATCCTTTCTTTGTTCAGAATAACAAGCAAGTGTATTTCAATCCTGCTGTCGGATTTTTATGCTTTTTGCGTGGGCGTCAAGACCTTCAACTTCAGCTAAGCGGATAATATCATCCGCACACCCAGCCAGCTTTTCTTTGTCGTATTCAATTATGCTGGTTGACTTAATAAAATCATTGGCGCTGAGAGCGCTGAAGAATTTCGCCGTCATTCCTGTCGGCAGCGTATGGCTCGGCCCCGCCCAGTAGTCACCGACTGCAACCGGACTGTAATCTCCGATGAATATAGCGCCGGCATTTTCGATTTTTTCTGCGATTGCTTTGCTTTCATCGCCGCATTGAATCTGCAGATGTTCTGCAGCGAAATAGTTTGCCCATTTAACAGCTTCATCTATAGTTTTGAAAGCAACAATTTTGCCGAACCTTTTTAGGCAGTCAATCGTTTCGTTAGCTCTGTCTAATTGTACTATCTGTCGTTTAAGCTCACCGAGAACACCTTCTGCAAACTTTTGTGAATCTGTAAAAACGACGGCACCTCCCGGCGCATGCTCGGCCTGGCTCAGCATATCCGCTGCGACCCAGGCAGGGTTTGCTTTATCATTGGCGATGATTAATACTTCGCTTGGCCCAGCTATAGAATCAATACCGACAATACCCGAAACCATTTTCTTGGCTGTCTGCACCCATTGATTGCCCGGCCCAACAATCTTATCAACCTTGGGGATAGTTTTTGTTCCACATGCCAGAGCAGTTATTGCTTGCACGCCACCGACACGATAAACCTCGGTGATCCCCAATTCGTGGCAGACGGCTAAAATTACCGGATGAATACTGCCGTTGTATCTCGGTGGTGAAACTACAACTATTTCTTCGACACCCCCGACCTGGGCGGGTACGGCCGTCATCATCACAGTAGAAGGCAAAGGAGCCGATGCACCAGGCACACAAATACCGACCCGTTTGATGGGAGTGTATTTTATTCCAGTTCCCCTGCCATACGCGCTGTGTGCGGGCATATTGCCGATGAAGACCTGCGACTGATATTTTCTAATATTCTCAATCGCCTGGCGAATTGATGCCAGAAGTTCTCCGCCTGTTTCCTTATGTGCCCTCTCTAAATCTTCCGGTGGGACCTTAAACTGTGCAGGTGTAAGTTTTACCCTATCGAACCTTTCTGTAAAATCCGCTACAGCATCGTCACCTCTTATCGCAACTTCGGAAATAATGTCAATTACCAGCTTTCCATTCTCGCTATATGGCTCAAATATCGCAGCATTTATAAGCGCCGTACGCAATGCCAGCATTTGTTCACTGGAATCCGCCTGGTTCCGTGAAATAAGGATTTGGTCGAGTTCGTGAGGCACGGTTGGGCCTTTCCAATTTTCGATTTACGATTTTCAATCGTAATTTGGCAATTGAAAATCGGAAATTTTCGTTATATGCCGAAGTTGCCGTGGTTGTAGGCTCTTATCGCCCTGTGCAATAACAGAAATTGTTCTCCCTTATATTCGGTAACAATCCCTGCAATTATAAAGCGTATCATGCCCGGCGCAAAAGATTGCTTCTGCTCTGTAACCTCCAAGGCCTGACAGGGCAGCAGCCGAATGGTACCACCGGTGCTTCCAGCGCTTTGGCCAAAGGCATTAAGGCTAAAAACCATACCGCCATCGGCTTGCTTTACCAAAAAACCGGCTCTGTTTACCAACATGAAATTTTGCTTAACCTGTGTCGGCCTTCCGGTAATTGCACGGACAAGTCTTTCAGGCTGCTCAAGCCCCGTCGAAGGTGAGCTTGTCCCGGTTTTTAGTTTTTCCAATATCTCTTTCGGTATACCCAACTCATCGTGCCGTAAGGCATCCCCTAGCGGATTCGGTTCCTCAGCTTCCTGCTGGGTGGCCTGAGTTTCCGTCTGTGATGGCTGTGAGGTTGCAGGAGGAGTCTCTATGGCCTCGCTAAGCGGCAAAAATTTGATTGGGAATATGAAATTTCTGCCCTTATATTTTGTAACCCTGGCCCAGAGCCTGTAACCTGTTGCGGAGCCGGCATTGGCGTCGGCAATCATCCTTTCCAATACGGAAGACGGGAGCAGCTCTAATTTTACTCCGATGCTGGCTCGGCCGGTACCGTCAGTACCTGTGGCAGAGCTAACGGCCAATTCAAACTCAAAGAACCGGGCATCATTACTGTCGGGTTCAGTCAGTTTGCCGTCAACGCCTCTTAGCATATAGCCATCCGGCAGGACGAGTATTCGCTTGGTGGAAGAAGTTTTGCCTGTCGTGCCTGCACCGAGTACCAACATTGCAGAGACAATATTTATAAAGATAACCGGAATCAAATATGTAGGTTTTTTATTCATAATTTCCATTTAGCCCCGCGTTTTACGTGGATTTTTCCTTCCTGTATTTTCACCGTTTGTCTTCGACAATCAATTCGCCGACCTGTTCAGGACTGTCTGCCAGTTTTAGGTACCGTCTGCTGTCAGGATCGTCTATTGCAACTAAATCGACCAAAGGCTTCCAAAAGCTGCCTACAAGTATAATCGGTTTGTCCGCTTCGGGAAAGCCTTTGTTTTTTAGCTCCCAGACCTTGGCCAGTTCAAGCAATGTTCCTGTTCCGCCGGGCAGCACAACGTACGCTTGGCCCAGCTTAATCAATGTATCGAGCCGTTTGTCAAGGGAGCTGGTTACAATCGTGCGGCTAACATATTTATTGGCTGTACTGCTTTTAAACGCTGAACAGGTAACGCCGATGATTTTTCCGCCGGCCTCGGCTGCTCCTTTGGCTGCGGCTTCCATCGTCCCGCCGTATCCGCCGTTGGCTATTGTAAAACCTGCCTGTGCCAGGACCCTACCCGTCTCGTACGCCAAAGTGTAAGCCGAATCGCCCAGCTTAGCTCTGCCGGTGCCAAATACGGTTATCGTTTCGCCAGTCATTTATTGAAACAACCAAAAGCCACATACCATCACCGTGCCGGCGACGGCTAAACAATACAAGTATCAATAAGTCTTTTTGCGCGTATAATTTAGAAGTCCGGCAGACAGCAAAATTTCCCTGTCTCTGCTGGAAAGATTTAATTTGCCGACAAATTCAAATGAACCGGTCTGATCTATAATCTTGATTTCATCGCTGCTCTTAATGGCATCCAGCAAATTGTTGATTACTATTTCGTCGTCAGGCTTGATTTTGTCATAATCATTCTTGTCGGCAAACTCTATTGGCACGATGCAGAAGTTGATCAAATTGGCTTTATGAATTCGCTCAATACCTTTAGCCAATGCTATCCGCACGCCTAAATACATCGGGCAAAGTGCAGCGTGCTCTCTCGATGAGCCTTGGCCGTAGCTAACACCGGCAACAATGACACCGGCAGTCCCTTTTTGCTTTAGCTCAAGGCCGCGCTGTGCAAATGTAGGTTTACCCTGCTCATTGAAACAATTGAAAACCACCTTTGCGTATTCCGGCACATTTGAGCGCAGCTTCAAAAAAGCTCCAGCCGGCATAATATGGTCGGTTGTTATCTTATCGCCGCATTTGATCAGGACTCTTCCACGCAGTAGCTCCGGCAGCGGCGGTGGTGCTTGTGGCACGACAATAGTCGGCCCCCTTATGACCTCTGCTTTCGCTGCTTCTTTTTCACTTAGGGGCGGCTCAATCATACTGTCATCTATGATAAATTCGTCCGGCAGGTTTATTTTTGGATATTTGATTCCAAACAACTTTGGCAAATCACGGGGGTCAGTAATTTGGCCGGTCAGAACCGAAGCGACCGCCGTCTCCGGACTGACCAGATAGACCTGGTCGTTTTTTGTGCCGCTTCTGCCGGAAAAGTTTCTGTTGAACGTGCGCAGACTTACTATGTTCTCAGCCGGTGAAAAACCCATGCCGATGCACGGCCCACAGCCGGTTTCGAGAATACGGGCACCGGCTGAAATCATATCCGCCAGCGCGCCGTTTTGCGCTAACATATTTAGAACCTCTCTGCTGCCCGGCGTAATTGCAAACTCGACCATATTATTTATCCGCCTGCCTTTGAGCACCTTCGCCACCATCATTAAGTCGGCGAAGCTTGAGTTCGTACAGCTTCCTATTGCTATCTGGCCCGTTTGGGTGCCGGCGATTTCCCGAACCTTCCTGATATTATCCGGCGAAGACGGACATGCTGCCATCGGCTCAAGCTCTGACAAATCTATTTCGATAATACGGTTATATTCAACATCAGCATCGGCTGCCAAGGACAGATAATCTTTTTCTCGCTTCTGGGCAGCGAGGAACTTTCTGGTCTGTTCGTCACTGGGAAATATGCTTGTTGTTACGCCCAGCTCTGCTCCCATATTGGTTATGGTGGCTCGTTGCGGAACAGATAGCGTTGAAACGCCATCGCCGAAATATTCGACTATCCAGCCGACATTGCCTTTCGTAGTTAGTATGCTGAGCAGTTGAAGAATCACATCTTTGGCGGTCACCCAATCGTTTAGTTTCCCCGTAAGCATAACTGCCAGGACTTTCGGACAGGTAAGGTAGAACAGACCACCCGCCATAGCAACTGCAACATCGAGGCCACCGGCACCGATACCGAGCATACCGATTCCGCCGGCGGTTGGTGTGTGCGAATCGCTGCCCAATAGTGTCATGCCGGGCTTGCTGAACCTCTCCAGATGGACCTGATGACAGATACCATTACCGGCCCGCGAATGATAAACTCCGTGCTTTGCAGCAACAGTCTGCAAATATAGGTGGTCATTGTGGTTCTCCGGCCCGAAGCCGGCCATATTATGGTCGATATAGCTCACCGACAGATCGGTTTTAACTCTGCCCGTCCCCATAGATTCGTAAAGTAAAAATGCTGTTGTGCCCGTTGCGTCCTGGGTAAGCGTTTGGTCAATCCTAATGCCAATCTGCTCACCGGCTGCGAGCTTGCCTTCAAGGCGATGCTCTGCAAGTATCTTGTAAATAAGTGATTGTCCCAATTTTATACACCTATAAATTAATGCCTAAATCTAACATAAGTGTTCCGTAAAGACAAACCTGATTAAAAAATAGTGAGCTAAATCCGCC
>CAZQKO010000158.1:0-5237 GCA_964593945.1 uncultured Pirellulales bacterium | reverse complement strand
TGGAACTTGACCTCATAGAGGAGCATCGTCTTTTTCTCAAACGCCAACTGGGCGTCTTTATCGGCTGCTTTCTGGGCCGCTGCCAGCACCGCTGCAGGGACTTGATCCGCGCCCACAAGTTCCTCAATTTCCACCAGGTCACCTGTCGGCGTGACTAATACGTCCACGTTACCCCCGGAGGGAGCCTTCCACGAACCCTCGTAGAAGGTATGGCCGTGCTCGATTTCCTCCGCAAACTCGGTGATTTTGGCGCTGGCAGCCAGATTCTTTAAAGTGGCCAATGCAGCCGCTGGGACCTCCGCCTCTGTTACCTTGCGCTCGATTTCTTCTTCCTTGTCTGCTTGGGCCGTGTATACCGCTACACACAACACGACACCGACTAAAACTATAACAACGGCCGGTTTCCAGTGTTTCCATTTCATTTTCTGTCTCCCTATTAAAAAAAATCCATAAATTCACAGTCTGCCACCATGGTCGGGCTGCCCGATTTTTATCGGCTTCGTCGACAATCATATTAGCGAAGCAAAGATGAGAGAATTGTGAGAAAAATAATATCATAAAAAAAATTTGTCTATTGTAAACTCTTTATGGTATTTGACTCAATTCTCCTCATCTGATATTCTTTCGCAAATAGGGAAGAAAACCATGTTAGCCAGGCTGCATAGTGTCGCGCTTGAAGGAATTGAAGGGATAATCTGCAAGGTTGAAGTTGATGTTTCCCGTGGCGGCCTCGAAAAGTCACTAATCGTCGGCCTGACGGTTCGCAATGCCAAAGGAATCAAACTCAAGAACGTGAAAATTGAAACACAGCAAGGCCAGCCATTTATATTAGAGAACGCTGAGGTCGAAGGATTGGAAACAGCAGAAAGATAGCGAGGTGCTGCCATGACAATATCGAATATCTCAGAGGAGCGGTTCGCCTTATTGGTATTGACGGCACGGTAAAGTTCATTTGTAACAGGGAAAGGCTAAACGAGCTTTGATGGAAATAGAATCGAGAAGGAGTTATAACAACAGCATTGGAATGAACTACTAATGATAGGTTGTAAAAATATAGTCAATCACCTTATAGTTATTTGTCGGCTCAGGCATATTGGCGTAGAACCAGAGTCTCAGTCGTTGGCCCGACCAGGTGAAGGAATAGCTGCCATCCAATTGTTTGGATCGTTGCCGTACCGGTCTGAAACCCGACGACTCAGCGAGGAACCATGGCCATCGGGCCCAACCGGCCACGGGTCGTAACTGCCTGGGAAATTATTGCCATGAGAACCATCACTGTAATTGACTCCGTCAACCTGGATCCAGTAGCGTGTGCCCCGATCGTCGATATCGCCGGGCTTGGCAAGCCAGAGATTCTCGCTTCCATTGGCAAGTTTGCCCGAGCTCCATGCCAAGACCTGTGTACCCTGGGGGACTGCATAACGGCTGCCGAATGCCGTTGTATCCTTAATCAGCACGAGGTATTCGCCCGGCTGCAAGGTCACCGGCGGATTCGTGGGGAACCAGAAATTGGGATCCATCAGCCGCCAGGGTTCGGCCGCATCTGCATCATAGAGGGTGATAGAAGCATCGCTAATATTCAGAAGCTCAATGTATTCAGAGCCCGCCAAAATGTCGGGATGATACATAATCTCGTTGATGACCACCGGACCGACCAAAGGATAAGCGTTGGCACGCCTCGGTGTGGACTCATTCATGAGAACGAAATCATAATCTCCGGTGCTCTTGTGGTATCGACCGAATGAGATCCATGTTTCCGACGCACTGAATCCTTGCTCCACGAGATACTGAGGAAACTGCTCATCATAACCGGAGTATATATACAGGCTTTCTCCGTTCTCGCTCATCCTAAAAAGGCTCATCGCACCAGGGTCCATGGGATTGCCGAAATGCTGGTTCTCGTAAAAGACAATGTAATCGTTCGGCTCGATCACCGTACCGTCCGCGATCCGGTACCTGTATAAGTCGTTCCTATCATCACTGAGAAACCATCCGCCGATGTCAACGGCAAGACGGCTCGTATTGCAGAGCTCGATCCAATCCGGGGCTGTGTCATGCGAATGGGCCAGCAATTCGTTGATGACAATAGGACAGCCCCTCTCACGCCAGTGGCTTGCGAGCAGAGCCAGATCGGCAAGATCTACGCGTGCATCGCCGTTGAAATCTGCCAATGTATTGGGTTCGGTTAGCCACTGTTCGGCGAGGATTCGTAAATCTGCGGCATCAACCTGACAATCACCCGTCAAATCCCCAAGAGGACAATCAGCGTGAGCCAAACCAACAAGGCACGTGACACATGCTAATACGAGTAATGTAGCTTTCATCGATACGGTCACTGCTCCAATAACACTTTAAACACTCAGTCTCGAATGGTGCGGATACACTATCCGAATTGGATGCCTCGGACCTCCTATTCTTCATCGGTTCCGCCCCACTTGGCCGGCTCGACTACGGCACCGTCGGGATCCACAACGATCTCCGTGGTCTTGTCGCCCTTGGTTATCTCAACAGCATAACGGATTACGGTTTTGGGCAGTTTGATGGCCTTGCCGTCTTTAGTTTCGTAGCCGATCTCGATGTGCTCGATCCGCTTGATCGTCGCACCCTCAGCGGCCTCCCGGACAGTCTTCATCGCGGCTGCTGGCACGTCCTCAGCGTCGACCACTATCGTAAACTCCAGCATGGTGCCGTCGGCGGTGATGTCCGTTTCTTTCTCGGTTGCCCCATCCGTAAATTCCAGGTCGTAAACAGTGACGCCATTTTCTGCGTCCACGTCCACCTTGTTAATCTCACCTTTAGGGAACGTTGTCTTGAAGGTTTTCGCCACCGGATCGGGTAAACTGGTGTCGCGTGTCGGGACCTCGATCTTCGCCAGTTTAAAGCCGCCGTCCTTCAAGAGGCCGACACCATGGGCGAACAGCTTTTCCTCGACGCCCCTCTCAAGGCCGCTTGATTCCTTGGTCTTCAAGCAGTTCTTAAACGTCCCGGCGGGCACCTTGACCATCTCGTTAACGCTGACGACTTCCGCACGGTCCAGGGCCACCTTCGGCGCCAATTCCTGGAAGTACCGGTTGCCAACAATAGGCTTGCCTGGCATCATGAGGCCGAACCTGGCGTCGTTAACGCCGGACAGCCAGCTTCCACCATGGCCGGTCACCTTGCCGTCTGCGTCGTACATGTTAACGTCCTCACCAAAATAATAGATATCGCCGGTGGCCTTATCGATGGCGAAGTAATTGCGGGAGACCTCTTCCAGTTTGCCGTCCTTGGCCTCACGCTCTTCGACGATGCGGGTCTTGACGCCATCGACCATCTTCGTCTCGTCCAGGACCGTGATCGTCAGGGTGTCCTTGCCATCCACGAGGACCAGTTTGTAGCCCGGCTGGAGGATCATATATGTGTTCGAACCTTTGTCCGCCAAGGTGGCCTTTTCAACGTTGAAGGTGTCCTGGAAATTCGCCTCAGCCGCGCACGAGAGGGTGGCTGCACCAGCACCAACAAGCCCCAAAGTCAATAACGCTACTTTAATCAATCGCTTTAACATAACCTGCTCCTTTTTGATGAACTGCGTTACCGTGTAAGTCAAAACGCTCGACTCGCCACTTTTCTAATCACTGGGACCTCGTTCCACGCCAGCCAATACTGCGGCAGGCGTCCTCGTCCGTCTACTATTCTTATAATATGTAAACAGATATTATTCTGCTGCCTGCAATCGTGGTCGGCTTTGCTGACTACCATGTTAGCAAAGCAAAGATGAGAAAATTGTGAGAAAAGCAATATTTTCGAAAATTTTGCCAATTGTAAATTCTTTATGCTGTTTGACCTAATGCTTATCATCTGATATTCTTTCACAAAAGGACAGGAAAGCAAAATATGTTAGCAAGATTGCATAGTGTCACGCTGGAAGGGATTGAAGGCATAATCTGCGAGGTCGAAGTTGATGTTGCTCGCGGCGGACTTGAAAAATCTCTCATCGTAGGCCTGCCGGATACCGCTGTAAAAGAAAGCGTCGAGAGGGTAAAAAGCGCAATTATAAACTCAGGCTATAAGTATCCAAAGACCCAGTCACTAATAAACCTGGCGCCGGCTGATGTGAAAAAGGCAGGTCCCATTTTCGACCTGCCCATTGCTCTGGGTATGCTTATTGGTCAGCACATCCTGGAAAATCCTTCTATTAAAGATTTTGTCGTTGTCGGCGAGCTGGCTTTGGACGGCAGAGTGAGACCCGTCAGCGGAGTATTAAGCATGGCGATAACCGCAGCAGCAAATGGTTTTCGCCGAATGATTGTCCCTTTGGATAATACCAAAGAAGCTGCTGTGGTTCAGGATTTGGAGGTTTATGGTGTCGGTTCACTTGCGCAGGCGGCAGGTTTTTTCTCCGGGCAGGTAGTCCTTGAGACTACTAACGTCGATATTGACGAGCTTTTTAACATCGCATCGAATTATGATGTTGACTTCGCAGACGTTAGGGGTCAGGAAAGTGTCAAGCGGGCGCTAACCATAACTGCCGCCGGTGGACACAATATAATGATGATCGGCCCGCCGGGAGCTGGGAAGACAATGCTGGCTCAGAGATTAGCGACTATCCTGCCGCCATTGAGTCTCCGGGAGTCGCTCGAGACCACCCGCATATATTCCTCGGTAGGTTTACTATCTAAAGATAGAGCGCTTATGGCGACACGACCTGTGCGAATGCCGCATCACTCAGCGAGCGGCCCAGCCCTGATAGGCGGCGGGACGATACCCCGGCCGGGAGAGCTGTCTCTTGCTCACTTTGGAATATTGTTTCTCGATGAATTTGTCGAGTTTCCACGGCATGTTCTGGAGATGATTCGTCAGCCGCTGGAAGATGGTTTTGTTATCGTCTCACGGGCTAAAAAGACGGTCAGATTTCCCGCTCAGTTTATGCTTGTTGCGGCGATGAATCCCTGTCCATGCGGCTATTTCGGAAGCGATGCAAGAAGATGCAAATGTACGCCGGGCCAAATCGAGCGATACCTGTCAAAAATCTCCGGTCCGCTGGTTGACAGGATTGATATTCATATTGACGTTCCGTCGATAAGTTTTAGCAAACTTCGGTCCGGCTCCAGCCGACTCGGCTCGGCGACGATAGGAGCTCAAGTGGTAAATGCAAGAGCAATTCAGCAGCGTCGATTCGGTGATTCGAACGTTATAACCAATGCCAGAATGAGCCATAAGCAGATTGAGAAATTCTGCAAGCTCGACTCTGCCAGCGA
>CAZQKO010000157.1:0-5257 GCA_964593945.1 uncultured Pirellulales bacterium | reverse complement strand
TGCTGGCGAGTGCTGAAAAGCTCCCCAGGCCCGCGCAGCCGCAAATCCTGCTCAGCTATCTCAAAGCCGTCGTTGCATCTGGTCATTACTTCAAGCCTGCTTTTTGCTACTTCGTTATCGGTCTCAGCAAACAGCAGACAATATGATTTTGCTGTTCCTCTGCCGATGCGTCCACGCAGCTGATGAAGCTGCGCCAGACCAAATCTATCCGCTCCTTCTATAACCATTATTGTTGCATTCGGAACATCCACTCCCACCTCTATAACTACGGTAGAAACAAGTACATCAATTTTGCCTTTTCTGAACTCGGCCATAATTTCATGCTTCTTTGCCGACGGCATCTGGCCGTGCAGAAGCTCGACAGTAAATTCCGGAAAAACCTGCTTGGATAGCTCCTTCCAGCCCTCTGTAGCTGCTTTAACTTCACTTTCATCTTCAATTGCAGAAATTCGTGGATAGACAAAATATGCTTGTTTCTTAGCCTTTAGGCGTTCGCGGATAAAATCGTATGCCTTTTGGCGGTCGTGTCGATCGACCCAGCGAGTAATCACGGTACCTCTGCCCGGCGGTGAATGTTTGATAACAGAAACATCCAAATCGCCGAACGCGGTCATTGCCAAAGTTCTGGGAATGGGTGTAGCCGTCATAACAAGGCAATGAGGGGTGGTTCCTTTCCGCAATTGTGCTCGCTGATGCACGCCGAACTTATGCTGCTCATCAATCACTACTAAGCCGAGCTTGTCAAATTCCACATCTTTTTGCAGCAAGGAATGCGTTCCTACAACAATACCTATTGCCCCACATTTTATTTGGCCTAAAAGTTGTGTCCTTTTTTTGCCGGTCAATCCACCAGTCAGTAAAACCCTCTTGACATTGCTTTTTTTCAGATACCTTTCAATACTTAGAAAATGCTGACCAGCCAAAATCTCAGTTGGTGCCATAATAGCCACTTGTGTGCTGTTGGCAACCGCTAATAAAGCTGCGTAAAGAGCCACAACTGTTTTGCCCGAGCCAACATCACCTTGTAAGAGCCGATTCATCGGCTTTGAGCCGCGCATATCCGCAACAATTTCTGCAATGCAGGCGTTTTGGTCTTCGGTGAGCAAAAACGGAAAACGCCTTCTTATTCGCCTGTCGATTTCTTCGCTGTAAATACAGGCCGTCGCGGATGAAAAATGCTGCACTTTGTATCGACGCAGTGCCAATCCAAGCTGCATTAGAAACAGCTCATCGTATTTTAATCTGCGTTTTGCCTGGGCCAGTTTCCTTTCATCCGGAGGCGAATGTATCCAGGTAAAAGCGTCACTTCTCTTAACCAGATTTGCCTCTTTAAGAAAGCTTCGGCCATAGAACTCGGATACAAGCTCAGCCAAATTATCAAGCAAGGGTCTGATTATTCTTTTGATTTGCGTGCTGCTCAATTGATTACTTGCAGGATATACACCACCGCTAAAATACTCGACCCCCGCCTGCGCGGGGGCAAGCCCTTCAGCTTTGCGCAGGGCAAGCTTCGGATTAGTTAATTGCAATTGGTGCTTATATAAAGTGACTTTGCCGGAAGCGATAATTATCTGTCCCGGCTGTAACTGGTCGCGGAGATAACCGCCGTGAAACCATACGATTCTGCAAACGCCGGTCTCATCACTGATTATAGCCTCGAATAGTGGCTGTCTGCGATAGCTTTGATAATCTGTTGACTCAACCAAGCCTATGATGGTTACGGTTTGGCCGGGCTTAATTTGGCTTATTTTCGATAGTGCTGGGGCGAAATTCCAATCGCGTGGAAAATATTCCAACAAATCTGCAACCGTATGCACACCCAATTGTGCAAAGGCCGTGGCCCTTGCCGGCCCTACACCCTTGAGATACTGAACCGGCATCGACAGATCAAGTTTGCTCTGCGCCTTGATATCTGTATTCGTCATTGTCGATAATATTATCAAAACATTTCTTTAACAGCAACCATGATGTCGACATGCCGTTTCAGAGAAATTGCTAACTAAAATAAAAGTTTTACAGCCGCAGCAACGGCCAAAATCTGCACCACTGCATTAAACACTCTTTGCGGGATTCGTCTCAGAACCAATATTCCCAACACCGCCCCGGCCGCGATAAACGGCAACATCATTAAATCAAGCTTAACAGATTCCACAGACATCAATTGCAGGCTGGCGCTGAACGGCACCTTTAGCCAGTTTATAATGAAAAAGAACCACGCGCTCGTTCCTACAAACTCAATCTTGGGCAGCCTCATAGCCAACAGATAAATAATCATAACCGGCCCAGCAGCATTGGCCATCATTGTTGTAACACCGGCCAGAAAACCAAGCCCCACGGCAAACCACCATTGTGTAGGAACCAGTACATCCACCCCTTTAATTTTTGTACGCCAGTAGTTGATGGCCAACATCGCCAGAACAATAATTCCTATTATGGGCTTGAGCTGCTCATTGGTAACCACCTTCAGCCCGTAGTATCCAGTTATGACGCCGGCAAAAGCAGCAGGCAGAAGCCGAAGAACATGACGCCAGTTAGCGTTATGTCGGTAATAACCTGCGGCGAACAAATCCGCCAATATCAAGATGCCTAACAGCACACCCACCGAGCTGCGAGCCGGCAGAATACCGGCCATTAAAGGCACTACAAGAATGCCAAAGCCGGGAATACCTGTCTTGGCAATTCCCACTAAAACCGCACATAATACAATAACAATCCAGCCGGTCAGGTTCAGGTCAAACATACATCATCCAAATATTTTGTCCCCAAATCTTGACTGTTGTCAGACAAGTTTATTCGGGCGTCTTCCACCCTTAAAATTGACTCTCTGGTCGAGACCGTTATAATACAATGGACAATAAGCAATTTTCAGAGTTTAGAAAGGAAGCAAAATGAAAATCAAGAAGATTCTTTTTTATTTATTAGCCGGCCTTTTAGGAGGCTGCATACCTGTTATGTCACTGCACCCGCTTTTCACGGAAGAAAATCTGGTATTCGAGGAAAAACTGCTCGGCACATGGGTTGATGACCCCAACAGTCCCGAAACTACGTGGGAATTCAGACGTTTTGATAAACCAGGAGAGGCAAACGAGATTGCATATAAATTGCTGTTTTCCGATAACGAGGGCAAAAAAGGCTCGTTTATCGCCCACCTGGTAAAGCTGGACAATAAACTCTTTTTAGACGCTTATCCAAGTGAAGTACCGTGGGAACCGAAGGACCCAAACCAAGTCCAGTGGCTTTACAACACTCTTTTTCTAATACCTGCTCATACGTTCCTAAAGATAGATTCCATCGAACCACAGTTAAAGATGCATTGGACCACCGAGGACAAGATGAAGGAATTGCTCAAAGAAAATCCAGACGCCGTAAAGCATACATCGGTCGAAGATAGACTTGTTTTGACAGCATCGACGAAAGAGCTTCAGGCATTTGTGCTCAAGTATGCAGATGACGAAAGAGCATTTCCAGCAGAAGCCATCTTGACTCGCTCAAAAACAGGTAACAGGTAGGTTGTGCCTACCATTGCTTATAAGCAGTAGTGTTATGGCTAATAAAGAAAAGCTTGACCAGCCGTCACATAAGGAAGAAGGTTCACCAGCCGAGCCGCGGCGCTATCTGGTGAATGTAGACTCTATTTCCACGAATCAGCTCTTTACAGATTGCTTAGTGATTGGAGCTGGTATAGCCGGTCTTCGTGCCGCCATTGAAGCGGCCGATCCTCGTTCAAATCGCGGATGCAATGTCATTATCGTCTGCAAAGGCACTATCCAGGACAGCAATACATGGCAGGCCCAGGGTGGAATTGCCTCTGTGCTCGATAAAGAAGACTCGTTTGAATCACACACAGCAGATACGCTTACCACCGGCTGCGGTATAAGTAATAAGAAAGTTGTCGAATTAGTTGTCCGCCAGGGCCCAGAGCTGGTAAAGCAACTGCTTCAATGGGGTGCTACATTCGATCTGATTGACGGCCATATTGCTATGACACTCGAAGGCGGCCACAGCCGCCCTCGCATCGCTCACGCCCACGGCGATGAAACAGGACGTGTAATTGCAGAGACACTCATAGAAAAAGTAAGACAAAATCCGAATATAAAGGTAATAGAAAATTTCTTCGCCATTGATCTGCTTACCGAAGACAATAAATGCTCCGGAATCATCGGCTACGATAAACACAGAGGCCTACAAATCATCTGGTCAGCAGATACCATCTTAGCCACCGGCGGGGCGGGCCAGCTCTATCGCGAAACCACCAATCCGGAAACCGCAACAGGTGACGGCATCGCAATGGCTTATCGAGCAGGAACTATATTGAGGGACTTAGAGTTTGTGCAGTTTCATCCGACAACTCTCTATGTGGCAGGCGCTTCACGAGCCTTGATAACAGAAACACTCCGTGGTGAAGGAGCGATACTTTTGGACAGCAACGGCCGGCGTTTTATGAAAGAGTATCACGAGGCTGCGGAGCTTGCACCACGTGACGTTGTAAGCCGTGCTATCCTGGCCCAAATGCTCAAAACCAGCTCAACTCATGTCTATCTGGATGTCCGTCACTTTGATAAGGTATATTTTGCAAAAAGATTTCCAATGATTAGCGAGCTGTGCGAAAGCTTCAACATAGACGTCAGCCGGAATCTGATTCCAGTCCGGCCAAGCGCACATTATATGATAGGTGGTGTTAATACTGACACGAAAGCTGCAACAAGCATAAAAAATCTTTATGCCTGCGGTGAGGCAGCATCCACCGGTCTGCACGGCGCAAACCGGCTCGGCAGCAATTCTCTGCTCGAAGGGCTGGTCTTTGGTAAAATAGTCGGCCAAAACGTCTCACAAGGCACTAAAACCACTACCGCACATATAAGGCACTCACCGATAAGATATCGAATCCCGCATTCAGACCGCACCCGTTTGGATACTGCCGACGTAAGGAACTCGCTTAGAGCTCTTATGTGGCGAAATATCGGAATCACCCGAAAGGCCCAACCACTCAAAGAGGCTGAGGAGATTATCAGGTTCTGGCAGCGCTACGTAATGGACAAAGTCTTTGATTCGCCGACAGGCTGGGAATGTCAGAATATGCTCACAGTCTCTTTACTTATAACTCGTGCCGCCCTGGAGCGGGCGGAAAGCCGGGGCGTCCACTTCAGAAGCGACTTCCCTGAGACCGATGACGAGCACTTCAAAAAACACATAGAAATATTAAAAGGTGTGTAATCAATCCCGATACATCAGGATTTAGCCCCGCAGTTTACTGCGG
>CAZQKO010000156.1:0-5299 GCA_964593945.1 uncultured Pirellulales bacterium | reverse complement strand
GGACCTTACACCGTTGCCGCCTACAACTCGGAATGGTATTCCTGTCTGATGTATAAGTCGAACCATAAGGTCTTCAAACATCACAAAGAAAAGTACGGCGATCAGTTCATCCTTCGTAGTACTACGGAGAATGGATCGCGGTTTGGCTATAAAGATTTAATCCCGATGCTAACACTTGAGAATTTCAACGCTGAGGAATTGGCTGATTTGTTCCAGCATTCGGGAGCCAGATTCGCCGGACTTGTCGCAGAACATGCTGATGGCTTCGCCATGTGGGACAGCAAACTGACCGAATGGGATGCTGCTGAGATGGGACCGAAGCGAGACATCGTTGGCTTGATGGAAAAGGCCATCAAAAGCCGAGGCATGAAATTCATAACCACCTTTCATCACGACTGGAATTGGGATTGGTACCCGGTATGGGACAAACAATTCGACTGTTCCAATCCTGTGTACTCTGGCCTCTACGGTCAGCCTCACAATAAAGGCGACGAACCTAATCGTGATTTTTTCGACGAATGGAAAAACAAGGTCATCGAAGTTATTGACAAATACCAGCCAGACCTGATCTACTTTGACAGCAAGCTGGATATCATTAACGACCAGCACAAACGGGACACGCTGTGTTATTACTATAACAAGCAGACCGAATGGGGCAAAGAAGTCTCGGTGACATATAAAGGAAAGCAACTACCTGTCGGGGCCGGCATCCTGGACATGGAGCGTAGCCGCATGAGCTCGTCATCCAAAGATCCATGGCTTAATGATGATCCGGTCGATTGGAAATCGTGGTGTCATATTGAGAATCCCTCATATAAATCAGTGAACCATATAATTGACGGCCTGGTTGATGTTGTAAGCAAGAACGGAACCTTTCTACTTAACGTCGGCCCGAAAGCCACCGGCGAAATCCCTGAACCGGTCGTACAGCGGCTGATAGGTATCGGGCAGTGGCTTAAGATAAATGCTGAAGCTATCTACGAAACAAGACCCTGGACCACCTTTGGCGAGGGGCCAACCGAGGTCAAAGGTGACAAAGCCAGCGAAAAGAATAATGTGTATACAGCCGAAGACATTCGCTTTACGACAAAAGGTGATACGCTGTATGCCATTGTGCTGGCCTGGCCGGGAGAGAAGGTTACCATAAAAACGCTAAACTCAAAAAACGCCCTGCTCAAAAAGATTCATTCGGTAGAACTGCTTGGACATAAAGGCCAACTCAAATGGTCACAACACGAAAATGGTCTTACTATCTACCTGCCTGCTGTTAAACCTTGTGACTACGCTTTTGTGTTCAAAATTTCGTCTTAAATACTCAAACTGACCAATTTACTATTATTATTGATAAATCTTTTATTTGCAAAGACATATATCACCTTGTCATTCCTTCGACAAGCTCAGGACCGGTCTGAGCGAAACGAAGTGAAGCGAAGAATCTGGCCAGAGAAAATTTGGATTTTCTTATGCTAAGGCCAGATGCTTCGCCTTTCGCTCAGCACGACAATAAAAACGGTCAGTTTGAGGTCTTAAATAAAAAGGTAGGCGGAGAAGACTTATGATGGACGACTTATTCAGCTAAAAACGAGGTTTTTTGCCAATATCGTGAGGCTCTATCAATTTCACAGAATTCTGATAAAAAAAATGGGAGAGCTTATTGCTCTCCCGTTATTTGTGTGGCTCCTTCCATCTAATAGCTCTTATATCTTTGCCCAAATTCCCATCTGACTTGTGCGTAATAATCTGATAAAATAGGCAACCTTCCAGAGCCACGCCTTCCTAAACTCGATTTATACATCGGCAGACGCTTAACAAAATCTTGAATCCTTTTTGAAAACTTCTTGCCTGCTGCTTTTTACGTTTCAACATTTTATTTATTAATGTTATGATAAACCGCATAAAAATTCTTGTTGTGAGCTTGCCCCTAAGGGGCTTGTCGAATCCAATGGATATTATTCTCTACATTATTTCCGGGCCGCTATTCTTAATATCGATTGCCGCTCATTTTTATGTCAGAATCCGCCTACGGCCGAAAGATGACTCAGACCTGGATGAATATTACTACGAGTTCGAGGACCAGCATCCGGCTTATGCCAAATACACAAAATGGTCAAGAATTACATTCTCCGCCGCAGCCATTGCCGCTCTGCTGTTATTTATCGCCATGGTGATTTAAATCCGTACAGAAACAGGTAATTCGGTCTTCTTTCTTGCCGGAAAAATCAGATTGAATCTAAACCGGCTGAACTGTATGATTTCACCTAATTAAGCTGAAAAGAATGTTGGTGTGAAATCCAAGGAGTCGCAATTATGCAATACAATAAACAGGTAGAAAGCTATTCTCGATACTCGATACTGGATACTGGATACTCGATACTCATCGAGAATCGAGTATCGAACATCGAGGATTCTTTTGACTCCAGTAAAAGGAAAATCAAATATGAATGTCAAAGTTCTGGGTATTTCGACAAGCCCGAGGCTTAAGGGCAACTCTGATTTGCTTTTACATGAGGCTTTAGCCGGGGCCGAGTCCGTAGGGGCGCAGATTGAATATTTGCGTCTATGTGATTTGAAAATCGGTCCATGCGTTGAATGTAACTGTTGCTACAAGACCGGGAAGTGCCGGATCGAGGACGACTACCAAACAGTATTAGAAAAAATGCTGGATGCAGACCGATTGATTTTCGCCACGCCGATATTTTTTATGGCAGTATGCTCACAGGCTAAGATGCTTATTGACCGCGGCCAATGTCTCTGGGCCGGTAAGCATGTGCTGAAAACACCGCTATTTGAAACACCTCATCGCGACCGCAGGGCAATGGTAATCGCTGTAGGCGGCTCAAAAGGCACAAAGCAGTTTGACAGCATTCGCTTGACGATGAAAACATATTTTGATGTGCTTGAAATGGAGTACTTTGCTAACCTGTTTGTAAATAAGATTGACGCCCTCGGCGCAATTAAAAGGCATCCATCAGCACTCAGTGTAGCCTACCGTCTCGGCAAACAGTTGTCCTCCGTAGATTCTCCCCTGCCGGAACAGCCAATCGATATTGAATTGACCTGAACTAAAAAATCTCCGGTTTTACACGGGATTTTATTTTCTATGGCGGAACTCGATCAATTTATAAAGGCACTGAAGGAAATCGACTTTGAGCTTGTCTATCTTGCTTTGCTCACCAAAGAAGGACTCAAGCCTCTAAGCAGATGGGAAAAGCCTTTAGATGACAATGGGCTTCAATTGCTGCAACGGATGGGGCTTCTTACAAAACAAATTCGTCGTACCGTCAAGACCGGCAAGGAAGTTATCGAAACTATTTTCAGCCGATTGCACGGCTACATCCAGCTTTACGAACAGAGCTTTGCAGACAAGCCGATAGATAAAACCGCCCAGACACAGCAGCTCGAAGGCCTTCTTTTTGGTTATCCACCTTGTTGTGTAGATGCCTACATTCGTCGACCATACGCCCCTAACAACCTGTCTGCTGAAGACCAGAAAATTCTATTTCACTGGGCCTGTAAGAATTGCAAAATCACTCCCCTGCTTCTGCCTGCCTACAAAGGCGTATACAAGCTCTTTAGCAATTCCTAAAACAACAATAAAAATCCCTTGTTATTTAGCCCCCAATTACTATATTATGATTGTTTTTAGGATATCGAAGGGAAACTATTATTGAAAAAAGGTTTTAGAGGTGTAAAGTGACAACAACCAGCGAAATTCGTAACATAGTTTTGTTAGGGCACGGCAGCAGCGGCAAAACCTCACTTGCTGAGGCCATTCTGCATAAAACCGGTGTAACCAACCGTCTGGGAAGCGTTGATGATAAAACGAGCATCTGCGATTATTATGACGAAGAAAAAGAGCATCAGCACTCTATACAATCTTCTATAGTCTACTCAGAGTACAATGGCAAGCTGATCAATATTATTGACACGCCGGGCTATCCTGACTTCATCGGCCCAGCTATAAAAGCGATACCAGCCGCTGAGACAGCGGTAATCGTAATCAGTGCCGCCGCCGGCATAGAAACCAACACGCGAAAGCTGTTCCAATTGGCTACAGAAGCAAACATGCCTCGGCTGATAGTCATAAACAAAATGGACGCTGAAAATATTGATTTGCCTGAGCTGATAAAGAACATTCGTGATATTTTCGGCCCACAATGCCGCTGTGCAAATCTGCCCGCCGCAGACAAGGCCTCGGTTATCGACTGTATCGAAAACTCTGCCGGTGACTCTCCTGTAATGGATGTTGCCGCAGCTCATACCGAGCTGATTGAAAGCGTAATCGAAGCTGACGATGCGCTTATGGAAAGTTATCTCGGCGGTGAAGAAATTCCCGCAGGCAAGATAGATTCCGTGTTTGTGGAGGCTCTAAAGACCGGAACACTCATCCCGATGGTTTTCACCGATGCCCGCAAAGAAATCGGCATCACAGAGCTCCTGGATATTATTATAAAATACACGCCGTCACCTGACCGGACATCGCCGCGGCAGCTAAAAGACGGTGACAAATTAACTGAAATCAAGGCCGATTCTGCCGGGCCGCTCGCGGGCTTGGTGTTTCGCATCGGCTTCGAACAGCGCTCAAATATGAAATACTCTACCATACGAATTTTCAGCGGCGTACTTAAATCGGACACCAATCTGCTGCGTAACGACGAGAAAAAAGGCATTAGGCCGGGACATATCTTAAAATCCCAAGGCAGTGAAAACAAAGAGATCGATGTCGGTATTGCCGGTGACATTGTAACTCTCGCTAAAATAGATGAGTTGGAACTCGGTGATTTGGTCCATGACGGAAAAGCAGCCGGCAAATTTGAAGTGCCGGCCGTACCTGAGCCGATGTTTTCTCTGGCTATGGAGCCGGCTTCAAGAGGAGACGAGCAGAAAATCAGCTCCGCTCTCGAGAAGCTGTGCGATGAAGACCCCTGCTTTAAGGTCAGCAGAGACCAGCAGACCAAAGAATTGGTTGCCAGCGGCCTCGGTGATTTGCATCTGCGCATAATGCTGGAAAAGATGCAAAACCGCTTTAAGCTATCGGTAAACACAAAGGAGCCGAAGATTCCATACCGCGAGACAATTACCGCCAAAGCCGAAGGTCACTACCGCCACAAAAAACAGACCGGCGGTGCAGGCCAGTTCGGCGAGGTTTACCTGCGCGTCGAGCCGGCTGAGCGAAACGCCGACCCGCCGCTGCAATATAGCTGGGATATTTATGGCGGCTCAATTCCAGGCCAGTACGAGCCGGCCGTCTATAAAGGCGTCAACGAAGTAATGCAAAACGGCTTCGTCGCAGGCTTTC
>CAZQKO010000155.1:0-5330 GCA_964593945.1 uncultured Pirellulales bacterium | reverse complement strand
CGGCATATAATAAGGTAAACGCGCCAGGTCCATCGCAATATCAATAGTTATTACTTTGACTTTCCTGGGAACCGTGATATAGCACGGAGAAAAATTCAAGATGCCCTTTACCCCTGCTTTGAGCAGCGCTTCAGCAGTGGACTGGGCCGCGTCTCGTGGAACAGTTATAATCGCAATGCTAATTCCCCTTTTTTTCAAAGTGGAAATTTTCGAAATATCTTCAATTGCGATATTACTTATTTTCCTACCGATTTTCTTCGGATTAATATCAAAAGCTGCGGCTATGTTGAAGCTATACATTTTGAAACCTGGATAGGCTAAAACCGCCAAGCCAAGATTGCCCACTCCAACCAAAGCTGCCCTTTTAGCAACATCAAGTTTGAGAATCCTCTTTATTTGCACTGAAAGTTTTTCGATGTTATAGCCGACTCCTGGCGTACCAAAATCGCCGAAGTAAGAAAAATCCTTTCTTATCTGCCAGGAGTTGACACCGACGAATTCAGCTAAATCTCTACTGGACATTCTCTCTTTGCTCAGAGCTTTCGAAAACGTCAGTGCTCGCAAATATATCGGCAACCGCCGTATTGTCTCATCTGGAACTTTTCGATACTTCATTTATACTCTACGCCTACCTTGAACTTGTGTTCACATTCACAAATTGAATCGTAATTTAGATTAAACTATCCAGACTGTCAAGAAAATCTTTTTTTTCTGACCGACATTTTGTTCACAGCGGTTTTCAATTATCAGTTTTAGAGATATGAGAAATAAGGTTTTCTGATTATTCTGTACTCAGCTTCTTGTGGAAGCAGACATGATGATAATATAAGGTGGATGTTTTATTAACCTTAGCGGCTGCCTTCCCATAGCGACCAGCCGCCGCTCATGCTTGCAAATGGTGTTCCGCCGTAGGCGCCGATGTTCACTATGCCTCCATGAGGCATACGCTCACGTCCTGGGTAAACGCTCGGATCACCGGCGTCGATGCAGAGGCTTGTAACGGAGTCCGTCACCCATGCGTTGTCTCCCGGAGTGAATCTGCCATACCTTGACTCCAGATGGTAATCCGCCTGTGTGGGGTTAGAAGGGTCGGCAAACAAGGGGTCTGTATTTATGTTGCCGGTATCCCTGCCGATGGCACTGGTCTGCGAGATACAACTATATCGAGCACGGCACTGGAACAGGTCTCCATTTGAGTTGTTCCAAAGAATACAGTTTGTTATAGCAGGATCCGCTCCATCATAAGCGACGATCCCGGATTGGTTATCTGCTATAGTCAAATTAGTCAGATTCGGCGAAGCACCGGAGCAGAAGATGCCTCCCTCGCCGCAACCGGTAATGACGAAATTGCGCAGCACGCTCTTAGAGCTCTCGGCGCCGTAGAAGGAAAAAGCATAACCATTCGGGGCCGTAACCACGGCTGCATCGTCTGCGCTCTGCAGCGTCACTGCTTTGCGGTTGAAGGTCACTTCTTCCTGATAAAGACCCGGCCAGACCACGATGGTATCGCCTTCGATGGCCTCATCTACAGCTCTTTGAATGGTTGCGAATGCGTCACTTCTGCTGGTGCCTGAGTTAAAATCGCTGCCGCCCGTACAGTCAACATGAAACATCAGAGGCCCGATGCTTTGGCTTGCCTCACGAGTTCCTCCGAAAGCACCCATGTTAATACGTCCACCGTTTGGATAAGGCTCTGCACCGACTGAATCCTGGGGGTCACCGGCGTCAATACAAGGGCTGTGAGAGCTGTCCATGACCCACTCTCCATAAAGTGGCTCAAAACAGCCGATGATCGACTGCAGGTGGTAGTCTGTTCCTGCCAATGCAAACAGAGGAGGTGAGCTCATATTGCCCGGTCCTGGATAATACTGCCCGGTATTTGAATAGAGAACAGGACTGCTCGAAGCTGGATTATCGAGCAAAATATCTGTACCATCGTTGTACCACACAATACTGTTACTAATTACAATATCACTGTTGACCGCGTAAATTCCACCTACTGAAGCTCCTGACAACCTATTGTTGGCAACTGTGCAGTTCGTTATGCGCACATATTCCATTGTGCTGTCCTGCTGGGCGTTGGCCAGCGGACCGATGAAGAGACCGCTGCCGGTATCGGCGGTATTGTTTGATATAATACAGCCCTCCAGGATAAGCTGTGAAGAAGAGCCTCCACAGAATATCCCACCGCCTCTGAAGTCTTCCGTCTCTGCCACAGGACGATTATAAGATATGTCACAATTTGACAGTTGTGCTTTACTCTGCCAACAATATACTCCCGCCCCGTGACCTAAGCCGACGTTATTTTGGATAGTACAGCCGATGATTGTGGTATCGGAGCCTCCGATCAAACCGATGCCGGCCCCATTTCCGAATTCTGCCCTCACTCTGGTGGAATCGGCATAACAGTCCTCAATTGTACAATCAAGGATTGTTGGTTCACCACCGGCAGAACCGATGCCGCCTCCCAGGACTGCTGTGCACTGTTTGATTACACAGCCAACAATGGTTGGGCTGCTGGATTCGCAATATATGCCCCCGCCGACCTCGGAACCCGTCACGTGAGCATTTGTGATTGTAAAGCCTCGCAGAACGGAGCTTGGCCCTTCTGCTCGGTGGAAATAAAAGCCCCTGTGTCCCCCGCCCTCACAGTCGATGATTGTTTGTTCCGGTCCAGCCGAGCTGCGTACGGTGACAGCCTTTCCCTGGAAGTCAATGTCTCTGTTCCCAGCACCTCTATAGGCACCAGGAGCAACCTCTATGATGTCACCATTGGAAGCAGAATTAATTGCCCCCTGTATATTGGAAAATCCCGACGGCACACGAATCGTGGCAGAGGATGAATACAGACGCACATTGAGATTGTCAATCAACACCTCAGTCCCGTAGAAAATGACATAACAGGTACCCCTGACTGATTCGAGCGGAATATTGTAGCTTCCCTGTCCAAGCTCTCTCGGAGCCGACCACGTAATACCATCGCCCGAAAGCGAGTACCGCAAATAGCCCGATAGAGACGGAAAGGACTCTGCGCTGTATGTAAAACGCACGTCAACTTGAAGGTACCCGTTGACTGCCATGCTGGGCTGTGCCGGGTTGAGCGGAAAACAATAAGCCAAACGGGCCGGTTGGCCGTGATAGTCTCCAAACCCTAACTCGCGCTGGCCGCTGGTGAGGGTATCCATATAGTACAGATATGGCTCAGGCGGAGGAAAAGCTCCCTGAGGCCAAATAATTGAGTGAAGGTAGCCGTCCCCCTCGGCCTTGTTATCGCTGAAATCGTCTTGGTATTCATAGCTCCAATCACCCAGCACACAAGACGGAGACAGACATACTGCCGCGACCATTAAAATAGAAGTAGTAATCCATAGTCTATACGTTACGTGCAATCTCATGTATGTTACCTCTGTGTTGGATTTGAGGTATTGAGGGATGGTAAACCCCCCGTAAAACGTGGGACTAAATATTCAGCCCCACGTTCCACATGGGATTTCCTACTCAAGTGAACCCTCGACCAACTGAACAAGCCACAAAGGACCCTGACTTCTTTTCGGAAATCCTCCTGTAGCGTACCGCCTCGTGCCGGCTGGATTTACAAACTCCTCTCCGGCTCCGTCAACAGACTGAAGATATGAGAACTTCAGGTATCCAATATCGCCCTTATCTGTAGAGAAAGCGATTTCGTCAATAACATCCGTTTCCATATCGATCTTATAAGTTATTTTGTCACCTTCTTTACCGAGCAGCTCTACCTCAGCGAATTTGCTGTCCGGGATGTACTTTGTCTCAAACCAAATACCCTGCTCGGCCGCATCACGGCGTATCGTATCGATTGTATGCAGTCCCATCCATGGCCGAGCCAGACCCTTGAAAAAACTGCCACCTTTGTATGTCTCAAACCTGTCTTGCTCCATCCGGTGCAGATAAGCTTCTTTGAATATATCGATTATCTCCAGAGATCCTACCTGTAGTTTAAGCCATGGGCTGTATTTTCTGCTTGTAAGATATACGAATGGAATCCGTCCCATTCCCGTAACCTCCCGGCCGTTTAACTGCCCCGTAACTCGAAAGTAAGTCCAGCCGCGTTTGTGCATAGCATCGCGGTTATCAATAATCTTAGTCGTGGCCGGCCAGTCACTCTGGAAGTAGTCCTCATCCAAAACGTTGTAATGGCGGATAAGCCACGGCTGGCTGATTCTTGTTAAGTTAGGGACTGCGTTATCGCCGCGTGCAGCGATAACTAATAGTCCTCTACCCGGAGCCGATACATGCTTCATGGTATTTTCGCTGCCCTCGACCTGACATAGAAAGTCAATCAATTTAGGACTGTCCGTGGGCATTTTCAGCACGCTAAGGTCACCTGCCCATGATCGGTAGTTGTTAATATAGACGGTATCGTCATGATAATAGTAGTTTGCGCGGTCGTTCTGCAATACCTGTGAATACGGCTTGGCACCAGCCGCATCCGATTTTGCACGGAGCATCATCGGCTCATCCGGACCTTGTGGAAAATAATACCAATATTCTTCGGCACTATCACTCTTGTCGATCAGGCTCGTCGAAATCTGCCCGAACTGACCGGTAGATGGTGGTTGACGCTCAACCAATGATTTTGTAACTATAGTGCCAGTGGTCAACACCCCTGCTGCGGTTAAAGATACAATCGCCGTTTTTGTAGTCGCCAGTCCCGCGATTCCCGCTAACAAGCCGACCTTTGTTGCAGCAGCGGTGACTGTAACCTTTGCAGCGGCGGCCTCACTTGGAGCCGTCATCTTTCCGAATAATATAAGAGCAGCCAACAAAGAGCCCTTCCCGAAGCCATTACGCGAAAGCTCCTTTTGCAGAGCCTTCTTCGCACGCATAAAAAGCATACGCGTGCTAAACTCGCTACAACCCATAGATTCGGCAATCTCCGCATATTTCATCTCATCGTAACATCGCATAACCAGGACGGCCTTGTGCCTCGTCTTAAGCTTCTGCATTGCCGATGAGACGATCTGTTTCAATTCTTTACTTACAAGTCTCTCCAGTCCATCTTGCCGGTCTTTAAGATCGCCCTTATGTTTTATGCTGGAGATCGCCATTTTTCGTTGCGTCCGCTCTGTTCTGTGATGATGCCGCAGCTTGTTAATGGCTATACCGTAGAGCCACGGCCAAAACCTGTCGTTTTTTTTCAGCTTACCTAATACCTTTACATTGCACATTTCTAACAAGCTCTCCTGCACGATTTCTTGTGCCACATCTTCCCTCTGCGTTAGACGATAAACATACGTCCGCAGGCGAACTCTTGCCTGCTGAGCCAACTGAGCTAAGGACTGCTCATCGCCGAG
>CAZQKO010000154.1:0-5370 GCA_964593945.1 uncultured Pirellulales bacterium | reverse complement strand
TGCCTTGACCCTTCGACTTCGCTCAGGGTCAATGGTGAGCGGTGTCGAACCATTGATTCTTTTTACCGGCAATTCCTTTTACCCCATTCACGGTTGCGGTTGCGCTACTCGTTACGGTCCGGCCTTCGTAGCCACTACGGCGGAGAAGGCTGACATCTAACGTAAAACGTTTCTACGAAACGAGCTGCGCAACCGTTCAACGATTTACGTCCTCAATGACGGCAGATTATCCTCAAATGCCTGTCGAACCCACTCGAACATTTCATCGTTTGATATTGCTGATACCCTGTCGGCTAAATACTCGGCGTCGATCTTGTCTTTTATCCTGGTTATACGCTGGTCATGCTTGGGAATATCAATTTGGTATCTGGCCTCTATCCAGTGTTTGATGCCCGCTGCGCCGCTCTTATCCGTAATGGCTACGTCAAAAGCACGATTGAGCAGCTTCTGGGTATCGAAGCAATTGTAAATTTCCTCATCCTTTAACAGACCGTCCGCATGGATACCGGCCCGAGTGACATTGAAGTCCTTTCCAACCAGCGGATAGTTATGCGGAATTGGAACACCCAGCTCTTTGCCGGCGTACTCAGCCAATTCGGTAATCGCGGCGTAGTTGACACCAGGAGTATGGCCTTTCAATTGCGCGTGTTCAACAACCATGGCCTCCAGCGGCGGATTGCCTGTTCTCTCGCCGGTGCCGAATATCGCCGTGTTGGCGACGCTGCAGCCGTACATCCACGCGGTGACAGCGTTTACCTGAACCTTGTGGAAATCGTTATGGCCGTGCCACTCCAGCCATTCAGACGGCACTCCTATCTGCCTAAGCCCGTATATCAATTTAGGAATGCTCCTCGGCAAAGCAACGCTGGACCAGGGCAGGCCAAAACCCAGCGTATCGCAAAGACGAATCTTGACCGCCTTTTTATATTCTTCGGCAAGCTTCATTAACTGAGCGGCAAAAGGCAGCACGAAACCATCATAATCAGCCCTGGTTATGTCTTCAAAGTGACATCGCGGAGTAACACCACTGTCCATCGCGGCTTTGGCGATATCAAGATACGCATCCATCGTCTGTGCCCGCGTCTTCCGCAGTTTGAGAAAGATATGATAGTCACTGGCTGAGGTCAGAATGCCGGTCTCAGTCAGGCCCATTTGCGTAACCAGCTTGAAATCATCCGGCACCGCCCTTATCCAGCCTGTTATCTCCGGAAATTCGTAGCCTCGTTCTTTGCAAAGCTGGACCGCTTCTCTATCACGTTTGGAATACAGGAAAAATTCGCATTGACGGATAAGGCCGGTGCCGCCGTCTATTTTATGCAGTAAATCGTATATCCGCAGTATTTGCTCCGGCATATAAGGCGGCCTGGCTTGCTGACCATCACGGAAAGTCGTGTCGGTTATCCAGATTTTGTCCGGCAGATTATATTCAACTATCCTGTTGTCAAATATAACCTTTGGAAATTCGGTATATGGAAACGTCTCCCGATAAAGATTGGGTTTTTCTATATCAACAAGCTCAGGGATTCTATTCATTATTATCTATCTCCAATTCTACTCTGCGAAGAACGAGCACTTTGCCTGCGTTTTTCGACCGGACATCTCACATTCGGGACGGCAGCTTATTTGCCTACTCCACGATACGCATAGTTTCAAGACGCAATGGCCGAGATGGGATTCGAACCCATACGTCCGATTTGGACAGGGGATTTTAAGTCCCCAGCGTCTGCCATTCCGCCACTCGGCCAGAACTTTCGTATTGCGTATCGCGTTGTGCGTATTGCGTATTATAACACACGACGCCCACCTGCACGTAGCGTTTCGGCGAAGGCAGGCATAACGCAGGACGCACGACGGAATATGCTAACGTATACGGCGGAATTTTGCAAATTGTTTCACAAAAAGACGCCGCCAGAATACAAATAAAATCCAGCATAAAAAGTGGGATATATGTCAACCGGCTACATAGGTAACACCTTAAACCGCAGAATTGTACAGATGGAACACTATTAAACCTGCTGCGAGAGACAATGTTCCAACCGCATGCAGCAGAACCGTAATCTGGCTGGCACGGTATTGACCAGGCTTTGCTAAATCCTCTTTATTGGCAAATTTTATCGCCAGGACCGCCATCGGCAGCGTAAATAAATAAAACACTCCCGCAAAAAATGCGACCTGATAAAACAACATAGCTATTGCTAAAACAAAGCTCATAATCAGCACCGTTCTATAAATCCAAACGCAAGCCGGCACGCCGAACAGTACCACAAGCGTCCGTTTGTTCACAGCGGCATCGGCGGCAACATCAGGAAACTCGTTCACCAATATGATCAGAAAAATCAAAATACTAACAATAAAGGCCGGTAAAAGAACAACCGAATCAAGAGTTTGCGTCTGCAAGTAATATGAGCCAAACACAGGAAGCAGGCCAAACAACAATGCGATTACCAGCTCGCCGATGCAGCGGTAGCCTAACTGCACAGGCCGAGCCGTATAAAAAAAACCGCCCAATAAGCCGACAAGGCCGAGGACCAAAATGAAAACGCTCCGCGTCAGATATAAAATTACAAGTCCAATAGCTGAGCCGGCGGCAAGGCAGAATAACGCCGCAAGCAGAGTTGCTTTAGCTGAAAGGATACCTTCCTGGATGAAACGTCGGCCTCCGGAAAAAGGCGTCGGATTCTTATTAACCCAGTCGTTGCCGGAAAGATGGTCGTAGTAATCGTTGGTTATGTTGGCACCTGAGTGCAATAACATTATTGCCAATAGTGCCAGGATGAAAAGAATCGGCTGGAAAGCACCGGTAACGGTGTAGCCTGCGGCAGAGCCGACTAAAACCGGAGCGGCGCTTGCGACCAAAAACTTCGGCCGTGAGGCAAGAAAAAGAATAACCAGTCTTGAATTCGCAGCAATTTTCATAAGCTTAATTTTAACCGTGGATTACATGAGCTGCACGGATTTTAGAAATTGGCTTTGATAAAGCAAGAGAATTCAGCTATAGTAAATAAAAATCGTTTCATTGTACGTTTATCGGTTGCGCAACTGGTCCACCATAGGCGGATAAATTTCGGTTAACGTTATACGTTTAACGTGACGAGCTGCGCAAACGTTCTCCGTTAGGAGTCCCAAGGACAACGATTTACGTCGAAGAGGTGTTGTTATGAATAGAAAATGGATAAAGATGATGGTAGTAGTGCTTTGTGCTGGTTTGGCACTAAGTTCTGTAGTTGCCAACAGTCAAACCATGCCTGTCCTGAGCAAAGCCGAAGGAGATGAAAAACAAGATTATCCCTTTCAGCCTGTACCTTTTACTGATGTAAAGGCTGAGGACGAATTCTGGGCGCCGCGGATTGAGACGAATCGCAGCGTTACTATTCCATACGCCTTTGGCAAGTGTGAGGAAACCGGGCGCTTTGGCAACTTTGAGCGTGCGGCCAGGGTTTTGCAGAATGACCCAAACCTTCAGGACCGCAAGGTGCGTGGTTATTCTTTTGACGATACGGACATTTACAAAGTGCTCGAAGGAGCCTCTTTCGGATTATCCATCAAGGCGGATCCGGCGATGGACAAATACTTAGACGAAGTGATTGCCAAAATCGCCGCGGCCCAGGAGCCGGATGGATACCTTTACACGGCTCGAACTATCAATCCTCAAAAACCACACAACTGGGCTGGACCACAGCGCTGGGTCAATGTCAAAAGGCTCAGTCACGAGCTGTACAACATGGGGCACCTCTATGAAGCTGCTGTCGCGCACTACCAGGCTACAGGCAAACGCACCCTCCTTGATATAGCCGTGAAAAACGCGGACCTTTTGTGTGAGGTCTTTGTTCCGGGCAAAAATGAAGATGCACCCGGCCATCAAATCATTGAGATGGGCCTGGTAAAACTCTATCGAGCGACCGGCCAAAAAAAATATCTGGACTTGGCCAAGTTTTTCTTAGATACACGAGGCCCCGGTGACGGTGAATACAGCCAGGCACACAAGAAAGTCGTTGAGCAGACCGAAGCAGTAGGCCATGCGGTGCGTGCGACCTACATGTATTCTGGTATGGCTGATGTCGCGGCTCTGACAGGCGACCGCCGGTATATTGAAGCCATCGACAGGATATGGCAGGACGTCGTTACAAAGAAACTTTATTTGACCGGCGGCATCGGAGCTACAGGTGGACATGAAGGCTTTGGCCCAGCATACGAGCTGCCAAACCTCGCGGCTTACTGCGAGACCTGCGCGGCTATCGGCAATGCGTACTGGAATCATCGGCTGTTCCTGCTCCATGGGCATGCCAAATATATCGATGTGATGGAGCGTACTTTGTATAACGGCCTGATTTCCGGGGTGTCACTTGATGGTAAATTGTTCTTCTATCCCAATCCTCTCGAGTCCGATGGCAGCCACAGTCGCAGTCCCTGGTTTGGTTGTGCATGTTGTCCGGGTAATATCACCCGATTCGTAGCTTCTGTGCCAGGCTATGTGTACGCCAAGCAGGATAATACGTTATATGTGAATCTGTTTGTCGCAGGACAGGCGGATATAACGTTAGGCGAGCGGAAGGTCCATCTCCGGCAGCAGAGCCGCTATCCCTGGGATGGACAGGTTAGAATTACAGTTGAACCAGAGCAGGCCGGTGAATTTACCGTGAATGTGCGCATCCCCGGCTGGAGCCGCAATGAGCCGATTCCCAGCGATGGATTCGACAAGCTCACCACAAGCCTCTACCGGTTTGTTGACACATCTGATGATAAGCCTACTCTCAAGGTAAATAGTCAAACGGTCCCACTGAATCTGCAAGATGGTTACGTGGCCATTGACCGCAAATGGTCCAAGGGTGATACCATCGATCTGTCTTTGCCGATGCCCGTCCGCCGTGTATTGAGCCACGAGAAAGTCGAGGACAACATCGGCAAAGTCGCCCTGCAACGCGGGCCTATTGTTTATTGCATCGAGTGGCCGGACGTAAAGGATGGGCATGTAATCAACTTACTTCTGCCGGATGAGGCCGTCGTCTCAACGGAGTTCAAACCTGAGCTGCTCGGTGGTGTACAAGTGCTGCAGGGCGAAGCCCTCAGTCTTGCCCGGGTTGAGGGCCGTGACGAACTCAAGCGAGAGGAAGTCGATTTTACAGCCATTCCGTATTATGCGTGGGCACATCGTGGCCGAGGCGAAATGACTGTCTGGATAGCAAATACCGAATCTGCGGCACGTCCCCTGCCTGCGCCGACAATTGCCTCTGCCAGCGAGGCCAGCGCATCTGGTGGCGACGCAAGGGCGCTAAATGACCAGCGCGAGCCGAAAAGCTCCGGCGACCATTCCAACCGCTTCCTGCACTGGTGGCCGCGAAAAGGCACCAAGGAATGGGTGCAATATGACTT
>CAZQKO010000153.1:0-5439 GCA_964593945.1 uncultured Pirellulales bacterium | reverse complement strand
GCGTGAATGCCGCCCATGACGACGGGTACGCCCAGAGACCGGAAGTAACCGGCCACTTCGTATGCGCGGTTCGCCTGCGAAGTGAAAGCGGTAATGCCCACTAGGTCCGGCCGAGGCATGGCTTGATAGTCAGGTGCTCCGAGGTTCTCGTCCACTATTGAGATTTCCCACTCTGGCGGGGTCAGGCCGGCCAGAACCATAAGGCCCAGCGGTTTCCACACGCGGTAGCGGTTCCAGCGGCTCTCCTTGACGTTGACGATGCTGACAAGCGGGTTTGAGGGATTGATTAGATATAGTCGCATTCCGTGCATTCACTCCTTGCTATAGATTTGCTTTTGTCATACTTAGTTTATTTTGGACATTACCGTTTTCTGTGCACTGTCCCTAGCTATTCTATTGTTTATATGGTTTCAGCATTACATCAAGTTCACTGGCGGCATTCCACATAGTCTGACTCAAATGAATTGTTAGGAACTTTCAGCCTTACGATTTACTTCTTCGTTCTGATGCTTGATATATACGCTCAAGAATATGCCAACAACAAAGAGAATATACAGAAGCCCAAGTAACACTTCGACTATTGTTAATATCCTGGCATATCCTGCTACAGGCGCCATGTCACCATACCCAACAGTGGCGATTGTTATCACGCTGAAGTAGATAGAGTCCAGGATTGATAATTGCTGTGTGAATGAACTTGGATTAATTACACTCATTGCATAGTAGGATGCCGCGAAGGCAAGGACAAGGATAAGGCCAGACTCTAGAATACCGCGAATATTGACTTTGTGTCGAGGTGTTCGCAGAATCTCCAAAATTCCATCCTTTTGCTCTAGCATTGATACCAGTTCCCAAATAGCGCTAGTCCCTACAATCGCTGCAAGTAAAAAGGAGGTGTAAAACGCATTTTGTTTTGTGTAATAATAGCTAAGGCAAAGAAATGCAAGTCGCCATAGCTCATAGAGGTTAACAGGCGAAAGCCACCAGACTCTTGAGCCCCAGCGCGTGGCAATTGAAAGTCTAAGCATCACGATAGGAAACATGAAGACACATGATATTCCTTTAACCAACCACCACACTTGATGAAGCACGATAGGCTTTAACTTTCTCAACTCTGCGACAGGTAAATCCGACACCGTTCGTGCTCGGTTTTCACGCTTCTCACTTTCACCATACTGTGGCACTTCGCCTGATTTAGCAGCTGACCAGATGCGCCTAGCAATCCTCAAAAAGCTAGGGGCGGCTAGGACAAGGGTACCAAGAATAGGAGTTACATAAAGAATGATAATGATCATAGCTATTTTTGACAGTTACTATCGAAATATTGATTATACATTTTCTGCACAACGAAAAGCTCGCGGGCGCCGCAGACGCGGCGTTAATGTTCAGCCGGTTTAATTTTTATTTCTCGCCTGCCCTGCGTAGCCTAAGGCGAAGCATGGGTCGCTCGTATTGCGTAACTTTTGAACCGGCACAATTCTTCTATTGAGTCCTAAAAACCCTGCCACGAGTGGCAGGGCTAAACATTTAGATTCACCAAAGATGTGACTCGCTTGTCGGAGATATTTTGTCCTGGATTGTCGGAAAAGCAAGAAAAATATCGCGGCAAGGTCGCGCAAGGCTGCCGATACTATGCTAATGACTCCAATTTTTTTAGCTGTTGATAAATTCTCTCCCCTTCATCAGTGAAGCAGATATTCTTTTTTGACCGATAGTACGATAGCCCCATCTGCACAAGTTGATCGATAACATGCTCGGGGACCGAATCGAAAACAGAGTCTGTTCTTCCAAGCTGAAACATGACTTTCCTCTGTTCGTCTGTGAGCTCAACCATAATCCTGTTCCTTCCAGCAGCTAAGCTCAGCGGTCCTTATCTTGTATTGCGTCGTGCGTATCGCGTATTGCGTCACAACACTCTGTCTTCGGTCCCGCCAGAGGCGGGTAAACTTCTGTCCTTCCTTCTTCGCTAAAGCCTGCCCGCCTTACACTCTGGGCAGGCGGGCTACGAAGGACAAGCCGTCATCCGTCCCTTCAACCCCGCTCAGGGCAGGCTTCTGCCTCCTGGCTATTTACGCTCGCCCATTAGTTGAGCAATTTTAAGCTCCGTGGCCTCGGCCCAAATCTTGTATCCGGCCTTGTTGGGATGCAGGTAGTCAGGCATAATGTCCTTGGACAATAACTCGTCGTCCGTCAGAAAGCTGCTATTGATATCAAGGTGATAAATCATCCTGCCGTCAGCAATCCTTGAAGCCAATATACTGGCTCTGGCGTTCTTCTGGCGCTGAGCCGAGGATTCTGGATTGCGTGGGAATATCGCCAGCATAAGTATCTTCGTCCTGGGAAGTTTGATACGCAGCCGGTGACAGATTGCGATGATTCCGTCGGCGATTTCTTCGGCTGTGTTGTCATCCCCATTTGAATTGTTCGTTCCAATCATGAGCACCGCAAGCTTCGGTGAGATGCCTTCAAAGTTAGAATGATCCAGCCGCCACAACACATGCTCCGTCCGGTCTCCGCCAAAACCCATATTGACCGCATTGCGCGGTGCATAATAGGCATCCCAGATTTCCCTGCCCGTATTTTCCCAGCCATGGATGATTGAATCACCGATAAAGAGCAGGTCGACGTTTCCCTTTTTCAGCCGCTCATTAACAGCCTCATGCCGTGGGCCCCACCATTCGACAGCCCAATCGACGGTCTGCTTCACGGGCGTGACGGCGGAGTGTTCCTTGCCTTCGACCGATTTAAAAGCAAGCTGCTGCTGGCTGGCACAGCCGGTGAGCATGGTAACTGTCAGTAGCAAAACGACGATGGTTGTCTTTCGTATCATCAGTTATCTCCTTTTTCTGTAAGTCACCCTAACGTTGCAGTTAGCCAGAGTCACGACGGTTAAACTACAGATTTTTGCTTCGCTCGTTGCCAGAACACAAGTATGAGAACGCCCAACACCACACAGCTCAAAGAATCACCCAGGAACCATAAAGAGGGCATTGCCGCTACCAATCCTACTATCGCACAGACTATGCCTAAGAGAACTGAAGCTATGCCGGAGAATAGTACCAGCACGCCGTATTTCGTAGGGTCAAGGGCCAGAATTACGAAAAATACGCCCACCCCAACATACGTGGCTGACATCAGGCGAGCCGCATACACGAATACCGGCGAATCCGGAAGCGATTCAACCCCAAAGATTTTGGCAATGGATTGCAATGCTGAAATAGGTAGGAACATTCCAAATACCGACAGCAAGCATAAAATACCAGCTATCCATAAGCAGATCTTTAATGCACGCATACACATCTCCTTTCTACTATGATGGAAACTGTGTTAAATGACCTCTATAAGCTCTATGCTATCGTGTTCTTGTTTTTTCGCACGACTTAATATTGGAAATTCCGGATAAAAAAAGATTTTTTAAGCTCAGTCAACGAGTAGGAGTCCGTAAAAATTGGGGCATTGACGGGTTGTTCGCACGACTTCTATGGGAAGGCCCTACTTTTTAACGGTGGTGAAAACATCGATTCCGCAGGCTTCCATTGATGGGCGGGCACGTTCGGGATGCCGACACTGCTGCTCTTCTACATCACACTCTCTGCAGAAAGGGCAGGGGCCGGCACCAAGGCCGAAAGCCTTCCAGGCACCACGCAGAAAGATGTCCCGCTCTAATTCGGCAATCATTGCTTTGATGTTTGCCTTACGGTCGAAGTGTATCAATATAGCTCTGCGGTAGGAGTCAAGAACCTCGCGCATTTCGTCCGGGGTCGGTGTAAAGGGGGGACAAACTAAACATTGGCCGAAACCGCTGCATCCAAACCGGCACTTCAATCGCACCCAGGCAGCAGTTTCCACCTCTGTGGGGGAAATTATCCGCGCGTCTAAGACACCCGCTTTCTTTTTTGCGGTCTCAGACAGCTCTTTGTCAGACAGGTCTGTTTTCTTGGCCGCAGTTTTTCTTTTGCTGTTCACCTTAGACCCATAATTAGTCTTGAGTGACGTGGATGCGTAAGACCTCGACGATTCTTCTATGTCCTTGCTGTTGCGCCAGTGACAGTGCTGTTTTACCGTTACCGTTTTTGGCGTTCGCATCAGCGCCGCTGGCAACAAGCAGTTTGACTATTTCGCCGCGGCCTTCGTATGCCGCGAGGTGCAGAGGCGTAAAACCATACTTATCTGTTGCGTTAACATCAGCACCTCTGGCTATAAGAAGATTGCCAACATCGGTTAGGCCATGATAGGCTGCGAGGTGTAAAGGCGTAATGCCCAATTTGCTTTTGGCTTTGACGTTGGCACCTTCTGAGATAAGAATATCGACGATTTCTCTCTGGCCTATGCCGGATGCAGAGTGCAGAGGCGTCCATCCGGATCGGCTTTTTGCGTTTACGTTGGCACCATTAGCAATAAGAAGTGTGACCATATTCTTTTGGCTGGCAAGGGCTGCAAAGTGCAAAGGCGTCTCGCCGTGCTCGTCCTGTGTATTAACGTTAACGCCTTCATTGACAAACATTATTATCTTGGCCATGTCTCCTGTGTAAGCCGCCAGATGGATATTAGAGATTTGAGCACCTTTTGACAGGAGCATTTCAACCAATCTCTGATGGCCCCATCGCACAGCCAGGTACAGAGGAGCCTCACCGTTTTTGTTTTCCAGGTTCACATCAGCGCCGTTTGCAATTAGCAGCTCGGCTACCGCCTGATGGCCGTACCTGGCCGCAAGATGCAGGGCAGTTTGTCCATCCTTATCTTGGGTGTTCACATCAGTGCCCCTTAAAATATGGATTTGGATCTGGCTGACGTCGCCGGATGCTGCGGCTTCCTGAATCGATGTAGATGACTGTTCCCCACCGGCAGCCATTGTTTGGTGGATTGAGGTGGATGGTTTCGTCTCGCATCCCAGAACTATTAGCATTAACGCGTAGAATAGGCAGAGTAGTTTTTGTGGTTTCATTTGTTCTTGCCTCCTATAATTACATCTTAATCTTGGCTCAGCATTTCCGATTTCCAATTAGCAGTCGGTAATCGTAAATCGCAAAATTCTTTTGTGTATTCATTATAGGCTAACAAATAAGTTAGCAAAGGTCAATGTTATCTTAATTAAAATCACGATTCTTGACTGTCCACCCTCCGCAGTGCTACGGAGGACGGGTCGTCAGACAAGTTCGGGTGCCTGTCGATCCCGATGAATCGGGAAAGGTCAAACGGAAGGTGGATTTTTTAAGTCCTGATAAATTGGGAGTTACAGCTTCGCCTGGGCCGGATAGTTGTTATAATTGTACCGAATAGTTATGCTCCTTTCCAAGAGTGGTTAAAAACAGATGAAAGTTCAGTGCGAGCTATGTCCGAAGATGTGTATCATTCAACCCGGCCAGAGCGGCGAGTGCCGGGTTAGAATCAATATCGACGGCGTCTTGCGCACGGTCGTCTATGGGTATCCTTGTTCGC